>DASXSR010000373.1:0-10502 GCA_036505875.1 Blastocatellia bacterium | reverse complement strand
GCGGTTGCCGAGTACACCAATGCAACCACCACGCAGATGGTCAACGCGAGAAGCGGCACTTGGGATCGTAAGATGCTGGCGCGTTTGGAGCTGCCATCGAATCTCCTGGCGGAAATCGTTCCTGCGGGCAGCGACCTCGGTCCGCTCAAGCCTGAGCTTACAAATGAGCTTCAACTTGATGGCGCGCGCGTTGTGGCGCCCGCGACTCATGACACCGGCAGCGCAATAGCTGGGACTCCACTCGAAGAAGGATGGGCTTACATCTCTTCCGGGACCTGGTCGTTGGTGGGCGTGGAACGTGGCCGCCCGCTCATCAACTCTGACGTCGCGCGTCACAACTTCACCAACGAAGGCGGCGCCTTCGGCACGATTCGCTTTCTCAAGAACGTGATGGGGCTTTGGATTCTTGAGTCGTGTCGTGATGAATGGAAGCGGCGCGACATTGACGTCGATTACAACAGACTTCTCGCGGAGGTCACTGCGCTCGACAGTTGCGCGTGTTTGATCTTTCCCGACGATGAACGTTTCTTCAATCCGCCGAGCATGCTGGACGCGATAACGCAGCAGCTTGCCGAGAATGATCAGCAGGTCGACAACGAACCAGCTTCGATGGCCAAAGTAGTTTTGGATTCGCTGGCTTTCCGCTACGCCTCGGTGTTGCGCACCATCGAGAGTCTCACGAACCAAAAGATCATGGGAGTGCACATCATCGGCGGCGGCAGCCAAAACGATTATCTCAATCAGGCGACCGCTACGGCGACCGGGTTGCCGGTATTGGCAGGCCCTGTTGAAGCAACCGTCACAGGTAACGCCTTGGTTCAAGCGATTGCAGCAGGCCGCTTCGCCTCGCTTGCCGAAGCGCGCTCGCACGCAGCCCGACACGTTCAACTGAAGAGATTCACTCCGCTGCCCTCACGCGGATCGGAAGAGACTGCACGGCGCTATGCCGCAATCGAAGCGCGGTACGTGAGCGTCGTTTAAGCCTCGCTGCTGACAAAGGTTGGAAAGCTTATGAACAACACAAACTTCTTCGATCAAGTAGAGTCTTTCTCAAGAAAAGACCGAACGCTGGCGATTCTGAGAGAGGCGATCCTGGCGGGAAAAATCAATCCGGGCGAGGCCATCGTCGAGAACAAAGTCGCGCAGCAACTCGGTGTCGGCCAGCCTTTGGTACGCGAGGCATTGATTGAGCTCGAACACCAGGGATTGGTGCAAAGAATCCCTTACCGGGGAACTTATGTGACCAAACTCGGCAGAAAGGACGTGGAAGACATCTTTCGCATCCGCATTGAGCTCGAGGCGCTTGCCGGTCAGTGGGCCAAGGAGAACGCTACTGCAGCCAACATTGCGTCGCTGCGCGAAACGGTCGAGGAGATGAGAGTTGCAGCGGAACGTTTGGATCTCGATCAATTCTACAAGTGTGACCTCGTTCTCCACCGCAAGCTTTGGGAGATGTCCGGGAATCAATACCTGGTTGAGGCGCTCGAGCGTGTCGTCGTTCCACTATTTGCCTTTTTTGTGATGAAAGGCACTCGCGAGCACCAGACTTATGTCGAGAGCGCGGATATTCATGAAAAGATAATCAATGCCCTGGAAACACAGGACGCGGACAGCGTGCATCAACTGATCAGAGACACGCTGATTACGTTGAAAGAGGAATGGTTCGTCAAGCTGCTTCCCGAGGAGGGCAGTTACACGTGAGCGAGCAGATTGCTTCAAGTCATAGCGGCGCGGTCTTGGCGGCAAGGAACATTTCCAAATCCTTCGCGGGAGTGCAAGCGCTCAAGGACGCGTGCTTCGAGTTGAAGGCGGGCGAAGTCCACGCGCTGATCGGCGAGAACGGCGCGGGCAAATCCACGCTAATCAAAATAATCACGGGCGCCGTGCAAGCCGATAGTGGTGAGATCACGCTGAAGGGCCAAACGATCGTTGATCATTCGCCGCGCGTGGCAAAGGGGCTTGGCATAGCTGCGATCTATCAACAACCGGCGCTCTTTCCGGAACTCACCGTTGCGGAGAATATTGCGCTCGGTCTGGAGCAGGCGAAGCTTTGGCTCCGTATTAATTGGGGCAAGCGTCGCCGCCGAGCCGCCGATCTGCTGGCGCGCGTCGGAGCTAAGATCGATCCCGACTGCGAAGCAAGTGAACTCAGTATGCCGCAGCAACAGTTGGTTGAAATTGCCCGCGCCCTTGGAGCGAACGCCAGAGTGTTGATCATGGATGAACCGACGGCTTCGCTCTCTGAGGAGGACACTCAAAACCTATTCGCTGTGATTCGCCAGCTTCGCGCCGAAGGGACCGGCATCATTTATGTCTCGCATCGTCTGGAAGAGCTGTCGATTATTGCCGATCGCGTAACGGTTCTTCGCGATGGACGGACTATCGACTCGCGGCCGATGTCGGGAATGAATCGTCAACAGTTGATTCAGTTGATGGTGGGGCGCGAACTCTCGGCAGTCTTTCCGAAAAAGTCGGCCGAGGTGGGCGAGGTGGCGTTGGAGCTTCGCAATCTCTGTTGCTCACAAACAGGCATACGCGACGTGAACGTCACGGTTCGCGCGGGCGAGATCGTTGGCGTCGCCGGCCTGGTGGGCGCGGGTCGCACGGAGTTGGCGCGAACAATTTTCGGATTAACTCCTGCAGATCAAGGGGAAATCTTGGTGCGCGGAGAGCTCGTCGAGATTAGTAGTCCGCGTCGAGCGGTTGAATGCGGCATCGCTTATGTTCCGGAAGACAGGCGGCGGCACGGCGTGATTCCAGAGCTGCCGATAAGCGCCAACATCACGCTCGCTTCCCTCGATCGACTCTCGAGTTCACTAGGCATGGATTTCAAACGGGAGACAGAAATAGCCGCGGATTACACTCGGCGCCTTGCTATCAAGACGCCGGCAATTTTTGCTCCGGTGGCGACGCTTTCCGGCGGCAATCAGCAAAAGGTCGCTCTGAGCCGGTGGCTCGCGACCAGGCCGTCAGTGTTAATTCTTGATGAGCCCACCCAAGGAATCGATGTCGCTGCAAAGGCCGAGATTCACGGATTGATGAGCGAGCTGGCCGCACAGGGCGTTGCGATACTGATGATCTCGTCCGAGCTTCCGGAGATTCTCGGCATGAGCGACCGAATAGCTGTGATGTACGGCGGCACGATTGTCGGGAGCTTCGGTCGGACGGAAGCAACTCAGGAGAAGATCCTGGCGCTGGCTCTTGGCCATAGAGAACTTGGTGATCACTACAGATTCTCGGGCACTCAAAATGATTCGTTACAAGCGTGAACTGGCGGCGGCAGTCGCTTACGCAGTGCTGCTGGTAGTGGTTGCTGTTACGGCGCCAGGATTCTTCAGCGCCGGGAATCTTCGCGACCTTGCCGTAAACAACGCGCCTGTATTGCTAATCGCAATTGGGATGACAATCGTGATCCTTGTTGGCCAGATAGACATTTCGGTCGGCTCGCAGTTTGCGGTCGCAAGCGTCGCGGCAGGATGGCTTGCGAAGACAGGCGTGCCGATCTCAATGTTGCTGCCGAGTGTGCTCTTGATTGGCGCAGCGATGGGGGCGGTGAATGGCTTTCTAGTGGGTCGTCTCGGTCTGCCTTCGATTATTGTAACGCTGGCGATGCTGGTAGCCTGGCGCGATGGACTGCGCTGGGTAACGCAAGGCGCGTGGGTGCAAGACCTCCCCCGGAATTTTCAATGGTTCGGACTTGGCCAGACGGTCGCGCAATGGTTGATCGTCGTCTCTGCGCTGACGATGCTGGTGATCTTTGGATGGATGCTGCGGAACGTCGGCGCCGGGCGCGCGGTTTATGCGGTTGGCTCCGATGGCGAAGCAGCACGGCTCGCCGGGATTGAGCCGCGCCAAGTGATCTCCGGCGTGTTCGTGTTGATGGGGGCGCTTGTTGGGTTAGCTGCATTGCTGAACGCGGTGCGATTTTCGAACGTGCCGGCAAATTCGGGCCTGGGGTTGGAGTTGAAAGCAATCGCGGCGGTAGTCGTGGGCGGAACGGAAATCACCGGCGGACGCGGGCGACTGGTCGGGACGCTGATCGGTGTTGCGCTGCTGGGCACAATCGGCACCGCGCTCACTTTTGTTGGCATCAATCCGTTTTGGGAGAAAGCGATTCAAGGTGTGATTATCCTCGGTGCGTTAATGTCGGATGCCGTGCTCGGACGAGTCGGCAGACTGCGGATGGCTGAGAAGACTTTATGACTTCGACTCCTCAATCCGGCATTCGCAATCTGCAATTAGAAGCTCCGTGGCGTGAGCGGCTACTTCCGAACAACGAATGGCTATTGCTCGGCGTGCTGATCGTCGAATGCGTTATCTTCAGCGCGACCGGAAACAACTTTCTGACTGCGGCCAACGCGTTCGAAGTGACGCGACTGGCGGTAGAGATCGGGTTGCTCGCGCTGGCGCTGACGCCGGTCATAATCACCGGAGGAATCGATCTCTCGGTTGGTTCGATGATGGGGCTGGCGGCGGTTGTGATGGGAAGCCTTTGGCGCGATGCTCACTTGCCGATGCCTTTCGCCGCCGCGTTCGCGTTGCTGATCGGATTGTTGGGCGGCGCTATAAACGCGTTGATGATTGCACGGCTGAAGTTTCCTCCGTTGATTGTCACGCTCGGTACGTTCTCGCTTTTTCGAGGAGTTGCTGAGGGACTGACACGCGGCATTGAAAATTACTCCGGATTCTCTTCGCGATTCTTGTTCCTGGGGCAGGGCTATGCGGCGGATGTGATTCCGACCCAGTTGTTCGTACTGATTGGGGCTGTCGCAGCGCTCTACTGGTTGCTCCATCGAACGGCCTTTGGGCGCAGCCTCTATGCGATTGGTTATTCCGCTGAGGGCGCGCGCTACGCCGGCATTCCGGTGGCTCGTCGACTTGGTCTCTTGTACGTCTCATCCGGGATTGCCTCGAGCGTCGCGGCAGTTGTATATGTAGCACATCTTGGGCAAGCGAAGTCTGACGCCGGGACCGGTTATGAGCTGATGGCGATCACGGCTGTTGTGCTGGGCGGCGCGTCGATCTTTGGCGGGCGCGGCACGGTGCTGGGAACCGTCCTTGGCCTTTTCGCCATCGTGATTCTGCAGAATGGCCTGAGATTGAGCGCGCAGCCCGCAGAGCTGGCAGGAATTCTGACAGGTGTGCTGCTGCTCGGCACGATCCTGTTCGATAAACTTGAGGTTGTCGGCGGTTTTCAACGGCGTCGAGTTCGTGAAGGACGACCATCTGAAGCTTATCGGACATCTTTAGAGGAAAGCGAAGTGAAGAACTCGCAAGTCGCGGTTTTGAGTAGCGTCATTCTCGCCGGCGCGCTGGTCGTGGCGGGCAGCAACTGGTTTTTGGTTCGATCGCTTCGACAAGAACTCGGCGGTCACGTCGGCTCATCATCCGCGCCTGCAACGAATGGACATAAGCCGGTGATTGCGATGATGCCCAAGGCGAAAGGCGATCCGTATTTCATCAGTTGCAAGCAAGGCGCCGACGAAGCGGCAAGAGAACTGAATGTGGAGTTGTCGTGGGATGGCCCGACGGATCTGGATCCCGCGAAACAGAATGAAGTTGTCGAAGCGTGGATCACTCGCGGAGTCGACGTGATCGCGGTGAGCGTCGAAAACAAAGTGGGCATCTCGACAGTGCTGCGCAAGGCTCGCGAGCGCCGCATCAAGGTTATCACCTGGGATGCGGACGCCGAACGCGACGCGCGCGACTTCTTCATCAATCAAGCTACTCCGCAAGGCATCGGTTACACCTTGGTGGATGAAGCCGCGAGAATACTCGGCGGTAAAGGTGAGTTTGCAATCATTACTGCCTCGCTCAGCGCCGCCAATCAAAACGAGTGGATCAAGTTCATCAAAGAGAGGCTTGCCGATAAATATCCCGAGTTGAAACTTGTCGCGATTCAGCCAAGCGAAGGCGACCGTGATCGGGCTTTTGCCGAAACGCAGACCGTGTTAAAAGTCTATCCGAACGTCAAACTGATAATGCCGATTGCTGCTCCGGCGGTTCCCGGCGCGGCCGAGGCGGTCAAGCAGTCGGGCCGCGCGGACGTGAAAGTAACCGGCCTGTCGTTGCCGAACATGTGCAAGCCCTATGTCGAGTCGGGAGTCGCTGAAAGCATTGTACTGTGGAACACATTAGACTTGGGATACCTGACTGTCTATGTCGCGCACTTGCTGGCGACCGGTGAGCTCAAACGCGGCGCCCGCGAGATTCAAGCTGGGCGATTGGGCAAGATCGAAATCAAAGATGATGAAGTGATGCTCGGCGCGCCTTTCATCTTTAATAAGAGTAACATTGAGCGCTTCAACTTCTGACCGGTGTTGGTATGAAAAAGCTAACAGTCTTCTTATTGATCTGTTTCTGCGCGACCGTCGCCACCCTTTTCAAGTCATCTGCGGCTCATTTCCCACCCCAAGACCGCGTTGATTTTCGCAAAGACATCCAGCCGATCTTCCAGCGAGCTTGTTACCAGTGTCACGGGCCGAAGAAAGCAATGGGGCAGTTGCGGCTGGATGATAAGAAGCTGGCGGTGCAGGGCGGCATTTCCGGCAGGGTTATCATTCCTGGTAGTAGCCGGCAGAGCCGTTTGATTCGACGGATCCTTGGCGAAGGCGACGAGGCGCGAATGCCGTTGGCCGGCAATCCATTGGCCCCCGGCGAGATCGCTTTGATTCGAGCCTGGATAGATCAGGGCGCTGTATGGCCGGATGACGCGTCGGCTGAAGCGAAGACCGCAAAGCATTGGGCGTTTGTCGCGCCGACTCGCCCGCCGGTTCCTGCCGTGAAGAATAAGGCCTGGGCGCGCAATCCAATTGATAGTTTCATCCTGACCAAAATTGAACAGCAAGGGCTTGAGCCATCACAGGAAGCCTCGAAGGAAACGCTCATTCGCCGACTCAGTCTCGATTTGACGGGGCTCCCGCCGACGATTCAAGACATCGACAGCTTCCTCGCCGATAAGAGCCCGAATGCGTACGACAAGCTTGTCGAGCGCGTGCTTGCCTCGCCGCACTATGGCGAGCGATGGGGGCGTCACTGGCTCGATGCAGCGCGCTATGCCGACACCAATGGATTCGAGAAGGATCTGCCTCGTTCGATCTGGCCATACCGCGATTGGGTGATCAATGCCTTCAACCGCGATATGTCTTTCGACCGGTTCGCCATCGAACAGCTCGCGGGCGATTTGCTTCCCAATGCTAGTCTCGATCAGAGAGTCGCCACCGGATTCCTGCGCAATTCAATGCTGAATCAAGAAGGCGGCGTCGATCCCGAACAGTTTCGCGTCGAGGGGATCATCGATCGCGTTGATGCGGTCGGGAAGGCGTTTCTGGGACTCACCATAAATTGCGCCCAATGCCACTCGCATAAATACGACCCCGTTTCGCAGGAGGAGTATTATCGCTTCTTCGCGTTTCTCAACGGCGACGACGAGCCTGAGATCGAATTTCCGAGCGAAGAAGTAAAGAAGAAGCGCGGCGAGATTCTGGGGAAGATCGCGACGATTGAAGACGAGTTGATCGCAAAAGACCCTGATCTCCCCCGGCGCGTGGCTGCGTGGGAAGAGCAGGCGACCCGCGACGCGGGCCACTGGACAGTGCTCGAAGATACCGGCATCTTTGCGGCGTTTGGGGTCAAGTTCGACCGGCTGGAGGATCATTCGTATCTTGCCAAGGGAGACAATTCGACAGGCAACAACTACGTCGTCAAAGCGCGAACTAATTTGAAGCACATCACGGGCTTTCGTGTGGAGCTGCTAACTGATCCAAACTTGCCGCGAACCGGACCGGGCCGGGCAAACGACGGGAGCGCTTTCCTTTCCGAGTTCTCAGTTGAGGCGGCTCCTGCAGACAAACCGGATGCTTTAGAGAAAGTTCATTTGATTTACGCGACGGCTGATTTTTCTCATCCCGATTTTCCGGTGAAGAACGCGATTGACGGCAACCCGAAAACAGCCTGGGGCATCGATGCCGGGCCAGGTCGTCGTAACCAGGACCGCAAAGCAGTCTTTGAAGCGAAGAGTCCGATAGGATTTGAACGCGGCACGAATCTAGTAATTCAGTTGACGCAGAAAGTCGAAGACAACCCGCAAGCCGGCAAAGCGAACATCGGCCGGTTCCGCCTTTCGGTCACGAGCGACGAGAAGCCTCATGCTGATGCTCTTCCGGCGAGGATCCGCCATCTCGTTTCGATTCCAGCATCCGAGCGCACACGAGAGCAGCAGCGCGAAATCTTCAGCTTTTATCGCACGACTGATCCACAATTCGCTGATGTGAATCGCAGCATTGACGAGTTGATGAGCCAGTGGCCGTACGGCGCGACTACCCTTGCTCTTACGCCTCACTTCGTTTCGCGCGAGACCCACACCTTCAAGCGCGGCGACTGGCGCAAGCCTGGAGACGCGGTGACGCCGGGTGTTCCAGCTTCTCTCCATCCGTTTCCTAAAGACGCTCCCTTGAATCGACTTGGACTGGCAACCTGGATAGTTGACAAAAGCAATCCTCTGACGGCGCGGGTGATCGTCAATCGCATCTGGCAGGAATACTTCGGGCAGGGGCTTGTGACGACGCCGGAAGATTTCGGATCGCGCGGCGAGCGGCCTTCTCATCCTGAATTGCTCGACTGGCTGGCCTGCGAGTTCAGAGACAGCGGGAGCATGAAACGCATTCAGCGTTTGATCGTCACCTCTGCGACTTATCGCCAATTGTCGCGTTTGACGCCGAAGCTTCAAGAGGCGGACCCGAACAACCGATGGCTTGCTCGCGCTCCTCGCTTGCGTGTCGAAGCGGAAATCGTTCGCGACATCGCGCTGGCCGCGAGCGGATTGCTCAGCCCGAAAATTGGCGGGCCGAGCGTTTATCCGCCAATTCCAGATGGCGTGCTCAATCTCGGCTACGGCTCGCCGATGAAATGGGAGACGAGCACGGGGCGGGATCGCTATCGCCGCGCAATGTACACTTTTTGGAAACGGTCAGTGCCGTATCCGAGCCTGCTGGCGTTCGATGCGCCCAACGCCGATTTCTCATGCACGCGTCGCATTCGCTCAAACACACCGCTGCAGGCGCTCACGACTTTGAATGACACGGTGTTTATGGAAGCCGCGCAGGGGCTGGCCCTGCGCGTCTTCAAAGAAGGCGAGAGCGACGACCGCTCGCGCATGATCTACGCCTTCAGGCTGTGCGTCGGCAGAAGGCCCGATTCATTCGAGCTGAATCAACTGCTTGCGCTGCTCAAGGATCAGCAGAAGTTTTTCGAGGGGCGAACGGCGGCGGCGGTTTATGTCACAGCAACCGATCTGAACAACATTCCTGCGGACGTTGATCTCCACAAAGTCGCGCCGTGGACGATAGTGGCTCGCGTGCTGCTGAACATGGACGAGACTATTACGAAGGAATAGTGACGAATGCGGATTGGGGATTGCGGATTGAACCCGCTCCTATTCCCCTTCTCGGAGCGCTTATGAAGTACACTAAAGAAATCAAAGAAGAAACGAAGAAGCTGCTGGCGCGTCGCTGGTTCTTAAAAGAGTGCGGCCTCGGGCTTGGCTCAATTGCGTTGTCATCTCTGTTGGATGAAAGGTCGCTGGCTGCCATCAATCCGCAATCCGCAATCCGCGATCCGCAATCCCTGGATCCGCTCGCGCCAAAGCAGCCGCATTTTCCCGGTAAAGCTGAGCGCGTGCTTTATCTGTTCCAGGCGGGCGCGCCAAGCCAGTTGGATCTATTCGATTACAAGCCTGAGCTTGTCAAATACAACGGCAAGCCGGTCCCGCAAGATTTGGTCAAAGACATGAACCTTGCTTTCATCCGGCCCGACGCGGGATTGTACGCTTCTGAATTCAAGTTTGATCGACACGGGCAGTCAGGCGGGGAATTATCGGAGGCCTTGCCCTATCTTGCAGAAGTAGTCGACGAGATAGCGATCGTCAGGTCAATGGTCACGGATGCTATCAACCACGCGCCGGGACAGATTTTCATGAACACAGGCTCGCAGCAGTTCGGCCGGCCCAGCCTGGGCGCCTGGACGACGTACGGACTGGGCAGCGAGACCAAAGACCTTCCGGCTTTCGTCGTATTATCGTCTGCGGGCGGGACGAGCGGCGGCGCTTCAAACTGGGGCTGCGGGTTCCTGCCGACGGTGTATCAGGGAGTGCCGTTTCGTCGCACGGGCGAGCCCATCCTTTCGCTATCGAACCCGCGCGGCATTAACCGCGAGATGCAGCGCAAGACGCTCGACACGCTCAAGCGGATCAACGAGCATCACCTTGCTCTCACCCAGGACCCGGAGACTGCCACCCGCATTAACGCTTTCGAGATGGCTTATCGCATGCAGGAGAGCGCGCCGGAGCTGACGGATATTTCCAAAGAGTCGAAAGAGACGCTGGAGATGTACGGCGCGGAGCCCGGCAAAGCCTCTTACGCGAATAACTGTTTGCTGGCGCGCCGGCTTGTTGAGCGAGGCGTGCGCTTCGTGCAGCTTTTTCATGAAGCCTGGGACCATCACAC
>DASXSR010000372.1:0-21726 GCA_036505875.1 Blastocatellia bacterium | reverse complement strand
TGTGCATCCGCTGCATCCGCGATTACGATATTGGGCTCGACTGCCGTCCTAGCAGGAAGCAGTTTGGATAGAGTATCGAGAATCTGATGCTCTCGACTCTCCCCTTTTGTGACATTGTGCTCGATACGCCCAGAGGACCTGAAACTTACCAAGAGCAAATCGGAGTAATCGCGCATCCAGCCTTGAAGATTTGTCCGATCTTCAGTTTGACTCATCCGATTACCTGGCATTCAACGTGTTTCCAAACCGGGCCACGAGGGCCCTGGCCAGCGATCTCAAGGCCAATGACAGTGTGGACTCTAACTACGCGAAGCTTCCTCCCGTTATACTCAAGCTCACCTGATAAGTCACCCTTGACCAGGACGTCCTCAAAGGTAACGCTGTCGCCATTGATTGGATAAACGCGATCTGTTACTCCAACTACGGTTCCGGCTTTGCGGATCTCAGTGTTACGCGGCGCGAATGATACCGGTGACTTTGGCATCGACTCATACCTCCCTAGTGAGATTCTGCAATCTCTGTTGCGATTGGAAGTCTTTCGAGAGCGATCTTCAATCCAACGCCAAATCTCATTAAATGATACACAGAGGCTATTTGACATTGAAAAGCTGATGCGGCACATCCTCGAGGACCCAGCCGCTGCGCGCTCGACTCAAGACAAAGACTGCAGTGCCGACCTGGTCTTTGTTTTCAGCTTTGACCTTCAGCCCCACGTCGAGCGCGACTCGATTGGCGTCCAGCGGCTCGACGTGAAGTAACTCGGTGGTCCACGACGCCGGGCGAGAAACGGTCAACCCTTGCACGAATCGCTTGAGGTTGTTCTTGATCACCAGGGCGAACAGCTTATCCGAAGTCGGCTGCTTGATCGCCGAGTCGAGCTGCGCTACATAAGCTCGCACCGATTCGTCAGCCTGAAGAGTCGTACCGGCAGCGCGCTCCGCTTGAACCATTCCCTCGTGAGCCGCGAACTGGGCGGTCGCTTCGTCGGCTTCCGCCGCCGCCGCGCGAAACTGGCGCGTTGCGTCCGCCGCTTGATTTCGCGCAAGAGCTACCTGTCCCAGCGTGATGCGCGCCCAGCCCAATGCTGGTCCGATCGGCGGCTCCGCCTTGATCGCGCCGTTGGCTTCGGCGACGGCTTCGTCCAACTTCTTTTCGGCCGCGAGCGTTCGAGCTAACCAGGCGTGCAGCAGCGCGTTGCGAGGGTCATAGCTGACCGCCTGACGCAGCTTCGACTCTGCGTCCGCTAACTGAGCTTTGTTGAAATCGGTTATGCTCTGGTTCAACAAAGTCTGCGCAGAAGGTCGCGTAGTCTTCGAATCGGCGTCCCTCGCGTCGTTGTCATAGTTTGTTTGAATAATCAGTTTGTCGGGGTCCACCTCGAGCGAAACGATCTTTTCAGCCGTAGGTATCTCGGCAGTCGCGAGGTTCTCGGATGGAACCAGCACCGAGGCGGTCACTCGCTTGCCTGACGCTGTAATGGCCAACACGGTAACGTTCACGTCGCCGGTGCCGAGATTGCGGAGATTAACGCGCTGTGTGCCCGGCTTATCGGAGGGCAGCGCCGCGCCGATGATTATGTCCGGTTCGACGATCGAGTCGACCCATTGCTGAAAATCCTTCTCGACCCCGGGCGCTGCCTTTATCAGCGCCGCTCTCAGATCCTCCGTTGTGATTATCTTGTTCTGCGCGCCGGACACCAGCGACTTGACTGCAGCGAGGAGCTTGTCGCGACCTGCCGTTTCGGCGAGAAGCCGGTACACCAGAGGTCCTTTGTTGAACACGGCCGCGCTGTAGTTAGGCATCAGCAGAGTCTGTAATCCAAGCTCTGCATCGCGGCCCGATTGCGCGACCGGAGTGTAGCTCCAACGCATCCGCGTGAGCTGATCGCGCGCCGCGTCTTTTCCGAAACGTTCCTCGAAGTAGAGCGTTGCAAGATAACGCGGCAACGAATCGCGAATGAACGCCGCACTGCGAGCCTTGATCGCGGTGCGATTCTCTTGCGCTGCTCTTGGCTGTTGGCCTCGAAGCCGAACGCGGCCATCAACCCATATGCGCGCAATGGCATCGGTAAGCACTTCGATAACTCCGGCGCTCAGAGTGTCGCGACGAAACACTTGCTCGTTCAATACAAGAACGCCGGGTTCGGTCAGGTTACCCGCGCGAACCGAGGATATTATTCTGAAAGTAGCTCCAGACGGCGGAGGCCCAAGCGTCTTAGTGAGGAAGTCGATTACGCGCCCTGCTTCATCGCCGAGTCGCGTAATAATCGCTTTTGGATCTGCAGGCTTGGCGTCCGTCGAAACTGCAGCAATGCCGGGCTGAACAAAGATCTCGACCTTCACCCCGCCGTGCTCGACGCTGACCGGCTGATCGAAGCTCCCGGCGACTATCAAAGGAAGCGAGTTCAGGGGCTGCTCGAATGTTGAACTCTGCCCCTCGGTCTTGAGGGCCCCTGATGAAAGCGCTCGAAAATTGGCAGCCGGAGACGATGCGTTTACAGTCAGTGTGAACGGGGCTGTGGTCGCTCCATAAAGAGTGAACATCGTCCACGGCATCGGAAACCACACTCCCTGAGGGGTTAGCAATGCCTCGCCCGAGTAAACATGGATCGCCGGTGTGGATTCGGGCGCTTCGATGCGGTAGGTAACTTCGACGGTCGCCTTTGCTCCGGCATCGATGGATGATGACGGGGTGATTATGATTTGATTAAGCGCGGTAACCTGACGATCTTCGGCAATGTCGAATTGCGCCGGCGCGCCGTTGACAGACGCCGCGCTCACCTTAGCGAGTTTGGTCAATCTCAGAAATAGTTTTGGCCGCGGCGTCTGGCTCAGGTTTGAGATGGCGAGTGTCGCCCTGGCGTCGACCGTGCTGGCTGCGGCATCGATTCGCGCGGTGATGTTGTAGCGGTCTACGTCGACTTCCTGCGCCGAAGCAATCGCCGCCAAAATTGTGATGATGAAAAGAGCCGAGAGAAATCTTCTGAGCATGTGGGCAAAGACCTTAACGAATATATTCGCGAGCGACTCGTCGCTCGCTTCACGGGATCAGTGGATTACATCTCGCACGAGTTCGTGAATCGCCTTCAATTTCTTGAGAAGCTGCTCGAGCCTATCGAGCGGCAAGCTGTTCGGTCCGTCCGAAAGCGCCGCCGCCGGATTGTCATGCACCTCCATGAAAACGCCGTCGACTCCGCAAGCCACGCCAGCTCGCGCAAGGTACTCGATGAACTGTGAATCGCCGTCGCTCGCCGAACCAAGTCCCCCGGGCCGTTGAAGGCTGTGTGTTACATCGTACACAACCGGATAACCTAAGGCTCGCATCATCGGGAGCCCGCGGAAATCCACAACCAGGTTGTTGTAGCCGAAGCTCGTGCCTCGCTCGGTGATCATCACACGCTCATTGCCCTGCGAGGTGGCTTTCTCGATCGCGTGCTTCATGTCGTGAGGGGCAAGGAACTGGCCCTTCTTGATGTTGACGGTGCGGCCCGAGCGCGAGACTTCGACGATCAGATCCGTTTGTCGCGACAGGAATGCCGGGATCTGCAGAACGTCTGCGACTTCGGCGGCTCCACGCACTTGTGCGACATCGTGAACGTCGGTAAGCACAGGCACTCCGGCTTCACTTCTTACTCGGCCGAGTACACGCAGAGCTTCATCGATCCCCGGCCCGCGATGCGCGTTGATCGAGGTGCGGTTAGCCTTGTCGTACGACGACTTGAAGATATAAGGAACGCCGACTCTTTCCGCGATCGCCCGGATCGAGTGAGCCATCTTGAGCGCGTGCGATTCACCTTCAACAACGCAAGGCCCCGCGATAAGGAACAGATCTCCGCCGCCAACCTCGATGTTACCGACCTTGAAGGGCTTAACCGTGACGGGCATAAGCGAAGTCTTATTCTACACGGCGGCGGATGGAATTCAAAAGTCATCCCAGTCGACACGCCCGTCACAGACTGCTCTCGTCATTGAAGCCAGGGCCGCGCTAAATCGCGTGCGCCAGCACCAGGATTAACACAATCAACAGGAGCAAACCCAACCCGCCGCTTGGCCAATAACCCCAGCTCCGGCTGTAAGGCCACGCCGGCACCGCTCCAAGTAACAACAGAATCAGGATTATCAGTAAGATCAGTCCCACAATCTTCTCCTCCTTTCAAGGGATCTCTTCTAGGCCTTTACGTCTCTTAAAACTGCACAAGCTTTTGGCCGATAGGTACACAGCATTTGTCTGCCGATCAGCCACAAGCTATTTCTTGGTCGGCTTTCCCTTCCGCTTCGTTGACGCCATTTCCTTCAGCTCCTCCTTGCTCATCGACTCGTACATTCCCTTCGAAGCGCCCTTGAGGCTTGATTTGTTCCGTTCGCCTCGCTTGGCGGCCAGCGCCGCGCCAGCAGCCATCTGCTGCTTTTTGGATTTGGCTTTAGGCATAACTAATCCTCCCGCTAGACAATCTAGGACACACTGCTACCTTCGCGACAAACACTCCTCACTTTGCCGCGACTAGTCGTTATCGGCTCTAAGTCTTCAAAAAAGTGTTAGGCCTTCTGCGTCTTGGCTTCTTGCTGCAGAGTCCAATTAACTTCCTCGTTGCAGTTCCTGCAAGGTGGAAACCTTTCGCCCTTGCTCAGAGCGATCTGGGTGTTGCAGCCGCAGTCTCCAGCGTAAATCCCTGACGATTCGGCAATGTTTCCTGTGTGTGGCATTGTAAGCCTCCATGTTCTGAAAGCGTCCTTGCCTGTGTAATCTCGGCATACGCAAAGTGCGTCCAACTTTTCGGATACAAATAAAATGAGCAAAACGAATGCCAGAGGCACAAACAATTAGAATCTATTTCGAGTCTTGCTTGCAGATCGGGAGTTGACGTTGCCTGCTCGCGTCTGTTGAAAGTTCGGTATGATCAAATACGGCGAGGTCAGACTGGCCTAAGATTGTTTCTGGATCTTAACTCACTTCGGTGTCTGCTGAATATCAAGAACGATTGCCTGCAAGAGAAGTTGGAAACCCAAAATCAATGGCAATAGCGACAGCATAATAGTTCCTGTTGGCGTTGCGCGGCCTGTCAACATCGTTCTAAACCAGAGGTACAAGCCAAACAGCAAGCCCCAGAAAAAAAGCGCCATTCCCAAGAACAAAAAGAGCGCGATCGGCGAGAAGTCTCTCAATATGTACTTCTGATAGATTCGATGAAAAAACTTTCGGGCTAATAGAAAAGGGAATGTCAGACCGATTTTGATGATATTAATGTCAGATTTCTCGCTACCATACTGAGCTGGCATCGCCACATCCTTTACCCGACAGCTTTGACAGCTAAGATAAATCAACATGTCGTTCTCGAAGAAAAAGCCTTTGTCTATTTTGTCCAGATCGAGAGCGCCGAGCGCTTCATTTCTAATCGCCGTGAAGCCGTTTTGAGGATCAAAGATTTGCCAGTAACCGGAAGTCAGTTTCGTCAAGAAGGTAAGAAGCATATTTCCAACCAACCTGTGCCTGGGCATAAAGCCAAGAGACTCGGCGGCAAGAAAGCGGTTACCCTTAGCGTAATCGTATCCTTGATCGATAATGGCGTCGAGCAGCGGCGCCAGGTGTTGCGCCGGCATCTGTCCATCGCCATCCATCTTCACGATAATGCTCCCGCCTATTTCGAGTGCTTTGCGGTAGCCTAAAATGGTTGCGCCGCCCACACCCTGAACTTCTGTTGTTTTCAAGATAACCAAACGCCGATCGCCACACTTCATTGCCGCTTCAGCCGTGCCGTCCTCACTGGCGTCATCGACGACTATGATGTCGTCAACGAAGCCGGGCATCGTGTGTATGACCGCGCCAACATGCGGCGCTTCATCATGCGCGGGTACGACGGTTACGATGCGACGATCCTTGTACATAGTCTTGACACCGTCGAAATGGACTTCTCGAACTGAAACGAATGTGACGCGCTATTCTCACTCACGGAACCATTATCTTCAACTCTTCGACTTCCACAAACTTAACGTGAGTCAATTCGATGGCAAACTGCTGAGCGGTCATAATAACTTGCCCGTCCGCCTTCAAAAATCGCTCCGTAGTTGTAGAGGGCCGCCTTCTGTCTGTCATATGCTCTGCATGAACAACACTCGCCCTTCTCAACAACAAGACTCTGCTTTGCTTTCTCTCACTCAAAAGGTAAATTGGGGGCGGTCCGATTTAGAAATGAGGGAAGAAATCAGCCTGATCCTTGTCTAATTGTTGGGTGGGAATTAGGGTCTGGCTGCAACTACTAGCCTAGAGGTGTCCGCATGGATTCATTTTGGCAGGACCTGCGCTACGGCGCTCGGATGCTCGGCAAGAATCCCGCGTTTACAGTGGTGGCCGTGCTCACATTGGCGCTCGGGATTGGCGCCAACACTGCAATCTTTTCAGTGATCTATGGCGTGTTGCTGCGTCCGCTGCCGTACGATGAACCAGATCGTCTGGTGATGCTCTGGGAAAAGAGTCCGCACAGAAACATCGAACAGCAACCAGTCACACCGCCGGATTTCGCTGACTGGGGGAGCCAGCAAGTTTTCGAAGACATCGCCTATTGGTCGGGCAACGGCGACTTCAACATAGTCAACGCTGAGGGCGTTGAGAAAGTCAAATGCGCTTACGTCGCGTCGAGTCTCTTCACCACCCTGCGCGTAAAGCCCCTGCTCGGACGGACATTCTTACGAGAAGAAGATCAGCGCGAAGGCAATCGCGTCGCGCTCCTTAGTCACGATTATTGGCAGCGCCGGTTTGGGGCGGACCGGGAGGTTATTGACCGAACGTTGACGGTGGATACGTTCGGGCGGCGCGATTACACCATCGTCGGTGTGATGCCTCCGGGCTTTCGCTTTCCAAATCAGACAGAAGTCTGGCTGCCGGTCGGTTGGGATGGCATCCCCAGAGATCGGCGCGGCGGGCATTGGTTGTCAGTGGTTGCTCGGCTCAAAGACGGCGTCACCTTGGAGCAAGCGCAGGCGGAGATGAACGCGATTCAGGCTCGCATTGAAGCCCAACACGGCGAAGCCCTGGTCGGTTCGCAGGTCGCCGTAATCCCTCTGTTGGAGCAGACGCTGGGCCGCAACTTGCGCCTGGCTCTATTGATTCTCTGGGGTGCGGTTGGGTGTGTGTTGTTGGTTGCCTGCGCGAATGTCGCCAATCTGCTGCTGGCTCGCGCGGCCGACAGGCAAAAGGAGATAGCCATCCGGCTCGCCTTGGGCGGGAGTCGGTGGCGGATGATTCGTCAATTGCTGACCGAGAGTCTGCTGCTGTCGCTTATCGGAGGAGCGATCGGCGTGCTGCTCGCTAACTGGAGCCTCGATTTGCTGATCGCCTTCAACGCCGATCACGTTCCGCGCTTGAGCGAGACCCATCTGGATGGCCGTTCGCTGGCTTTCACGGTGCTGGTCGCTTGCGCAACCGGCTTGCTCTTTGGCTTGGCGCCCGCCTTGCAAACAACCAAGCCGAACCTGCAAGTCGCCCTCAAAGATGTTGGGAGAGGCGCAACCGACAGCTCGCATCGCAATCGCCTGCGCAGTTTGCTGGTGGTCGCGGAGGTCGCACTCTCATTAGTGTTATTAATTGGTGCAAGCTTGATGATCCGCAGTCTCGCGCAATTGATGCGGGTGGATCGCGGCTTTCAGCCGGATCGGTTGCTGACGGCAAAACTGGATTTTTCGGTTTCCGGTTTCACAACCTGGGTTCGCCCGACTGAGACACGACCACAGGTGACTTTGCATGAGTTGATCGAGCGCCTCAACAACCAGCCCGGCGTGCAGTCGGTCGCCGCCGTCAGCGACAAGGCCGGCTTTCAGCTCACGATTGAGAATCGACAGACCGGCGCCGAAGACGATTATCCACGCACGAGTTTCCAAGGGATCACAGCGGATTACTTCCGCGCGATGGGCATCCCCATGCTGCAAGGCCGCACCGTCGCCGAAAGCGATGCGCTCGACACGCCGCGTGTGGCGATCATCACCGAGTCGCTGGCCAAACGTTGTTTCCCAAACGAGAATCCCATCGGCAAGCGTATCTATCCCGGCAGGCTCAATCCGGAACAGGCGGCGCAGGTTGATCGGTACACGAACGTGTCGTTGTGGACAGAGGTTGTGGGTGTTGTCGGGGACGTGAAGAGTCTGAGCCTGGATGCGCCGATCGAACTGAACGTCTACGTCCCCTACTGGCAGTTTCCGATGCAGACGCCAACGCTTCTTGTGCGAACAGCAGGGAATCCGGCAAACCTTGCGGCGGCGCTGTTCAGCGAAGTCAGGGCGTTGAACAAGAATCTACCGGCGCCGAAAGTGCAGACGATGAACGACCGGCTCTCTGAGGTGCTCGCGCAGCCGCGCTTCCAGACCCTCTTGCTCACCTTGTTCGGAGTAGTGACATTGATCTTGGTAAGCGCTGGTATCTACGGCGTCGTCTCGTATTCCGTGGCGCAGCGCACACATGAGATCGGCGTGCGCATGGCCTTAGGCGCGCAAAAAGCCGACGTCTTAATCTTGGTATTGCGGCGGGGTATGGCGTTGACTGGTGTAGGCGTGATGATGGGACTATTGGTGGCGTTGGCGTTGACGCGCTTACTGAAGAGCTTACTGTTCGGTGTGAGCGCGAGCGATCCCATCACGTACCTCCTCGCCTCAATTGTGCTCGCCGCCGTGTCCTTACTCGCGTGTTACCTTCCAGCGCGGCGCGCGACGGAAGTCGATCCGATGGTTGCGCTGCGACATGAATAGTGTCTCGTTTTACTGAATCCGGATAATTCCAGCCGCAGTCCAAGGCTAACCGGCGCATTCTGGTAATCACCTTAGCGCTCGTGATAATTTGAATAGTACAAGCTGCCTTGTGGACGGAAACTGGAGGCTACACACATGTTTCCACAACCGAGGTTTGTCGCGCTCACTGTGAGCGCAACTTTGATAATAATCTGTTTGGCGACGGCAACCACAGCGCAGACCTATCAGGCTCGCGCTGTCCGCCCCGCATCGGTTACGGGTGATCTCAACGACATACCCAGAGCTAACGATGAACGCGAAGACACACGAGCTAATGCCGGCACCGCTAACTATGCGGGAATGAGCATAACCCTCGACCTAGGCGGACAACACAACATCATCGGCGTTAGTCAGAATCACGGGCGCTGGCCGACTCATTATCCAGGCGCCTACAAAGTCGAGCTGGCTGAGAACGCCGATGGCCCGTGGATGACCGCCTTCGAGGGCGCAGGCCATCGCGGCGAGAGCAGAGCTGTCTTTGAAGCCGTGCGCGGGCGATTCGTTCGAATCACCGCGACCGATAACCATGGTGGCGCCGATGACTGGTCGATCGCCGAAGTGCGCGGTGGAATCGATCCGGGCGCGACTAATCCGAGACGCATACCCGCTCGTGCCCCCGCAGCGGAGGCTAGTCCTCGCCCGCAAGCCGGCGTCGCGATGCGCAATATTGCCTTTGCCTTCGACCAGAACATGAATACCAGAGCGTCGACCGACAGGCCTGACTACGCCGGGGCGAGTTTTACTTTCGATCTTGGCGGCGAGTACGAGTTATCGCGGGTCGTTCAAATTCACGGGCAATGGCCGGATGACTATCCCGCCGAGTACCAAGTCGACGTGAGCCGGGAGCGGAACGAAAGCAAGTTCCGCGAAGTATGGCGAGGGGGAGGCGACCATGAACGGAGCGTCGCCGCGTTCGCGCCTGTGATAACTCGCTACGTTCGAATTACCGCGCTTCGGGCTCGCGACAATTATCACTGGTGGTCGATAGCTGAACTTCGAACGAATCGTGATGAGGAGAGGGTGCAACGCGACGAGGAAGACAGGCTTGCCGCTCGCCAGATTCGGCAGGTCAACGCGCAGGGACTATCCAACGCGCCAGCGGTGAGCGATGAGAACAACGCAAACCGAGCCACCACGGGGACCGTGAATTACGCGGGCAGCTGGATCACGGCGGACCTCGGCGGCAGCTACACTGTCGCAAAAGTCATTCAGGTTCACGACCCCAATGACCGAGACTATCCGGGTCGTTATCGGATAGAAGTCAGCGATGACGGCCGAAACTGGCGCGCGGTTTGGACAGGACAAGGTGAGCGCGGGCGATCAATCGCAACCTTCACTCCAGTGCGAGCCAGACTCGT
This sequence comes from Blastocatellia bacterium, assembly GCA_036505875.1. GTDB lineage: Bacteria > Acidobacteriota > Blastocatellia > UBA7656 > UBA7656 > Onstottus_A. The sequence continues at coordinate 11,597 of DASXSR010000372.1, read as the reverse complement.
TCGGATTACTGCAATTGCAAATCACGACCTCGAGCACTGGTGGTCGATCTACAAATTGAAGATCAGAGGATAAGCACTGCTCGCCGATTAGCTTGGCAACAGAACATCCTTTCGCGATCAAACAAACAAAACGACTTCTCGTCGTCCTTGTAAAGTAGTATAATCACAGCCGCTCAGGAGAGCTCCCTGTGAACACCAATGAATCGTGAATCTTCTCTAAGGCATCATCAATTCAGAAACGAGAAAGAATCGAAGAAACCGTGTCGCTTCGGTTCGCACTAACACAGAAGGAGGTGCAAAGATGACTCACTACTCGAAGGGACTCCTTCGCGGAGTCGCTGCTTTTCTGCTGCTTAACGCACTGCTAATCATTTCAGCCGCTGCGCAAGTCACAACCGGCGACATCACCGGTCGAGTGATGGACCCGCAAGGCAATGTTGTGGCCGGGGCTACCATTACCGCGCGAAATACGGCCACGGGTTTTAGTCGCTCCACCACCACGAACGACTCGGGTGACTACACGATCGCGCAGTTGCCTCCCGGAAAATATGAGGTGACGGTTGAGGCAAAGGGTTTTTCGAGGGCGCTTCAGAAGGATTTTGAAGTGAGCGTTGGAACACGCCCCACGCTCAACTTCGACTTGAGGGCCGGCGGCGTGGCTGAAACGGTTGAGGTGCAAGGGGGTGCGCCGCTGATTGAGACCACCAAGTCGGAGATCGCCGGCGTCGTTACCCCGACCGAGGTTCAGAACCTTCCGCTGCTAAACCGCACCTTTGCAAATCTGTCGGTGATCATGCCCGAAGCGCGCCCCGTCGGGACTTTCGATCCGACCAAGACCCGAGTCGGAAACTTCGCTTCAAACGGCGGCGACGGCCGTCAGCTTGACGTAAACGTGGATGGCGGCGACGACAAAGATAACGTTGTCGGCAGCCTTCTGCAGAACTTTGCGTACGAGGGCATTCAGGAATTCCAGGTGCTTCAACACCGATGGACAGCCGAAAGTGGACGCGCCGTCGGCGCAGTGGTGAACGTTGTTACCAAGTCTGGTAGCAATAACTTTCACGGGTCGGGCTTCGCCAATTTCCGCAGCCAGTCTCTGCGGCGTTTGGATTTCTTCGAGAAGCAAGATGAGAAGGCGGCGGAGAAAGCAGGTCAGAAGTTTAGTAAGCCTGACTTCAGCCGTCAGGAATTCGGCGGCTCGTTCGGCGGGAGAATCGTCAAAGACAAGCTCTTCTTCTTCGGCGCTTATGAGCGCTTCCGCGAGCGGCAGAATCTGCTGATTCCTGATCCGCTCGTGGCGGAGATCGCCGCGATTCCAGGCGTGACGGCGGTATCCACTATACCCACGCCGTATGACGATCACTTGCTCAGCACGAGAGTCGATCATCGACTGAACAGCAAACAGGCGATGTTCTACCGCTACGCGTTCCAGAAGAATTCTTCTCCGAACGATCAGGTTGATATCACTCAACCGTCCGATCTGACGGGAGGCAACACTAACAACAACCATCTGCACAGCTTCGTTCTCAACCACACTTACACGATCAGCCCGACGAAGGTAAATGTGTTCACGTTCCACTTCCAGGACTTCAAGAATGAGATACTCGCCGTCACCACCACGCCGAACATCTTATTCCCTTCAGTGCAGACGGGTGCTAACGTCAACGTGCCGCAGCAGACAAAAGAGCGAAAGTTTCAGTTCCGCGACGACTACTCGTGGCAGAGGGGCGGTCACAACTTGAAGTTCGGGACGAACTACATCAGCACTAAGCTCAGCGGGTTCTTCTTCTTCGGCGCGAACGGTTATCAGATAACCTTCTTCGATGACCCGTTGACTATCAAGAACAACCACACGCTTTACCCGCAAGCGTTCGCCACTCGTGGCGCCGTTAACGAAATAACTCTCAACAACGGCTCAGGCGATACGACCACGCCGAGGCTGCATCAGTTGGCGTTCTATCTGCAGGACGACTACAAAGTCACGCCGCGCCTGACGCTCAATCTCGGGCTGCGATGGGATGCCAACATCCACGAGCTGGTGAATCAGACCAACAACCGCACGATGCTGATCCTCAAGAAGCTCAACAATCCACGCGCTCAAGCGCTCACGTCGGCGGACTTGAGCGATACGACGCCGAGCCTCAGGGAATTCCAGCCGCGACTGGGATTCGCTTATGACCCGAAGGGCGATGGCCGGATGGTGGTCCGAGGCGGCTACGGTATCTTCTACGATCAGGTTTTCCAGAACCTCACGTTGTTCTCCCAACAGCAGGCGAACCCAACGATTTACCAGACCGTGCTCGACCTGGTGAACTCTGCCGTAGGAGTCGGGGATCTGGCGAATTTCCGATTCGGCGTCGATCCGCTACCCACCGGTGGGGGCAGCAACACAGATTTGGAGGTCGGCGCTGTGGGGCGAATCATTCCGCCCGACATGAAGGACGCCTACATCCAAAAGTTCTCAATTGGCTTCCAGAAGACGCTCGGCCAGAACTATGTCCTCTCCAGCGACTACGTGCACACGTTGGGGATTCACGAGCCGCGCGTGCAGAATATCAATCCTCGGATAGGGCCCATCTGTAATTCGGCATTCCCGGGCTCGACTCCGAACTCCCCGCTGTGTGTGAGCGGAGCTACAACAAGGTTCTTCGGCAAAGCGTTTGTCGATGCAGGACTGCCGGCTGGACGCCTGGCCGACATAATCTTGTATGCGTCTACCAACCGCTCGTTGTTTGACAGTTGGACGACGACGCTTCAAGGCCGCGTGCGCAAGATGGTATTCAAGGCCAGCTACGTGCTGTCGAATGCGAGGTCCTGGGGTGGGCAGCCGGTGGCGTCCTACACGGGTAGTGGCCTCAGAATCGCGCCGGAAAACCAGTTCAAGCCGGAAGAGTTCGGCCCCACTCGGTTCGACGAGCGCCATCGCGTCGTGGTCAGCGGAGTGTTCGACTTGCCGGGAGGCATACAACTGGCGCCGATCGCGCAAATAGCCAGCGCGCGGCCCTTTTCGCTGAACACGGGATTCGATATCGACGGGGATGGTCGCTCGATGCTTGATCGCATTTGCGCAAGCGCGGATCCGATTGCGGTATTCAACGCGCGCGGCGACTTGACCAAGCTCCGGGCGTTGAATCCGGTCGGCTGCCAGTTGCGAAAGGTTAATAGCGAGCGCGACGGCTTTGTCGTCGACGACAACGGGAACGTGCACAAGCGCAGTGGACGTTATTTCAACGTCGACCTGCGCGCTCAGAAGGTCTTTAAGATCGGCGAGCGATTCAAGATCAAAGGCTACGCCGATTTCTACAACCTGTTCGACGTGGAGAATCTCTCGCTTGCAGATCGCTTTGGCACGACGACTGCGACTTCGAAGAGCCAATTCTTCCAACCGGTTTCGCTGTACGGACCTGGCTTCGGTCCACCGGTCGGTCGCCCGCTGACGGTTCAACTCGGATTCCGCGTTGACTTTTAGGTCCGAGTGGTTAATTGCCCTTCTGCGAAAAGCGCCGCGCTTTCGCGCGGCGCTTTTCTAATAATAATAGACCCCTCAAATGACAACGCTTCATAAATCCGCAGGCTTGAAACTCAGGTCCTCGAGCATCTGCTTCTTTACTTTGAAAACTTCGCTGCGGCCTTTGACGCTGACGTAAGCATTATCTCCGTCTGCCGAAGACACCTTCACCTCGACGACTTTTCCATCCTTATAGGTCAGCTTTGCCTCGACGGCGGGCTTCGCCAGCTTGGATCTGACGTCTGAAGAGGGAGAATCGAGAATCTCTTCCGCTTTCGTCTCAAACGGGTTGATCACTTTGAAAGTCGGAGCGTCCTTGTCTTTTTTGTCCGCGGGTTCCTTGATCGCCCACTTGTCCCCGCTCTTCTCGGCAACCAACCGCAGATTCGGATTCTTGATTTCAATCTTCGAGAGATTGTCTTTGTCAAGCTTGAACATTTCCTTGCTGCGAAGCTCGGCGGGCTTGACGTTCAGCTTGTCGTAGAGCGACGAGCTTATCTTGACGACTTCCGGACGCGTCGACGCCTTGGCGTAATGACTGTCGTCTTTCGATCCGACTGAAAGCGTCTTCTCCGAGCCGTCGTTGAGCTGCGCGGTCAAATTGATCTTCGGTTTGTCCAGACCGTATTTCGCGAGCTCTTCCGCCTTGTCCGAGACAAACTCTTCGGCTTCCGCTGTGGTCACTTCACGCAAAAAGGAATTCATCTCGTTCTCTTCGACGCTCGCATCGTAAGGTTTCTTGAGCGTCCACTGGCCGCCGTCCTTCACCAAAGAAATCTGTCCGTTCTCGTTGGCGAGCGAGATCGATTTAATGTCGAACTGAGACACGCCGAGAATCGCTTTGTCACGAAGGTCGTTCAACGATTTGTCGGAATTGGTCAGCACCGACACCGGAACCATCGCAACTTCGTTCGACCCGGCAATCTGAGCATAGACCGATAATCCCGAGAAATCTTTTGCGCCGAGCTTTATCTCCTGCGTCTCGCCGCTGTTGAGTTTTACCTCAATTGCGACCGCGGGCTGCTCCAGACCGAACGACTTGATCTCGTCGGGCGACGCGCTGATGCTCCGCTCGATCTTTGCTGAAGTGAGACTACCGACGAATGAATCGACGGTCGATTGATTCGCTTGGGCGGTCACCGGTTGGGTGATAGTCCACTTACCTTCCTTCTGCTCGATGGTAACGCTTTCACTGCCCCGGGTTAATGTAATCGAAGAGACATCGTCGCGCGTGAACGCGAAAGCCGGCTTCGAAGTGTCCGGTTTTTCGTCTCGCGGCTTGCCCGGTTTTATCTCGAGGTAGTAAACCGCCACGCTGACGACTGCCGCGAGAAGGACAAGGATGAGCGTGTTTCGCTTCATTGCTATCTCCGCCTCCACCAGATGTAGACGCCCGACCCGATGGCCGCGAGCGGCATGAGCACGAGTGTTATCCAGAACATTTGATTCTGATCTGCTTCGGTCATCGAGACTCGGCGGTCGGCTGGGTTCTTCGGGCGAATCGAGATCAGGTCTTCGTCTTGCGAGAGCCAATTGATCGAGTTCATGAACAGATCGCCGTTGCGCTGAACCCCAACAAATTGATTTGCGGCAAAATCGGAATCACCAATCACGACAAGTCTCGCTTCCTTATCGCCTTCGGTCTTGTTCGCAGCCACTCCCAGGCTGATAGGTCCTTTCTTGTCCTTGCCCTCGTCGAAACGAACGGGTTGCTCTTTTATATCGGTTTCAGCCCAGCTTTCTTCAGAGGTCTTCATCAACTCAGTCGACGAAGCGCCGCTCTCGGGAATCGCCTCGACGCTTCGGCTCAGCGGAAAGAAGGTCATCGTGCCTTCAAAATCTTTGGTGATTGGATGTGACCCGTAGCTGCGAGCTAGCGGAGCTCCCGGCCCCAACTGAAAGAACCGACCGACCCCGCTAGCGTCGACTACAGTGTTATTTCCAAGCTGAATCCCCCAGGAATGCAGAACGTCATCCAGTTTCGGATCGGTGTCGGGATCGATGAGCAGCATCGCCTTGCCGCCCTTCTCGAGGTACTTGCCGATCGAAGAAGCCTCTTGCGGAAACAGAGACTGCTTCGGCCCAGCCAGCACCAGCACATCGCAATCGGCCGGCACGTCGGTGGACGAAACAAGATTGATCGTCTTCGTTTCGTAATTCTCATCCTTGAGCATCTTGTCAACGACGCCGTAGCCGTCACCTTCGTTGGTCGATGAGAGTTTCTTCTCTCCGTGGCCTTCGACGAAACAGACCTTCTTCAGGCTGTCGCGAGTCACCTTGATAATGGCGTTGATGATCGATTGCTCAGTCGTATCCTTGGGTTTCTCAGTGCGATCTCCAGACACAACCACCACGTCGCCCAGATGCTCAGGCTTGTACTGTTTGGCGGCTTCAATGTTCTTCTGCGGATCGATCCTTTCGAATGTGAAACGCGAGCTAAGGTTTCGATACTCCTTCATCTGGTCGCCGAGTCCCTGCCGATCGTCCTTGTCGAACAGGATCACCTTCACGTCCTTCTTCAGATCAGAGACAATCTTGCGAGTCTGATCCGAGAGGCTGTAGAGCTTCTCGGTGGTCAGATCGATGCGCTTATGATGTCGGTAGCCGAGAAAGTTCGCGAATCCGACAATAGCCAGAACGGCAACCGTCAGCACCACTGTGTTCGCGCCCAGCTTCGACGAGCGCTTTCGCGACGCCTCGCGAATCGCTTTGAAGTTGAAGACGATGGCGGCGATAGTGAGCGCGCCGCCGGCGATCAACAGCGTCAGATTCAGCGGGCCCATCGTCTCGCGTATCGAGTAGCGAATGTAACCGGCGATGAGTAAGACCGGACCCAGAAAACCGATAATTTTGAAAGCTTCTTTGCGATTGATACTCATAAGCTACGCTCTCCGCCAGCGCATTGAATCGAGCGACCGCTGAGTGAGAAAAACTGCGATGCCTGCAAGGCTGACGTAAAAAATTATGTTGGCGGTGTCGATCACCCCGCGAGAAAAATCGTCGTAATGTCGAAGGATCGAAAAATACTGAAGCACGTCCCCCCAGGTGGAGCTTGTGTCGCGCGCGCCGAAATCCAGCACCCACAGCAAAATAAACAGTGCGAACGTTGCGACGCCCGCGATGATCTGGCTCTCGGTCAGCGACGAAATGAATGTTCCGAGCGCAACCAGCACCGCCCCGAGCAGGGCGAGTCCGAGATAGCCCGACCAAAGCACGCTCCACGGAATCCCGGGCTCGGAATACGATGCCATCACGATCTGATAGATGAGCGTCGGCGCGAGCATCACACCGAAAAGCGTCAGCGCCGCGAGGAATTTCCCGAAGACGATTTGAAATTCGCTCAGCGGCGAGGTCATCAGCAGCTCCATCGTCCCGCGTTTGCGTTCTTCAGCATAGACTCCCATCGTCAACATCGGCAGCAGAAACAGGATGATGACGCCGACGTCGCCCAGGAAACTCTGAATCACGAGTCCGGGAACGTCCATCGGCTGTGCGCCGCCACCCATCTGCATCGATCGCATTTGCATCGTGATTGACTGCTGGATCATGAAGCCGAGTATGCGATAGAAAAACCAGCCGGAGACCAGCAGGAACAACCCGATGACGATGTAAGCGATGGGCGAGACGAAATAACTTCCCATCTCGCGCCGATAGACAGCAATTATGCCTTTCATATGAATCTCCAAATACTACCCACGGAAGTGGGTGGATCTTTCAGATACAGCCTACAAGAGGCGGCCGCGACCTTGTTGTGTTCTCTCTTTTCCTTCTCCATCCCCGCGATGCGAGGGAAGGAGAAGGAAAAGAAAAGAGAAGAACGAAACGGGTGCCGTCCGCTTGTCGGCTGAACCTGATTTCATTACCGCTTTAAGCAGCCGCGGCCCCCTTCGTCGCTGACTCTTCCTCGGTCGTAAGCTGCAGGAATATATCTTCCAAACTCAAGCTCACCGCCCGTAGTTCAAACAACTCCAGACCTTTTGCGATCACTGCCGCAGCTAGCTTGCCGCGCAGGTCGATGCCTGGCTCGCTTTCGACTATCGCTTTCAGGTGTTGGGAGCTGTCGAGAGTGGATACGTCGAGCTTCGTCACACCCTCAACCTGCTCGATGGCCTCGCGCAGCGGTTCTTCCTCGCCTTTCACTTCCATCTGTACGCGCTCGGCGCCCTTGAGCTGAGTCGTCAAATTCTCCGGCGTATCGACTGCCGCTATGCGACCCTTGTTGATGATCACGACTCGATCGCAAGTCTGGCTGGCCTCGGGCAGAATGTGAGTTGAAAGTATGATCGTGTGTTCGCCGGCAAGCCCCTTGATGAGTTTTCTCACTTCTATTATTTGTTTTGGATCAAGCCCCACCGTAGGCTCGTCCAAAATCACAACGTCGGGGTTGTGAACGATAGCCTGCGCGATCCCGACCCTTTGCCTGAAACCGCGGGACAGTCGTTTGATCAACTCGTTCTTCTTCTGCGTGAGATTAGACAGCTCCATAGCGCGGTCGACCTGTTTGGAGAGATCCGCGCCTTGCACTCCCTTGATGCGACCCACGAATTCGAGATAACCGCTCACGTTCATATCGGTATAGAGCGGCGGGTTTTCGGGCAAGTAGCCGATTCGCTTGCGCACTTCCATCGACTGCTCGAAGACATCGAAGCCGGCAATTCGAGCCGAACCGCTGGTCGCCGGCAGGTAGCCGGTGAGTATCCGCATCGTGGTGGTCTTCCCTGCCCCGTTTGGACCCAGGAATCCGAGTATCTCTCCCTTGCCGACTGTGAAGGATATATCGTTGACCGCGAGATTCTTACCGTAGCTTTTTGTGAGGTGGTCTACTTCAATCAAAACAACCCTCCCAATGCGAGCAATCTGCGCTCGTCGTTGAAATTGAACTGGTCAGCTTTTGCTTGCGGAGCGAGTGGACCCATCAAGATCTTCGCATAAACCCAAAGGTTGAGAGTTAAAGGTAATTCTATTTTGGGCGTCCCCGGAGCGTCAAGATCAACACGACCAAAAAAGATTTCCGTTGACGGTGTCTGACATTTCTAGTATTATCGAAATATGAAGAATGGAGAAACGGCGCGATTTGCCGACATGTTCGCCGCTATGGGCGCGGAGCCACGGCTGCGGATAATGCGGCTCCTGCTGTCGGCCCACCCGGATGGCATGAACGTCAGCGATATTCAAAACGAGCTCGGAATACCGAACTCGACGCTCTCTCATCACCTGGAAAAGCTGAGGATGGAGAACCTGGTCAGCGTGCGCAAGGACAAACAGTGGCTGTGGTATTCAGCCAACGCACCGGCTCTCCAGGACTTGCTCGGGTTTCTTTACGCCGAGTGCTGCACGCGGAGCCGCGTCGTCGAACCGGTAATGATCACTTCCGCCCGAGCCCTACGAGGGCAGCGAGCACGACAGTAAGCGAACACTCAACGAAAAGGAGAAGCAAGTGGCTCAAAAAATCGTAGACACGGTCAGAGACAGATACGGCTCGATTGCCGGAAGCGCGCTTTCGAGCGAACGAGAAGGCGTGCGAGCGGTGGCCGAGGCTTTTGGATATTCAGCCGAAGAGTTGGCTTCCATTCCGGCAGAGGCGAACATGGGTTTGTCTTGCGGAAATCCGACAGCCTATGCGCATCTGCGCTCCGGAGAGGTAGTTGTCGATCTTGGCTGCGGAGGCGGACTGGATGTTTTTCTGGCGTCGCAGAAAGTCGGTCCCGAAGGCCGCGCCATCGGAATTGATATGACACCTGAGATGATCGACCGTGCGCGCCGAAACGGGCAGAAAGGCGGCTACAGCAATGTCGAATTCCACCAGGCGATGATCGATAAGCTCCCGCTCGCGTCCGGCTCGGTCGATTGCGTGATCAGCAATTGCGTTATCAATCTCGCGCCCGACAAGCAGGCGGTGTTTCGAGAAATCGCGAGAGTGCTCAAACCCGGCGGCCGGCTTGCGGTAAGCGATATCGCGCTCAAGAAACAGCTTCCGCTCGAAGTGTCCTCTGATCTGCTCGCTTATGTAGGCTGCGTCGCGGGCGCGATTCTGATTGATGATTACAAGCGCGGCCTCGAAAGCGCAGGGTTCGCTCACGCTGAGATCATCGACACAGAAAAAGACTTGAACGTTTACGCCGAGATGGAAAGCCAAGAGGGCTGTTCGTCTGACGCCGGCTCATTGCCGGTTGCCACATCAGGATGCTGCGGTCCTTCGAGCGGGTCGTTTGATCATCTGGCCGAGCTCTTGAGCCGCTACAACATCAACGACTACGCCGCCAGCGTCAGAGTATTTGCGGTCAAGCCGTGAAGGACATGTTCTTGGTGAATCCGTTCAAGAACAGAGCCACCTCTCGGTCTTTGGAGCGCTGATCGATATGGCGAGCGTTCCTTGCGGCGGTTAAGTCGTTGGCGGATCCAGAAGGGTTATTGTAATCACGTTTAGGGCGCCATGCATCGACCGGGTCTAAACTCGAGAGCAGAGATTGAGTTTGCCGCGTGATGGAGAGTTCGCCGTACTATAGTTTGAACAATGCCTTTGCATTTTCGCGGAATACTAATTGGTGATACTCTTCGGGAACGATTTGGCGAACAAAATCACCATAAACGCGCATCGGTACTAGCGGCCAGTCCGTTCCGTATAGAATGCGGTCATGCCGCGAAGTGAACTCTATTCCCTCTTTTACGCGCTCAATCACGCGTCGCAACGTCCCATCCTCAGATAATCTCTCGAAGAATACTTCATCTCCCACCAATAACCCAGATAAGTCGGCCCACACATTATCGTTCTTGTAGATAACTTCGGCAGCATCGGTGATCCATGGATTTCCGAAATGGGCTAAGACAAAGTTGACATCCGGGTGCTCAACCGCGACTTCATCAACCAGTAGTGGCTGGGCATACTTTAGTTTAGCGATGATCGAATAATTGTCCCCAGTGTGGAAGATGAAAGGAATCTGAAACTGCGCCGCCAGCTCGTAGTATGGAGCGTAGTTTGGGCTTTCCGGTCCGTAATACAAGTAGCCGAGGTACCCCTTCAAGGCCTTCACCTTACCTGATCGCAACTGCTCCTCCACGCGATTCAGGTGGGCGTTGTCAGTCTGCAACGGATCGGCAATTCCGATGGCGTGCAGTTCTGGCAAGAATGCTGATATACGTAGTGTTGAATTGATACCGAGTGGATCGTCAGCGTTTCCCGGGATCCTCCCCATGGCGAGGACTATCTCCGTCCCCGACTCTTGCATCTGCCGCCGTAGAATGTTTGCAACTCTCTCAGGCGAATCTTCGAGGAACCCGGGCAGAGCCTTCAGGCCCGGTAACCGCGGGTTTACCGCGTGAATGTGCACGTCAATCATTACTCCATTCCTCTCGCAACCATCCAATTGAGTCGGCTCCGCTTCTCAAAAAATGAGCGGCGCTCGTCTTAGTCACATAAATTTCCTTTCCTTTAAGATCTGTCTGACATACAGCAGAAATGTTGCATTGTAGAAGTCGTCCACCTCGGGCCGCATTAACGCGCTTCGCAATTCGAATGAGTTTTCAACTAAGTACTTAGTCCAGCGGTCCCAAGCCCTCGATACTTCCTTCTCCTCACCAGTCAATACCCTCACGTTCTGGAAAAACACATATACCACTTCGAGCAGATTGATGTGGAAACTGATGAATGCGTCAAGCTTTGCTCTGTTCAATGGATCGTTTGTGTCGAGTAAGCTCGCATGGTCGTCATACATTGCGGATAGGGAGGGATCCTGCATCACTTGCTTATCGATCTCGAACAGAAGCTTCTGATATTCGATCCGATTGGATAGACGCAACTGATAGCTTCCGAGAGTATAAGCTTTGTAAGCCGCAAATCCTGAGACAATGAGCGAGAGAATTGCGATAGACAGTGTTATCAGCTCATTAGAAGTCACAACCCACCTCCACAGGCGATGGTTGGGGCCAGTCTGCAACAAATGTCCGTGAGTGCCCGGGTTGGATACAGACGATTGGTCATACGCGGTTACCGATCTTACCATCCAACCTTAACACCATAAAACCTAATCTCCACGAAGAATTTAACCTCAGATCCTAACTTTCGACAGGTGACACAACCTAACAGGGTTCC
>DASXSR010000371.1:0-3988 GCA_036505875.1 Blastocatellia bacterium | reverse complement strand
GAATTGCGGACGCTTTCGATCACCGTGCGCTTGAGGCGGTTGATGAAATCTTGCATTGATTCTCCCTGCAACAGCATGCGGCAATCTGCCGGGAGGAGAACTGCTCTTTCGCTTGCGACGGCGCAACGGTTGTTTGAAGTCTCCGGCTGAAATCGGGCGATCTCGGAACGAGCGGCGGCGGCGGTGATGGGCATCCCCTCGTCGGTGCGAGTGGCGAGTCGCGAGAGAACGTTGTGGAGTTGTCTGATGTTGCCAGGCCAGTCATAGACGGCGAGTTCTGTGAGAGCTTTGTCTTCGATTTCAAAGGGTGTTGGAAGCGACGCGAGTTGCTGTTCGTACACGAGCCGATCGTGGACGAGCAGGGCGATATCTTCGCGCCTTTGTCTGAGCGGGGCGATGGGCACTTCGAGGACGGCAAGGCGGTAATAAAGATCCTCACGGAACTTGCCTTCAGAAACCATCTGTTGAAGGTTGCGGGCTGAGGCGGCGACGATCCGGACGTTGCATTGTATGTCCTTGGTACCTCCCAGGCGGCGGATCTTTTGCTGCTCAATGGCCTTCAGAAGTTTGGCCTGGAGCTCGAGTTTCATCTCGCCGATTTCGTCAAGAAATAGGGTTCCTTCTTCGGCAAGTTCGAAGAGTCCTTTCTTGGTTGCAATGGCGCCGGTGAAGGCTCCCTTTTCATAGCCGAACAATTCGCTTTCGATCAGGGTTTCCGGCAAGGCGGCGCAGTTGATATCAACGAAGGGTTTGGCGGCTCTCGGACTTCTCCGATGAATCAAGGCGGCGGCGGTCGTTTTTCCCGTTCCGGATTCACCGATAATCAGTACCACGTGGCTGGAGCGGGCGGCGCGGCTGATGTCTTCGTCGAGCTCTTTCATTTCGGTGCTGACGCCGATCATTTGCTGATCGGTGGGGGAAGGTTTGACGAGAGTCGGGCGGTTTACGGGTTCGGTCCAGTGTTGAGCAGCGGTGGCTGCCGTGGTGGTGATCGCCTGAAGTTCGGCGTTTAATTCGGCGCTCATCGGAGAGAGGCAAGAGACAACGATTTGGATGTTCGTGAAGCGGCCTTCGATGTGGCGCTGGATGCCAGGTTGTTTGTCGTCGACCGTGTATTCGTAGGTCTGGTTTTGCCGTTTAAGGGTCGCCCGGGCTGCGGTGACATTCCGTGATGCGAAGGCCTGTACGAGTTCGGCGAGGCCCTCGGTGATGGTCAAAGCTGGCGCGCTTACTTCTTCCCTTGCGGTTGCGGTGTGCATGATTCTTTTCCTCGATTCAGAACAGTTTCTCGAGTAAGTTCCGGATAGCGTTAGGCCGCGATTCTCATCGCTTCGAGGTCTGTGGCGTAGAGGGAGTGGTTGACTGAAATAGTAATGATCTCTTCCTCGATCATCATTGCCTCTTCAACCTGGTCGCGACAAAGCAAGTATGCGATCCGGGTCCCTTCCTGGCGCAGAAGTTCGTCGTCATAGGTGACGTGGATACCTGAATCGATTGCTTCGCGCTCTTCAGCGAATCCCTTGCGGCGTGCTTCGATGGCTTGCTGGCGGGCGCGGACGCGTTGTTTCTCGTGCATCCAGGGACGTGCTCCTTCAAGCTGGACGCGGAGGATGTGGTAGTGAAGCATCTTCCGAATGATGCCGGCGACGATTGCTTCATCGGTCGATTGAGGCTTGAAGGGCGCAAAGGCGTTATCGGTCGGATGGTCGCTGTGGGTGATTGTCGCGTTCATTGGTTCTACTCCCTGAGATATTTTGCTGCGATTGAATTTCGTCCCGCGTCGCCTCATTACAATGGTCGTGCCAATCAGAGATGTGCCGTTGTGAGCGTGAGTTTAGAAGGCCGCAAGTGATAGTAGTAGCAAGGGTAGAAGGGCTCTTTGGTTGATGGCCGGGAGAGAGGCAGCGGGTCGTCTGAAAGTGGAAAACTTGCCAAGTAAACTTTCATTTGGAAAGTACACTTGCGCCGATTAAGCGTGTACGGGACGGTGTGGCCAGGGACTCGACGGTGTTTTGCGAGGGCTGGCAGTGGCTGAAAGTCGTGAGTGCTCGACATGCGAAGGACGGCAGCTGAGGAGGAACACTAGAGGTGTCGAATCTGGCTTCGGCGGTGGCGCGGGAGAGCAGTGCTGTTTGGAAACGGGTGCGACTGTGCCACCGGAATCGCACGGGGGTGAAAGTTTACTTGCAGCGTTTTGCTTTGGGTTTTCTGGCTTTTGCGTCCGGTGAAAGCTTAGTTGCGTTTCCTTAGCATGAGTGGAAGTTTCCTTTCAGGGGTAAAGGCAACTCTACTTGCGGGTAGTTTTTGGCCCTCTCCTAGTTTTATGCCGCTTGGGTTTCCCAGAAGCTGAGTTGCGCCGGGACAAAGCCGGAATTGTAGATGGTTGGGGTATAGGTGTTTTCGACGGGCTTGCTTGGCGGGAGTGGTATAGGTTGTTGGATTGTTGGGCGTGGCGCGTCGAGTAAGTCGAAGATGTTGACAGTCTCGGTTTGGGCGAGCGCGCGAAGTTCGGTGGTTGGCAGAGGAATTTCCTTCGGGGCTTCGTTGATTGGAGTCACCGTTGGGTAACGTTTCAGGAGCATGTCTAGCAGCTCAATCGCTTCGTCCTGATCGGTGGGTAGCAGGAAGCGCTCTCGATAGTCGATGCGCATGTTGAGGAGTCCCATGTCTCGGAGTTCGCCGAACTTGTGATGAGTGGCGCCGCGGATTTCGACATAGGATTCTCCATAGATTTTGGACCGGGAAAGGGACAGTCCTTCGACCAGGGCTATCTGGTCGTCGTTCTTCAATACCTCGTGAATTATGTCGGCCGGATCGGAAATGGCACAGGCGATGCCGAGTGCTCGGAGGACTTGCTGCACGCGATTGGTCGGGATTTTCACGCCAACAATTCGCTGGTTGTCTTCGGTGACTACGCGAACGACTTTCAGTTGGGCGTCCTGAGTGGTTTTCAACCGTTGCCATAACGGCAGCACGGCGCCCGCGATCAGGTGGAGTTCCTTTATGGTCGTTTCCGGCACGTTCTCGCAGTAGAGCTTCCACCATGGCAATGCGGACTTGGCTGGTACCTTCTTGTATTTTCGAAGTTCGGTATCGGTGATGTAGTAGGCTCTGGCTTCCTCGGGTTTGGTCACGGCGTAGGTCTGGTAAGTTTGACCCGATTGGTGGTCGGTATGGTTGCCGGATTTGGTTGCGAGAATGACGTTGCCTTTGCTCTGGCGATAGAAGCCGCCCCCGTTGCTGTCTTCGAGCATTGAGACGGCACGATCGGGTGTGACACGGGTGGAGCGTGTTTCAACGGCCAGCGTGTAGTGGAGCGTTTCGGCTTTGGTGGTTTCGTCTATGTATACGACTTCTGGTTCACTGGCCAGCTTGATTGACAGGGCTTTGATGTCCTGTACGCCTTCGTCGAAAGTGCCGGAGGCTTTTGCGTGTGCGACGCATTGATCAAACAGGTCGGAGTAATAGGCGAACAGCGCGTTTTGGCGATCGCAGTCGAGACTAAGCAGCCGATTGAGAAAGCGTGGGATGTGATAGCGGTCGCGGTCGTTGATTTCTCCGTCTTTGTTGAGCAGGCCCATGTCTTCGAGCGCTTCTCGCGGGTTGTCGAGATCAGGGATTTCCTTTCCTTCGAATATTCTTCGGTAGAGCAGATCGAGGGTTCCGCGGCCAAGCGGGCTTTCGAAGGTATAGCGAGATAGTTGAGTTCCACCATCGGCGGCTTTGCGATCTCCCTTGCAGAGAGCGCCGAGTGAGGCGAGCCGGCGGGCGATCGTGGCTGAGAATCTTCTTTCGCCGCCGAGGTTGGTGGAAAGCAGGATGTATTTGGGAGGATATTTTTGAAAACTTCGGTGTGTTCTGCCAAAGCTTTGCATCTGGAGGACCGCGGACCATGCGAGTTCCAACACTATCTGGCAGCGCCTTTGTTGGTTGATGGCATTGAGTGACGAGTGCAGTGAAATTCCGGTAGAGCCTGCGGCCGTTATGA
>DASXSR010000370.1:0-5472 GCA_036505875.1 Blastocatellia bacterium | reverse complement strand
TTGACTACGGAGCGGTACGGCGTGCCCGGTCTTCTGTTGATGGAGAACGCCGCCGCGCGGACGGTAGAAGCAACCGAAAAAACGTTTGGCGATGTCGCGGGCCGTCGCGCGCTGGTGATCTGCGGACGCGGTAACAACGGCGGCGATGGCGCAGCAATCGCCCGGTTGCTTCACAACAAAGGCGCGTCGGTTGACGTGCTGCTGCTTGGCCGCGTAGAGGATGCAAGCGGTGACGCAAAGACCAATTTCGAGGCAGCGTTAGATATTGCCTCTACCGCCGGTCCGAACTTCAGGTTCGTTGAGACTGAAACCGCTGACCAGTTTTGGGCCGATGCTACCGCTTACGCGCACACGCTGTTCTTCGATGCGATGTTTGGGACTGGACTCACGCGGCCGGCGTCGGGAATTTTCGAAGAAGCCATTCACCTTTTCAACGACCATACAGCGGACCACCCCGTAATCTCGGTTGACATTCCGTCGGGTGTTTCTTCCGATTCGGCGGAGTTGATAGGACCGGCAGTGAAGGCCAACCTGACTGTGACACTTACCGCGCCGAAGATCGGCAACATTCTTCCGCCCGCCGCCGATCTCTGCGGTGAGTTGGTCATTGCGCCGATCGGTTCGCCGGATGAATTGATCAGCGCGTCGGGCTCGCGATTGAACCTGGTCGAGCGAAGCGACGTCGAGCGCTGGCTCGCAGAGTCGCGCCGCAGCCCGCACGCCAACAAAGGCGATGTGGGGAAGGTTTTGATAGTCGCAGGCTCGCGCGGCAAGACCGGCGCCGCGTGCCTCGCCGGCGAAGGAGCGCTGCGAGCCGGATGCGGTTTGGTGACGATCGCTACTGCAGAGTCGGCCCAGCCCATTGTTGCTTCGCGAGCGATTCCGGAATGCATGACGGAGCCTCTTCCGGAAACAAGGTCGGGTTCGGTTACTCGCGAAGCCGCAGAGAGAGCGCTCGAGTTGGCTGCCGAACGCGACGTCGTTGCCGTTGGGCCAGGATTGGGTTCGGCCGACAAATCGACGCGCGCTTTTGTTCGAGCCGTCACCATGAAGCGTCAACGCCCGATGGTGATCGATGCTGATGGATTGAACTCGCTTTCACCGTGGGCGACTAACCTGATTGGCACGGACGAGCTGCCGTTGGTGTTGACTCCTCATCCCGGCGAGATGGCGAGGCTCATCTCGAAACCGATTGCTGAAATAATCAAGAACCGGATCGATGCGGCACGCACGTTCGCAGAGGATCGAAATGTCATCCTGGTTCTGAAGGGCAGCCCGACGATAACTGCTGCGCCGGATGGGCAAGTCTACGTCAATTCGACCGGCAACGCCGGAATGGCGACTGGCGGAACCGGCGACGTGCTCACCGGGATGATAGCGTCATTCATCGCGCAGAAGCAGGACGATCCGCTGGCTGCAACCATCGCAGCGGTTTACATTCACGGGTTCGCTGGGGACATCGCTGCGTCAAAGGTTGGGATGCGCGCGATGATTGCTAGCGACATCACGGCTCACCTTGGCGAAGCATTCGTTGCAGTTGGCGGCGACGGCGAGAGGTTGATCAGGTGAGAGATAATCTTCGTCCCTTATCTGAGCCCCAGCCAACCCCATCTAACAGCTTGTTCGGCGAGTTCGTCACGCATTCACCCGAAGAGACGTTCGAACTAGCAAAACGCGTCGGCCAACAGCTTCGCGGAGGCGAAGTGTTTCTATTGAAAGGCGACCTCGGCGCTGGGAAGACAGTGTTCGCAAAGGGCGTCGCAGCGGGATTAGACATCGATCCCTTAGACGTGACCAGTCCGTCATTTACGTTAGTCAACATCCACGAGGGGCGGTTGCGGTTCTACCACATCGATCTATACAGGTTGGAGCGTTCCGTTCATAGTGACCTCGGTCTTGATGAGATATTTCTGGACCACGGAGGCGTAACCGCGATCGAGTGGAGTGATAGATTGAGGCTTCCACCTCCGAGATATGTCGAAATTGAATTGTCTTATGTTTCAGATTCCGAGCGCCGGGTCGTCATCACCGAACTTCGGTAATTACGCTCATACAGTCATCACTTCTTTCTCTTTATGCTCAGACAACTCATTAATTCTCGATATGTGTTGATCTGTAAGCTTCTGAATCTGCTCCAGCCCGTCCTTTTCTGCATCTTCAGAAACTTCCTTGTCCTTGAGTAACTTCTTAAGATGGTCGTTCCCGTCTCGTCGAATGTTGCGAACCGCAGTGCGATGCTCTTCCGTGATTTCGTGAACCACCTTGACCATCTGCTTGCGGCGTTCTTCGGTTAGCGGTGGGATTGGCACGCGGATCAGCTTGCCGTCGTTTGAGGGGTTCAGCCCAAGCTCTGATGCCCGAATCGATTTTTCTATGTTTGCGAGCTGCGTTGGGTCAAAAGGTTGAACCGTGACCAGAGTGGGCTCCGGCGCGTGGATTGTCGCGACTTGATTGATCGGCATTTCAGTGCCGTAATAGTCGACGGTAACGTTGTCGAGCAAGCTCACGGACGCACGCCCCGTTCGAACAGTCGCTAGCTTCTTGCGCACGTCTTCAACCGCTGAGTCCATTCGCTTGCGCGCGTCATTGACGATGTCTTTGATGTCCATTCCAAGTCTCCCGCCGAGGACGACAAGCTAAAGCTTATCGGACACGCCTTTCGATTCAACTCGCTCGTCGGGTCTCACCACTGTTCCAACTTTCTCCCCACAGACGACGCGAGCGATGTTGCCCGGCATTGTCAAATTGAAGACGTGAATCGGCACGCCCTGAGCGCGACAAAGGCTGATCGCCGACGTGTCCATAACCTCCAGGTCACGCTGAATGACCTCGAGATAGGTGAGCGACTCGAACATCGTAGCCGTTTTGTCCTTCGCCGGATCCGCGGTGTAGATTCCGTCGACTCGCGTGGCCTTCAGTATTGCGTCAGCCTTGATCTCCAATGCTCGCAGCGCCGCAGCTGAGTCGGTGGTGAAAAAGGGATTGCCTGTGCCTGCAGCGAAGATTACTATGCGACTTTTCTCCAGGTGACGCACGGCTCGGCGACGGATGAACGGCTCGGCGACTTCTCGCATTTCGATCGCGCTCATCACTCGAGTGAAGGCGCCCTGATGCTCGAGCGCGTCCTGGAGCGCAATGGCATTGAGCACAGTCGCGAGCATCCCCATGTAATCGGCTGACGCGCGGTCGAGACCCTTGGCCGCGAGCGCCAGCCCTCGAAAAATGTTTCCGCCCCCTACGACTATTGAGACCTGAACTCCAAGATCTCGAACGTCTTTTATCTCTTCGGCGATGCGAGTGATGACCGCGGGGTCAATCCCGTAGCCTTGCTCACCCATCAAGGCTTCGCCTGATAGCTTGAGCAGTATTCGTTTGTAGATTGGCTCGCGTTTCTTCGACATGTCTTCGAGAGATTATGGCTGAGCAGCCGTGCAATGACAAACAAAAAAGCCTCTCTCGCGAGAGGCTTTCTTGCAAGCTACTGATTGCCGCCGAGTAGTTCCCGAACCTCGCCGCCGAGATCCGTAGATCGTTTCTCGAGGCCTTCGCCCATCTTGTAGCGCGTGAAGCGACGCACTCTGATGTTCTCACCGGTCTTGTGGATCATCTGACTTACGAGCTCGGCTACCGTGATATTCTGGTCCTTAACGAAAGGCTGCTCCATCAAGCAAGCTTCTTGATAAAACTTGCTGAGGCGACCTTCTACTATTTTCTCGAGCACTTGGTCCGGTTTTCCGGCGTTTTTCGGATCGAGCCGCGCTTGCTCCAAAGCGATCTCTCGCTCCTTTGCCAGAACCTCCGCCGGCACGTCTTCCTTGCTCAGGAAGCGCGGCTCTGCGGCAGTGATATGCATCGCCAAATCGTGAGCGAAGACGCGGAAGTCATCCGTGCGAGCGACGAAGTCCGACTCGCAGTTGACCTCGACCAGGACGCCTATCTTTCCGCCCGCGTGAATGTACGCATTGACCAACCCTTCGGCGGCCACGCGTCCCGCTTTCTTGGTGGCGGTCGCTTTGCCTCGCTTTCGAAGGATATCGATGGCTTTCTCTTCGTCGCCCTCGGCCTGCACGAGCGCGGACTTGCACTCCATCATCCCGGCGCCGGTCTTTTCGCGAAGCGCTTTGATTGCTGCTGGTGTAGCGGTGTGTGACATTACTGCGTTGACTCTCCGATCAAAAAAGTTATTCGAACAATAGCAGAGAAGGGAAGAACGGCGAGTTACTCTGAAGCATCTGCACTCTCGGCCTTCGGTTGCGAATCCGGCTCGCTCTCGGGACCCGCCGCCGTTGTCTCGAGCGGCGCGGTTACGTCCGGAATGGCCGGCTCAGGCAGCGGAGGAGCGCCTGGCGGTACGTAAGTGGTGCGACGACCGCCGCGGCCACGACCCCGTCCTTTGGGGCGTTCGCCCTTTTCGGGTCGTTCGGGAGCGGCTTCCGTTGTCTCAGTTGCCGCGGCCGCTTCCTCGCCTTCTTCGCCTTCGCCGACTTCAGCGCCGCCTTCTTTGGATACCTGTTGACCTTCGACTATTGCGTCGGCCATTTTTGAGGCGAACAAGCGCACCGCCCGCAGAGCGTCGTCGTTGCCCGGCACGATGTAGTCGATGCCGTCGGGATTACAGTTTGTGTCCACGATGGCGACGGTGGTCACCCCTAACTTGTTGGCCTCGTGTACCGCAATCTCTTCTTTGTTTGAATCGATGATGAAGATCACGTCCGGAAGCCGCTTCATATCTCGGATACCTGCAAGGTTCTTTTCCAGCGCGGCGTGCTCGCGTTCGAGGCCGAGACGCTCCTTTTTGGTCAAGGCGTCAAACCGGCCATCGGTTCGCATCGCCTCGATGTCTTTCATTCGCTGAATGGATTTCTGCACGGTCTGGAAGTTGGTGAGCAACCCGCCGAGCCACCGCTGATTGACATAGAATTGTCCGCAGCGCTTCGCTTCTTCCTCGACCGCGTCCTGGGCCTGGCGCTTGGTCCCGACAAAAAGGAAGCTCGCGCCTTCCATCGATTTCTGAGTTACGAACTTTACCGCTTCCTTGAAGAGCCGCTGGGTTTTCTGAAGATCAATGATGTAGATTCCGTTGCGCTCGCCGAAGATATATTCCTTCATCTTCGGGTTCCACCGCCTGACCTGGTGTCCAAAATGGACCCCGGCTTCAAGCAGTTCCTTCATCGTTACTGTAACCAATCAATCCTCCTGTGAAATCTGAATCGGTTTATGTACTCACCGGTCACGGTTCCAATTTCCTGATGGAACAACCAATCACAAAAACCGGCAATGGAATAAAAGGTGAACCGTGATCATTTTCACGCATCACGTTTCACGGATCACTTGCTATCGTTTCGAGAACTGGAAGCGCTTGCGCGCGCCCTTCTGGCCGTACTTCTTGCGTTCCTTAACTCGCGGGTCGCGAGTAACCAAGCCTGCTTTCTTGAGTCTCATGCGGAAATCGGGATTCATCATCACAAGCGC
>DASXSR010000369.1:0-17772 GCA_036505875.1 Blastocatellia bacterium | reverse complement strand
TCACTCGCACGGCGAACGGCGGCGCAGAAATCGTCAGTCTGCTCAAGACCGGATCGGCTTATTATGCGCCCTCTGCGGCAGCGGTTGAGATGACCGAAGCGATTCTGAAAGACAAGAAGAAGATTCTTCCATGCGCGGCCTATCTCGAAGGCGAGTACGGCATCAACGGATTGTTCGTTGGCGTGCCCGTCAAGCTGGGCGAGCGGGGAATCGAAGAGATCATCCAGATCAACCTGACGACCGACGAGCGCGCGGCGTTGCATCGCTCAGCAGCTGCTGTGCAAGAACTCGTCAACGTGATGGCAAGGTGAAGCCAGCTTATTGCGCCTCTATTAACACGGGAAAACGTGATGAGTCCTGCTCGAAAGCTCGGCGCGTGTGCTTTCTTTATTTGGCTCTGCTGCGCCCCCGTGAGCGCTAAGCCTTTGCATCATTATGTCTTTGTCGGCCAAGATAGGGAGAAGATTGCCAACGCGGCGTTTCTCGATACGAAAGCGTTCGAAGGCGCGCAAGTGACATACTCGTGGCGCCAACTCGAACCCTCGAAGGATGCCTATGATTTTGGTGATATTCGCCACGACTTAGCATTTCTAAATTCGAAGGGCAAGAGATTATTCATTCAGCTCCAAGACGCCACGTTCAGCGAGTTTCGAATAAATGTGCCGCGATATCTCTTGCAGGATAGCCAATACAACGGGGGCGCCGAAAAGGTGTACAGCTACAAAGCAGGCCACGAGGATATCGCAAAAGTCGCGGGCTGGGTTGCAAGGCGCTGGGACTCAGCAGTTCAGGACAGATTTCACAAACTGCTCTTTGCCTTGGGAAAAGAATTTGACGGCAGGATCGAGGGAATCAATTTCGCCGAGACATCAATCGAAGTCGGCGAGACCGGGCTGCTGTTTCCCAAAGGCTTCTCCTTTGAAGCGTACCGCGACGGGATCATTACGAACATGAAAGCTTTGAAACGCGCGTTTCCAAAATCGGTAGCCATGCAGTACGCCAATTTCATGCCTGGCGAATGGCTTCCGGACGAAGACAGAGGCTATCTCCGCGCGGTCTACGAAGCGGCGAAAGAATTGAAGATTGGCGTGGGCGGGCCCGACCTATGCCCGTACAAGAAGGGGCAGATGAACAACAGCTATCCTCTCATCCGCGACGCGGCGGCCGAGGTTCCAGTCGGAATTGCCGTCCAAGATGGCGACTATGGATTCATCAACCCCAAGACCGGCAAACGTGTATCCATTCCCGAGTTGATGGAATTCGCCAGTGAATACCTAAAAGCTGACTACATTTTCTGGTGCACTCAGGAGCCGTTCTACTCTGGGGATTTGACAGCGGTCCTTAGGCGCGGCGATGCAAGTCCGGGAGCAAAGAAGAGGTAGAAGTCGATTTCACGCCTCACTGAAAATTCCTGTTGAGTCGAAAAGCAAATCTGCATATACTGAGCGCATCCGATTGAATCGGCGGCAATGATTTCTGGAAAGGAACATCTCTCCGGCACCCTCTGTCTCTCGCCAAACTGAAGGAGCTTTTTCTGTATGTCGGGCTTCTGCGACCGATGCAACGAACGCACGAGTCACATAGTTAACATCACTCAGCTTCCTGAGCTGGCAGCGGTAGCTCACCTGGGCTATCGACAGGTGTGCGCTCCTTGCTACGACGACCTGCTGGCTGAGGCGACCGAAGCCGAGGAGCGCGATGAGGACCGACGCTCGGAACCTCGCGTCAAAGTTTCGCTGAAGGCCCGTGTCGAGGGGAACACAACTCATCTCGATGCATTCGCCGATGAGATGAGCATTGAAGAGATCAGCCCATCCGGGCTCAGGTTGCACACCGGGCGCGAGCTTGATCCGGGCGCCGTGCTCAAGGTTTCGGTCCCGTCGTACGATTTTGAAACCACAGCGATCGTCGAATCGGTTTGGCGTGACGGCGGCGAGCACATCATTGGATTGAAGCTGATCGAGCCGAGTGAAGGCTGGGAAAAACTCTGGCAGCAACACGCAAGTGAATAGTCCGTAGTCCGTAGTCATAGCTACTGACCAACGACCACTAACCACGGACTACTGACAATGAACGCAGAAGCACCGAGAGCCTTTCTCTGCTGCATTGAACCAGGTTGCGGCGCAAACTATCCGCTAAGCGAGCGAATATACGTTTGCTCGCATTGTGGTGGGCTGCTCGACGTCGAATACGATTTCAATCTCTCCGGTACCCCCGACGAACTGAAGACGATCTTCCGAGATCGTCTTAGGGTTAACAATCCGCTGGAAGGCAGTGGCGTCTGGCGGTTCCGCGAGTTGCTGCCCTTCGTCGACGACTTGTCCCGCGTCGTGACGCTCAAGGAAGGCAACACTCCGGTGTACGAGGCGCCGCGCTCTGCCGACTACGCCGGACTCGACGCTCTGCGATTCAAGCATCAGGGGTTGAACCCAACCGGCTCGTTCAAAGACAATGGAATGACCACCGGTGTCACCCAAGCGGCTGTGTTGGGAGCCACGGCGGTCGCTTGCGCGTCAACCGGCAACACTTCCGCGTCGATGGCTGCCTACGCCGCGAGAGCCGGAATGCGCGCCTTCGTTTTCATACCAGCCGGCGAAGTGGCATATGGAAAGCTCTCGCAGTCGCTCGAGTACGGCGCCGCAGTCATCGAGATCGAAGGCAACTTCGACGACGCGATGCGGCTCGTTCGCGAGCTTGCTGACGAAACCGATCTTTATCTGTTGAACTCGATCAATCCATTTCGCCTCGAAGGACAGAAGACGATCATCATCGAGATGATCGAGCAGTGCGAGTGGCGAGTTCCGGATTGGATTGTTCTCCCGGGCGGTAACCTAGGCAACACTGCGGCCTTCGGCAAGGCGCTTCGAGAAATGTTCGACCTTGGCTTCATCGATCGAATGCCGCGGGTTGCGGTTATTCAAGCTGAAGGCGCAGCGCCGTTTTACGATCTCTTCAGCTCGGGAAGACCGGCTCTTAATCCAGTCGCCGAGCCAGAGACGCTCGCAACAGCCATTCGCATCGGCAACCCGGTCTCGTGGAGGAAAGCTCTGCGCTCACTCGAATGGACCGACGGTGTGGTTGAGCGCGTGACGGAACAGGAGATCGCCGACGCGAAGGCGATCATCGGCCGTGACGGAATCGGCTGCGAGCCAGCGTCGGCAGCAACGCTCGCGGGAATTAAGCGACTGACCGCATCCGCCGTAATCGGTAAATCTGATAACGTCATCGCAGTGCTCACTGGGAATCTCCTTAAGGATCCGGATTACACTGTGCGCTATCACAGAGCTGAGCTCGCATCTGAGCAACAGGGCATCAAGAGCACCTTTGCCAATCGACCTCAGCCCGTGACTGCCATCAAGGATGAGATCAAGCGATTGCTGGCGCTTTAACGTATCGGGAAGCCGTCGGCCGACGCGTCGTTACCAGTGCCAGACTTGATCATGCTCTTCCATCAAGTTCCCCAAGTCCCTCGTTCGAATCAGCTGAATGCCGGCTACACAGTTCTTCTCGTCAATGCCGCGTTCTTCAATGTCATCCCGGACGACGTAGACATTCACTCCTTTTTCTTGCATTCTGGCGATGTCTTCGGTGGGCCTTGCGGGATGGCTTATGCGCGTTTCTCCGATGTCGAGGGTGGGGCATTCCTGATTCACTGTGTAGTTCACAGCGCTGCCACGCAATAGCAGCGACAGGTCGGCGCCGGCATTGCTCAGCGCTCGACTAAGCCAGAGTATGGTGTCGTCCTGCTCCTCGAGTGTTCCGCGATATGCCGATTCTAGAATGTTCAGGATTTTCATGATTCCTCCAGTCTGGAAGCGAAGCTTACCCAGGGTTACTTCGTCGGTATTACCAGTGTGTTGGTTGACTCCTGGGCCATCTTGAGAAAGTCAGCCGGGCCACCGCGCTTCGCGCCTTCAACCCAGTTGCCCGCCCCGCGCTCGTCCACACATAACCCGCAGTTGACCCATGTCAAAAGCGGATCCTCCTTGCCAATACCCAGCAGCGAACTGACGAAAGCCTTCGTTGTTGGATGATCTTCTTCTTCCACCGTCGTCCCCTTGACCGGGTTGGCATGTGGAGCCTGATCCTTCATCGAAAGGCTCACCGCGCCTTCGTACGCGAACACGTTGACGTTAATTCCCTTCTTCAAAGCCGAAGAGATTATTCGAAAGGCCGTCGTCGTGTTCGCAGATTCGTACGGCGGATCCATCAAAGCGAGAGTAAGTGTCTTCTTGGGCATGATTAGCTCCTCGAAAATGTCCGACAAACCGCAGTTTGTCGGAGTTTGGTTGAAGTGGACTGAAACGTCGACAAACCGAAGTTTGTCGGACGTCGCTCAGTGCCAGATTGCCTTTGTATTATCTTGAACCAACATGTCAACTAGATTGTCTATGCTGGATTCTCGAATTTCACGGTTAATCTCTTCGCCTCGGATACCTCGTTCGCGCAGCGAAAAGTCGTCCGCCAGCAGGTTAACTCCTATTTCAGCCAACTGAGGCAGGTGAGACACTCGAGCATTCTTCCGAGCGGCAAGAACTCCATTTTGCACCAGAAATACCGTCACGTCGTCGCCGCGCTGCTTCAAAGCAGATGCCGTCTGCACAATGAATTGCGCGTCGCGGGATTCGAACGGGTCTCTGGATTCGATGAATAAATATCTAGTCATAGTCGTGCATTCCTTTCAGTTCGTTGCTTGTCAGAGCTTTGTTTCACTTGAACGCGACGCCGTGAGGGCGCGCCGGCGCTCTGAAGGCCGTATTGAAATCGAGATTGAATCTGGAGTCGAGCGCCAGATCATTCGACGTGACGCGCGCGACATGAACACGGTGGTCGCCCTCGGCGTGGACTTTTCCAAAATCGTCTTCGTTCAAGAAGTAATCGGTGATGACTAATCGCTTCTCATCAGCAGTCAGCGCGATGTAATGCGGGCCTGAGCCAGTCCCCAGGTCCAACTCCTTGAGGACTCTCGGCTGCTTGGGATTGGAGGTGTCAAACATCACTACTTTCCCGGCCGCGTTCATCGAGATGAATAACCTTGTTCCGTCTTCGGTCATTCGCATCAGTTGTGGGAACCCGCCGGGCGCGATGGTCGAAAAATCGAAGACAGATTCGGCTGACCCGGTGTTCGTATTGACCAGGTAGAGGTGACCGTCAGCCATGCCCGCGGTGTAGGCTTGCTGGTGCGGGTCGCCGGGAATCAGCTTCACATCAATGGTCCCGACGGCGCCCGGAATTTGAATGGTTCTGAGCAGCTTCCGTTGCTTGAACAGCCATACGCGAAGGCTGCCTCGAAGGTCAAGCCCTCCGGGCACTGCGTGCAAAGTGGTCGAAGGGCAAACGAAGTCGCTGGTGACCATCAGGTTGATCTCTGGACGCACAGAGATGCCGTGAGGGTTGAACCCGTCGTGCGGCGGGTCGTTGGGATGTTCGGTCACAAGGTCTAGATCCTTGTTGAACTCAGCCACTCTGCCCGGGTGCGCGCCATTCGCGCCGCCCATCATAGTGACGAGAAAGCCGCCCTCGGGTAGCGGGTAAAACTCGTCGGTGATCGCTGATAGCGGCGGATCAGCGGATGAAATGAAGCTTGGCGCGATCGGATTGGAGACATCGAAAAAGAAAATCTCCTTTTGACCCTTGAGCACGCTGAGCAATCCACCACAGGCAAGCACTCGCCCGTCGCTTGAAAGCCCGACGTGATGGGGTTCGTTACCTGTTGCTCCCGGCCCCGGAAGCGGAAGGGTGGTGATAACCTTGCCGTAGTTTGGCGAGCTTTCGTCGAAGTTGACTACGGCAAGGAAGTCCGGCGCGGTGCGCGCCTGATCGCCCGCCCACACGAAGAGGTATTTCTCGGCAGCGCCAGTTGGATTCGCAGAGGTTCGCGAAAATCTCTTAGAGCTGGAATAGCCGATTGTCGCCCCGACCGAGAGCAACACTCCCGCAATCAGCAACGCCATCGACTTGGAATACAAAACGCGATAAAGTTCGAGTCGTAACATCGGGTAGTTCTCCTTGTTAAAGATTTCGGCAGCATGTTCTGGCCTTCACCTACATAAGCGAGAATTCAATCGAAAAACTTGCAGGGCCCCATGGAATTCCTTTGCTGTTGTGATCGGGTTATAATCGTCGCGCTTGTGCGTGAAGAGGTAATGCAAGTGTCTTCGCCCAACGAAGTAACCCAACTATTGGTAGCTTGGAGCGAGGGTGACCAATCCGCTTTAGAAAGGCTCGTTCCGCTGGTATACGAGGAATTGCACCGACTGGCTAGACGCTACATGCGGCGGGAACGCGCAGGGCATACCTTGCAAACCACCGCGCTGGTGAACGAGGCTTATCTGCGACTGGTTGATTTGAAAACAGTGCGCTGGCAGAATCGCGCCCATTTCTTTGCAGTCTCGGCGCAGGTTATGAGGCGCATTCTAGTTGATTTTGCACGCTCTCGCCGCTACCAAAAGCGAGGAGGCGGCGCTTTTCAGGTATCGTTTGAGCGAGCTCTTAACATTGGCGATCAGCGGGATACGGACCTCGTTGCGCTCGACGATGCGTTGGGCGCGCTAGCCGAGATAGACCCGCGCAAGAGTAAAGTTGTGGAGCTGAGATTCTTTGGAGGTTTAAGCGTGGAAGACACCGCGCATGTGCTGAAAGTTTCGCCCGACACGGTGATGCGCGACTGGAAGATGGCGAAGGTATGGCTGCTCCGCGAGCTATGCAGCGGGAAGAACGATGAAGACTGAACGATGGCAACAAGTAGAGAAACTCTACCACGCCGCGCTTGAGCGAGAAGCGAGCCAGCGCGCAGACTTCTTAAACAAAGCTTGCGCCGGCGATGAGGACCTGCGTCGAGACGTGGAATCTCTGCTCGCCTACCAGGACCGCGCCGAGAACTTCATCGAATTGCCTGCCCTGGAGGTGGCTGCCAAAGCAATTACCGACGATGAATCCAGCTTGTTAGTGGGGCGAGCGTTCAGCCATTACAAGATATGGTCGCTGCTTGGCGCGGGTGGCATGGGAGAAGTCTACCTTGCTGAAGATACCACGCTTGGTCGCAAGATCGCGCTGAAACTTTTGCCAAAGGAATTCACTGAGGATTTAAATCGCGTGCGCCGCTTTGAGCAGGAGGCGCGCGCCGCTTCTGCGCTGAACCATCCGAATATTCTCACCATTCACGAAATCGGGCAAATAGGCGACAGCCATTTTATCGTCACCGAGTTCATCGAAGGCCACACCCTGCGCCGAAAGATAGCTGAGGTTGCAGTAAAGCTCGAAGTAGCGCTGGACATCGCTGTCCAGGTGGCAAGCGCGCTGTCAGCGGCGCACGCTGTGGGGATTGTGCACCGAGACATAAAGCCTGACAACATAATGCTGCGACCGGATGGTGTGGTCAAAGTGCTTGACTTCGGTCTGGCGAAGCTCATTGAACAGCGGCCACGCTTGACTGATGCAGAAGCCTCCACAAGCATCGACGTTAAGACCGAGACCGGATTGGTGATGGGCACGGCCCGATATATGTCTCCCGAACAAGCTCGGGGGATGAAGGTCGATGCACGAACAGACGTCTTCAGCCTCGGCATTGTGTTGTACGAGATGGTCACGGGGCGCCCGCCGTTTGTAGGTGAAACTACCAGCGACGTGCTTGTCTCGGTCTTGGACAAGGAGCCGCCGCCGATTGCGCTCCACTTGCCGGACGCGCCACCGGAGCTGGAGCGCATCGTGATGAAAGCGCTGCGCAAAGACCGTGACGAACGCTATCAGACAATCAAAGACATGCTTGTCGATCTGCGGAGCCTGAAGCGCCAGTTGGAGTTCGAGGCAGAACTTGAGCGTTCGAAAGCGCGAGAGTCGAGCGGCAGACGATCATCGCTTAATAATGCTCAAGAGACTGCGGCCAGCTTGCCTGCCCGCACCGCACGTTATCGATCTGGGTGGAACAGATGGATTGTGAAAGTGGCTTTGGGTGTAGGGGCCATAGCAGTATTGGCGGCGTTGTGGTTTCTGCTGCCGCGGCCCGGAGGGCAAACTAAGGAAGCTCCAACGCCGCTAAAAAACGCTACCTTCACACAACTCACCGATCAGTCGGGGCCGGAATACTTCCCCAGTCTTTCGCCTGATGGCAAGTCGCTCGTTTATGCCAGCCGCGCTTCGGGCAATTGGGACATCTACCTGCAGAGAGTGGGCGGGCGCAACCCGATCAATCTGACTAAGGATTCTTCAGCCGATGACACACAGCCTGCCTTTTCTCCCGACGGAGAGCGTATCGCTTTTCGCTCCGAGCGAGAAGGCGGGGGTATTTATGTGATGGGCGCCACGGGCGAGTCGGTCAGGCGTGTCTCGGACACTGGCTATAACCCGGCCTGGTCGCCGGACGGTGAGAAGATTCTCTTCGCCACCGAAAGCATCACACAGCCTTTAACCCGACCAACTAATAGTCAGCTCTGGATAGTAACTATTGACAGCGGCGATAAGCGCTTGATCACCGAGGGCGATGCACTCGAACCCCACTGGTCTCCTCACGGATACCGAATCGCTTACTGGACCCGTCCCAAGGTAAGCGGACAAGGGGAAGACATCTGGACCATACCTGCCGATGGAGGCGAGGCTGTTCGGGTCACCAGCGGCACGGCGATAAATTGGAATCCGGTGTGGTCACCTGAGGGCAAGTCCCTATACTTCTCTAGTAACCGCGGGGGCAGCATGAACATCTGGCGTGTGCCCATCGATGAAAAGTCAGGTGCAGTTTTGGGGCAACCCGAAGCGGTTACCACAATCGGCGCAGCGACCTCGGCCCAGCATCTCAGCTTTTCGCGTGATGGGCGGCTCGCCTACGTTGCGCAGGAGCAAATAAGGAATATCAGAAAAGTCGCATTCGATCCATCTACGGGAAAAACTGCAGGTGAGCCGGTTGCGATTACCCGAGGCTCGATGCAGCTATGGTTTCCCGACCCATCACCGGACGGCGAATGGCTAACTTGTTACTCGACGGGAAACCAACGCCACATCTTCATAATGCGCACGGACGGAAGCGATCTGCGAGACCTCACGGACGACAATAATAGGTACGCATGGCCGCGTTGGTCTCCAGACGGGAAACGCATCGCATTCAGCTCGCGTCGCACAGGCGATTACGAAATTTGGGCTATTAACCGCGATGGCAGCGGACTGCGGCAGCTTACGCAAAGCCATGGCGGTCACTACTCTCCCTGGTCTCCAGACGGAACCAGGATCGCTTACTCGATTCACAATCCGAAAAACGACTGTGTCATCTTTCAGCCGGACAAAGCATGGGGTGAGCAGACTCCTGAATACTTAGTTCCACTGGGCGATCCGAACCTCTCTTTTGAAGCGTGGTCATGGTCTCCTGACGGCAAGCGCCTCGTTGGGATACGCCACTTGCTTCGCGGCATTCACTCAGGCATCGGCATTTATGATCTGGGGTCGAAGCGGTATGACTGGCTCACGGATTTCGGAGATTTTCCTTTGTGGCTCAAAGACGGTCGGCGGATACTCTTTGTCAATCAAGGGAAGGTCCTTTTGTTTGACACCGCGACAAGGAAGTACCAGCCAGTCTTATCAGTCACCGACGAAGATGTGGACATAGGTAGTCCGGGACTCTCTGGTGATAACCGGATGATCTATTTCACTTTCGTAGCAGCTGAAGCTGACATCTGGCTGCTCAATCTGAATAAAGAATGACCCCTGAACGATGGAAAGAGATTGAGCGATTGTATCAAGCCGCGCTTGAGCGCGAGCCAGATGACCGTGCCTTTTTTCTCGAATCGGCCTGCGCCGGTGACGAGGCGTTATGCCGGGAAGTCGAATCACTATTAGCCTATAAGACTCGCGCCGAAAACTTCATCGAATCACCCGCCCTGGAAGCGGCCGCTGAAATGCTCGCCGACGAGCAAGCAGTCTCAGCAGCGGGCCAAAGGATCGGCCCCTATCAGGTTCTTTCGCTGTTAGGCACTGGCGGGATGGGGGAGGTTTATCTTGCGCGGGACAGCAGACTCGGTCGCAAGGTCGCGCTGAAGCTCTTGCCAAAGGAATTCACCAAGAGTTCAGATCGGGTGCGGCGATTCGAGCAGGAAGCGCGCGCCGCGTCAGCGCTGAACCACCCGAACATCATCATCATATTTGACATCGGCCAGGTAGAAGATGCTCATTACATAGCCACCGAATACATCGAGGGACAAACGCTGAGCCATCTGTTGGCGCATGCGCGCATCGAACTGCGGTCGGTGCTAGATATCGCCTGTCAGACGGCAAGCGCGCTTCAGGCAGCGCATCAGGCAGGAATAGTGCATCGAGACATTAAGCCGGACAATATAATGCTGAGGCCCGATGGCATCGTGAAGGTATTGGACTTTGGGCTGGCCAAACTGACTGAGCGGGAATCGCCCACGATTGATACCGGGGCGCCGACGAGCGTCAGAACCAGTACTGCGCCGGGAACACTGATGGGTACGATTCAGTATATGTCACCCGAGCAAGCGCGCGGACTCAAAGTTGATTTGCGAACCGACATATTCAGCCTTGGCGGAGTGATCTACGAAATGGTTGCCGGTCGCTCGCCGTTCGAGGGCAATACCGCTAGCGACGTAATCGTCTCAATACTCGACAAGGAACCGCCGCCCTTAGTGCGTTATCTGCCAGAAGCGCCAAAGGAATTACAGCGCATCGTAACCAAGGCGCTACGCAAAGATATTGAAGAGCGCTATCAAACAAGCAAGGACATGCTGGTTGACCTGAAGAGCCTGAAGGAGGAACTGGAGTTTGAGGCTAAACTCGAGTGTTCCCAGTTGCCGGCTTCGAGCCGCAAAGTAGTGGCCGCAACAAGCGGTGGGAAGGCAATAGCAGGAACTGAAGATGGCCTGGCAATTCAAACCCGAGATGTAGCGCCTGCGCATACCAAATCGAGCGCCGAATACCTCGTCAGCGAGATCAAACGTCACAGAACGAGCGTTGCTGCCGTCCTGGCGATACTTGTTATTGTTATCGCAGGAATGGTGTACGCCACCTTCGTGGGGGGAGGGAAGGCGATAGATTCTGTCGCCGTGTTGCCGTTCACCAATGCCGGCGCCGATCCAAACACCGATTACCTCTCGGATGGTATGACCGAGAGTATCATCTACAGCCTTTCCCAACTGCCCAGTCTTAAGGTGATGTCCCGCAGCTCGGTCTTCCGCTACAAGGGAAAGGACACAGACCCCCAGGCTGTGGGTCGCGAGTTGGGTGTGAGAGCAGTTATGACTGGCAGAGTGAACCAGCGCGGCGACAACTTATCGGTGAGCGCCGAGCTTGTAGACGCGCGCGACAATAGACTGCTTTGGGGTCAGCAGTACAACCGTAAGCTCTCGGACATCTTTACTGTGCAGGAAGAGATAGCGAAAGAAATCTCGGAGAAGCTCCGAGTAAGGCTTACAGGTGAAGAAAAGAAGCAACTGACCAAGCGATACACTGAGAACACTGAGGCCTATCAACTTTATCTGAAGGGCCTATACTACTGGAACAAGCGGGCCGCAGAAGGATATAAGAAAGCCGTCGAGCTGTTTGAGCAAGCGATAGAAAAAGACCCCTCGTATGCTCTGGCGTACGCCGGGCTGGCCGACTGCTACAATGTGCTCAGTTCCTACGGTATATCCTCTCCGAAGGAGTCTTTCCCGAAAGCAAGGGCGGCAGCAACGAGGGCGCTGGAAATAGATGAAGGTCTCGCCGAAGCCCACACATCGTTAGCATTTCTCAGGTATTGGTATGATTGGAACTGGCTAGGCGCCGAGGATGAATTCAAGAAGGCCCTCGAGCTGAACCCAAACTATGTTACGGCTCATCAATGGTATGCCCTCGAGCTTGCAGCGATGGGGCGGATGGATGAAGCACTACGCGAGATAAAACGGGCCCAGGAGCTTGACCCGCTGGCGCTCATTGTGAACGTGAACGCCGGATGGATTCTCTACCACGCGCGGCAATACGATCAGGCAATCGTGCAACACCGAAAATCGCTTGATATGGACCCGACCTTTGCCCGTGCGCACTGGGCGATTTCAGAGCCTTATACGCAAGAGCAAAAGTATCAACAAGCGATCACAGAACTACTGACGGCCAGGCAACTAGATGACAGGCCAATCCTTTTAGCCGTGCTTGGTCACGTTTACGCAGTCTCAGGAAAAAGAACCGATGCGCAGAAAATCGTTAACGAGCTGAAGGAATCATCAAAACGAACGTACGTGGACCCGTATTTCTTAGCCGAAATCTATACCGCGCTGGGAGAGCGAGATCGAGCCTTTGAAGAACTAGAAAGGGCTTACGAGCAGCGTTCCAGCTGGCTTATATGGCTCAAAGTCGAGCCGAAATTCGACAGCCTTCGCCCAGACGCAAGGTTTGCAGACCTCGTGCGGCGCATAGGCTTAGAACCGTGATAAGCAAAGCAAATGGCCACCCCAACGGGTTTCAGCGCTTCCCAAACTTCAACGGCACCAACATCGAAACACGCCTCCGGTATTCTCTGTAGCGGTCCCCATAGGCCCGTATCATGTCGCGCTCTTCGAATTGGATCGCCACCAGGATGTACGCTGTAGTCATTACCGCAAAGAACAAGTGACCCATCGACATGCGGGGTGTGGCCCAAAACGCGATGATGAACCCCAGGTAAAGCGGATGGCGGACTCCCTTATACAACAAGGGTGTCTTGAAGCTCGCCGGCGCCGGCTCGGTCCCCCTCAGGTAATGATAGGCCTGCTTGAGGCCGAACAGCTCGAAGTGGTCCAGCAGGAATGTCGAGATCAGAACAGTCAGCCACCCGACCCAGAACAGACCCTGTAGCACCAGCCGACCCGCTGAGTTCTGCACGCTCCACGCTATCCGCTCCGTTCCAATCGCGCGCCACTGCCAAAACATGAACAACAATATCAAACTGGCGATAAGCACATAGGTGCTTCGTTCCAGCATCGGGGTCACGACTTGAGTCCAGCGGCGCTTGAACCACTCGCGGGCCATCACCGAATGTTGAATCGCGAACAAGCTCAGCAACAGCGCGTCAACGATCAGCCTGGTCGCGAGACCTTCACCCGCGCCCGACGGAGTGAGATCAATCGATCTTGGAACCAGCAGATTCTTGTCTCTGCCGTATAGATTGCCTCCTCCGACGAACGCGATCGCGTAAAGAAAGGTCACGAAAAAGATCAGGTAACAAATCACCCCATAGAGAAACCCTAGCACTCGCTTCACGGTTGAATCCTCCTTCCCGGATTGTTGGACCACCAACTTTTTTAAAACGTCAGAATCTTGTCGCTATCAACTATAATCTGCGCGTAGCGCTTCGGATCGATGAATTCCGCGTTCTTTCCCTGCAAGTCGTCTTCGGAGACCCCACGGGCCTTCGCGCACCCGCCTCAGACATAAACTCGCACGTTGTTGTCAATCGCAAACTGAAACAAATCTTTTAGCGCAGGGATTCCCAGCCCTAGAATCGAATCGCGGACCGCGTCTTTCATGATCACCGGAGCATCATTCGCAAGAACGACTTCGACGCTGTGGCCCGCCTCAATCACGCCTTTGCCGATATGGAATGGCATGCTGGCCCGAGTCGGGTCGTCGGTTCCATGCGTGCCAGTGATTACAATCTTTGCCATTTCATTTCTCCTTCAAGATTCTCAGCTTCTCATCTGATCAGCGAGGCGGATTATATCCGCAGCCCGGCTGTTGTCAAACGTCAATCGGTGAGCGCTGAACTCAATTCTGTCGGACCTCGAACGTGAAAGTGAAGTTCCCGTCGCCCAGCGGGGCCGGAACCCCCGAAGGCACGTACGTTCCGCTGGCGCGCTCGAATTCGCCAGTACCGCCCAGAACTGCCCCGGAAGGCTGCCCAGTTCGGAACTCGACGCTTTGTCCCATCAGCAAGCCTCGCCCGTCGACGTCCCACGTGACATTCACCTGCGCTATGCCGTGGGGACCTGGCGCTTGCGCAGTGAAGATCACGCCGCGGCACACGAACGCGCCGGTCGCAGGCGCGCCATCCACGCTCACGATGTCGCCCTTCACCACGAACTCCGGCCCTACGGTGTCGTTATCGGAGGTCGTCGCGGGATTGAGGTCAGCTCCGGGATCGGTTGCAGTCGCCGACAAGAAAATGATCCGAGCGTGGGCGACTTTGATTACCATCGGTTTGGATTTTCTTGATAGCCTGAACTGGCTGGACTCCTGCCCGGTCACAGGCAACGTAACAAGCGCGCACAATGTGACCGCCGTTGCGAGTACTTTCATTCTACTCATGTTCATCATGTCCTCCATAAATTTTGCTCCGCGCGTGACGGCGGATATCGAGCGTTGTTCCCATGCGGCCCAGCGCGAGCCGCGCTATTTTCGTCAGACGGCTATCTGAAGAAGACCTTTCGTTATACACCTGGCTGCCGGCGTCGTCCTTCGCCACCGCGCTCTGAGCGGCAGAAAGCTCGGCGAGCGCAAGCTGAACTTCTTCCTCGCGATCGGCACAGGCTCCCGTAGAGCGTTCTTTCCCCCCGACAGCTATTGTGCGCCGTCGGAAGGCTATGATCTCGATGCGATGAAGTCTTTTCACGATGATCCCGATCTGGCTTTCGATTCAGGCCTGCCTTATAATCAACCCATTGAGTTGAAGCGGCCTGACATCAAGCGGAGCCGACAATAGCGCGAGGCTCGCAGGCAAGTAACGAAGAAAGAACTAAAAAACGACTAAGAGTCGACTAAAGCGCGGCGAAAGGCTGGCACGCGAGAGGCCCGGCTTCGACAAAGTGCTATGAAAAGCGGCGGCAGCAGATCATATTCGTTCGACGGTTTCACGCTCGATCTTCTGCGCGGGAGCCTTTTTCGCGGCGAGCGAGAAATAAAGCTGCGTCCGAAGTCGTTCGAAGTGCTCGCCTACTTGGCAGCAAACAGCGGCAGGCTCCTTGCAAAAGCAGAATTGATGCAGGCGATCTGGCCCGACTCGTTCGTTACGGACGATTCGCTCGTTCAGTGCCTCATCGACGTGCGGCGCGCGCTCGGAGACGATGCACAGCAGTTGATAAAGACTGTGCCCCGTCGCGGGTATATCTTTAACGTCGAGGTGAAGACAAACTCCGATCAAGTTGCGGGCGAATTGTTCGAAGAGCAACTCGAAGGCTTCAAGCTTGTAATCGAGGAAGAATCTGAGCCTTCGGAAACTCCAGCGACATACCGTCCCTTGATCGCGGTCGCGCATCCTTACAGGCGAATCTGGATCTTTTCAGTGCTCGCGGTCGTGATCGTCATCGCGGTACTTGGCTTATTGAAATGGTTCGGAGCTCGCGGCGCCGGCCCGAGCGCAGGAGTAAGGACGATAGCGGTGCTTCCGTTCAAACCGATCGGCACGGAACAAAGCGATGAGTACCTCGGACTTGGGATGGCGGATGCGTTGATAACGAAACTCGGCAGTGCAAGCCATGTCATCGTGCGACCCACCACGACTGTGCGCAAGTACACCCAGACGGACCAGGATCTCAGCGCGGCAGGTCGAGAGCTTCGAGTCGACTCCGTGTTAAGCGGAAGCATTCAGCGATCCGACAACCGCATGCGCATAACAGTCCAGCTCGTGACCGTAGAGGATGGGCGAACTCTGTGGACCGGCAAGTTCGACGAGAAGTTCACCGACATTTTTACGGTCGAGGACTCGATCTCGGAGCAAGTCGCGCAGGCCCTTACACTGCGGTTGACTCGCGATGAGCGAAGGCTGTTGACTAAACACTATACCGAAAACAGCGAAGCCTATCAGGCATACCTCAAGGGACGTTACCACTGGAACAAGAGAAGCGAGGAAGGTTTCCGCAAAGCCCTCGACTACTTCGAGCAGTCCATCGATAAGGATCCCAACTTCGCTCAGGCTTATGCCGGGATGGCTGACTGCTATGTGTTGCTCAGCGAGTGGGGTGTGTCGTCCACCGCCGAGAGCGCAAGCAGAGGAGCTGAAGCGGTGGCCAGGGCCCTTGCGCTCGACGACACTATCGCTGAAGCGCATGCGTCACTTGCGCTGATCAAAGCGGATCTCGAATGGGATTTCGCGAGCGCCGAAAAAGAGTTCAAGCGCGCCATCGAGTTGAACCCCAATTACGCGATGGCCCACTCGTGGTACTCGTGTTTTCTCACGGCACGCGAACGGTTCGATGAGGCTTCAACCGAAATGAAACGCGCCGAAGAGGTTGACCCGGTGACGGCGATAATTGGCACGAACGTCGGGTGGGCTTTGTACATGTCGCACAAGCCCGATCTCGCTCGCGAGGCTTATCGCAGGACGGTCGAGTTAGACCCTAACTTTTCGGGAGCGCATCGCGGTCTAGGTTGGAGTTATGAACTGGAGCGGAAATACCCGGAGGCAATCGCTGAGTTTCAGAAGGCGCTGAAGCTTGACGAGAGCCCTTACAATCTGGCGTCGGTTGGCCACGCATACGCAGGATCGGGAGATCGAGTCGAGGCAGAAAAGGTGCTCCTTAAACTTAAAGATATGTCAAAGCAAAGATTCGTGACGTCGTACTTCACCGCGGCGATCGAAGCGAGTCTTGGAAGGCGGAATGAAGCCATCGAGTTGCTTGAGAAGTCATATCGCGAACGCGTGGGCCTGTTGGCGTTTCTGAAAGTCGATCCGTGGTTTGACGATCTTCACTCCGAGCCTCGCTTCCAGGACTTGATCAGGAGAATTGGTTTGTAAATCAAGTCATATCAGGAATCTTTTCAAAAATTGCGCCGCGAAAACAGGCAAAGGTCGAAAAGATTGCGCAAGCTCCGTTCAAATAATAGAATCCCCAACTTGATGAAATCTCCTGGAGGTGTCTGCCGTGAAGCTACAGGTTCTATTTGTAATCGCACTAATCGCAACTGGCGCTCTTGCACGCCAACAGTCTGAGCCGGTCAAGCCGGAGGCCCCGCCTGTCAAGACTGTCGAGGTCACGTCTCCCGTCGCCGAAGCTGAGGTCGGCCAGCAGCTAAAGCTGACAGCCGTTGCCAAGGACGAGTCGGGCAAGACGCTCGATGTTAAGCCGGCAGTCTGGTTCGCTGCCCCGTTCGATGTCGCAAGCGCGGACGACTCAGGAACCGTTTCGTTCTTCAACCCCGGTGAGGCGCAAGTCGGAGCCGTCGTGGCGGGCAAGGTCGGCTTCGCGCGAATCAAGGTCAAACCGGCGCCGGTCACAATCATCGATCTGCCGCCAAAGAGTCAGCTCGTCGTGGGGGGAGCGATGCGGCCGAACGCGACCGCTCGCACTGCGACGGGTAATCCGCGAGCCGATGTAACGATCTCGTGGTCCTCAGACAATTCAACGATTGCCTCCGTCGATGCTGCCGGACTGGTGATCGCATTGAAGCCTGGTAAAGCGAACATCAAGGCGACCTGCGAGCGAGGCAGCGCGACGATGGCCGTTGAGGTGACTGCAAATCCCGTCAAGATGCTCAGCGTTGAGCCGAAGTCCGCGAATGCTCGCACGGGAGACGTGATTCATTTCACGGCCCGCGCGATGGATGCGGCTGGCAAGCCAATCTCGAGCGGCGATGTTCGCTGGGCGGTCAGCCGAGAAGGCGCGATGATCGAGCCTGATGGCGCTTTCGCAGCCGAACAGCCGGGCGCCTACGTTGTAAGCGCATCGGTCGGCGATCGTCAGACGCTTGCTTCAGTCGTCGTGACTCCCAGAAATGCCGAGCGCGAACTCGAAGTCGTCGGACGCGCACCCATCAAAGACTTTCAAGCGGCCGAGCAATGGATCATCGGCAACTTCGCTTACGTGTCGACCGTATCCGACAAGT
>DASXSR010000368.1:0-5847 GCA_036505875.1 Blastocatellia bacterium | reverse complement strand
GTCGACATAGATCCAATCGCGGACGTTAAGTCCATCACCGTAAACCGGAATCGGTTCGCCGTTTAAGGCATTGGCGAGCAGCAGCGGCAGAAATTTTTCGGGAAATTGTCGGGGGCCGTAGTTGTTTCCGCAACGAGTAATCACCGTATCAAGCCCAAACGTGTAATGCGCGGCGCGTACCAGATGTTCGGCCGCGGCCTTTGATGCGGCATAAGGGCTGTTGGGACGAAATGGCGATTCTTCAGTGAAGAAAGCGCGCTCGTCATCGGGCAGACTTCCCATCACCTCGTCGGTCGAGACTTGGAGAAAGCGTTTCACGCCCCGCGCCCGCGCCACATCGAGCAGGATCTGCGTTCCCAAAATATTGGTACGGAGAAATTCATCTGCCGAAGCGATACTTCTATCAACGTGTGATTCGGCGGCGAAGTTAATTATCGCCTCAGTATTCTCGGCGAGCGCGGCGAAAACTTCGTCGCGATCACAGATATCACCTTTGATGAAATAATGCCGGCTGCCGTCGAGACCTTCCAGGTTGTCGGGATTTCCGGCATAGGTGAGGGCGTCAAAGTTAGTAACCTCGCACGAAGGAGACTCGTCCAACAAAAGCCGAACGAACGCCGAGCCAATAAAACCCGCACCGCCTGTGACAAAGAATTTTCGCACCTGGAAGTATCTGCTCCCGGAGATTTGATCAAATCCTAACGAGAAGCATGTAAATTAGCAGAATCGAACCCTACTTAACCAGCAGATTGCTGTCATTAGCGGATAGGGACCTAGAGTTGCGTTGCCAGAACCCAAACGGTGGACTAGCCGGACCGTGAGCGTTCCGTTTTAGAGCGGCGGGACTTGTCCCGCTCGCTTTGCCCAAAAAAGGCGTAAATGGGTATCGTCCGCGGCGCGGACGATATGAAAAATAGGGGTAGGGAGAGACGATTGGTTTCGCTCCCCCTCCCTCCGAACCGGACAGGCGGATCTCCCGCATCCGGCTCTCCAGTTGGTGGTTCACCTCCGAGAGGGTTGACCACACTGCGCGCGGGCGGCAGACAAAGAGAACAGCCCCTGCGCAGCAAAGAATGCATTGGGCCAACGGACATTGTCCGTACCGCGAGCACGGCCTTTGAGCTTCCGCCGTTGTCGCAGGATAGTGCGCAAGCGCATTCGTATCCATTGATCCAGCGGCGGAAAGGCAGTTTTATGACTGTGCTTAAAGTAACCGAACCAGCCCGTTAGCGTCTGGTTCACCGTCTTGATAGTTGTTCGCAGGCTGCTCCCATGAGTACGTCGCGTTTTGCTCCGAATCGTCGCTTTCAGTTTGGCCACACTCTTTCGTCGCGGCCAGCGGTAGCCACGTTCAAAGTGATAACCCAGAAACTCGAAGCCACCACGTTGCGTGGCGTTAACGATGCGGGTCTTCTCCGGATGCAACCGCAGCCCGGCTTTCGCCGTCCACTGTTGCACTTTTGCGAGCGCCGCTCTGGCCTTGGCTTCGCTGTGACAGAGAATGACGAAATCATCTGCATAGCGCACCATCTCATAGCCACTGCGGGCCACTTCGTGGTCCAGCGGGTCAAGATAGATGTTCGACAGCAGCGGACTAATCACCGCACCCTGCGGCGTTCCCGCCTCAGGCGTCCAATGAGCCAGCCCTTCCATCACTTCTTGTTGCAGCATCGCCTCTACCAGTTCCAGCACTCGGCTGTCCGCCACTTTCTTCGCCACTTGCTCCAACAGCTTTTGCTGCGGGATGGTGTCGAAGTAGCTCTGCAAATCAGCATCGACTACCCAGGTGTATCCTGCTTTGAGCAGGTGGTCCACATGACGCAGCGCATCCTTGCAGCCCCGTCTCGGCCGAAACCCGTAGCTGTGCTCAGCGAAGTCTCGTTCGAAGATCGGCTCCAATACATTACACAGCGCCGTCTCTACCACTCGGTTACGCACCGTCGGAATGCCCAGTGGGCGCTTCTCGCTACTACCCGGCTTGGCGATCCATTGGCGCCGCACCGCTTGCGGACGATAACTGCCATCCGCCAATTGTTGCGACACCTTACTCAGGTTCGTGTCCAAGTCAGCCTCGAACATCTCTATCGTCTGGTGGTCCACTCCCGCGGCTCCCTGGTTGGCTTTCACTTTCGCGAAGGCTGCCCGCAGATTCCCCGGCTTGTAGACTTTGTCTATCAGACTGAACCAGATGCCCCCTTTCACCCCCACTTCGAGGGCGGTCAACATCCGTTCCGTCCAGACCGCTGGTTCGGTCCAGGCCCAGCGGGCCTGCACCTCTCCGACTTGTTTAGCTTCCAGCACTGGCGTCGGTCTTTCTTCCATCGGTCAGGTCTTTACGTCTCCACCTTCCTGCGCTCCCTTCGCTCCACTCCCGTTACGGAGCTTCATCGCTACTACGGGCGCTCTGACTCCTGTTTGCTCCGGCTCTTCGGGACTTGGTCCATGAACTCCGGCTCTTTCTGCGAACAGGTCTCCCTGATTCACGCGAGTCGCCTTCCTAACCATTCCGTCTCCAATCACCAAGGCAGCCGCTCTTGTCGCTTTCTCACGCTACCCCTCAGCGCCAGAGCTTTCCGTTTCCGGTTTAGGGTTCACCACTGGCTAGCAGGCTCCCCGACCGCACCCGGCCGTATCGAGTTTGTTTCCTACGGACTGGTCGTTCACCTCCTGCTGCTCTCCACCACGCATCGCTGCGTCGCAGTGGCATTCGGTTACAGGCCGGAGAGCGTTTACCTGGAGAGGACTTGCACCTCTCTGACTACTCGCGCTTTCAGGCGCACTAGCCCAGGCGTTCACGCCTGGGACCAGAGGGAACGATACATTTGTCAGCCTCCTTGAGGAAGCTTTGAGATGGGCCTTAGCCAGACGAGCATGGCCCAAAGCCCCATAAATGGGGCTGAAAAAAATAGGCTGCGACCCCGTCACCCCAGGCGTGAACGCCTGGGGTACTAGAAAAGGAAAGCGATGCCGAAGTCGGAGTACTCAACTGACGCCTGGACTCTTTCACCATCTTTTCTAACCTGGGCCCCAGCCCGGCGCACTTTTATTTGGCCGAGTAGCGTTGCGCGTCGCTTGAACATCATCCGCGGATTGCCTTCCAGCATGCGTGATGGTCCACTTAAGAGCAAGACCTGCCGCGAGAGCTAACACTGATCTCACGATGCTTTTTCCGCGACTTCGCCGGTGCT
Source organism: Blastocatellia bacterium (assembly GCA_036505875.1). Taxonomy (GTDB): domain Bacteria; phylum Acidobacteriota; class Blastocatellia; order UBA7656; family UBA7656; genus Onstottus_A. Next base: position 2,659 of record DASXSR010000368.1, on the reverse strand, counting down.
CCTTTTTGGGTTTGCGATTAACAGACAAGACCACCGGCAAGAGTAATCCGCACCCGATTGCCCCCAACCAAAACGGCCGAGCATGACGCCCCTTCGTCAGCGGCCTTGCTGCATCCTTTGAGGTGACCAGATAAGTGACGAGCGCAGCCCCTTCGCAGATGCGCGCCGTGTTTTCGATTTTGGCCAGACGTTCCAGCGCGAGGCTGTGATTGCCGTTCTGCAACGACAGCGCCAACGAAGTCGCCGCCGCGCCATTGCCGATCGAGCTGCAAGCAAACAGAGCGCCGAGAAATCTGCTGCGGGACCAAACCGGAGTGCTGGTCGTCGAAAGCAAAACGCCGGGGTAACTGATCATTGTGAGCGCGAACGGCAGACCAACCGCGCCTAATCCGCCGCGCAGCACGAGCTTGTTTTGACTTTTCGATGAACCATCACCAATTAATCGAAGCGCAGCAATCGCAGTCACGGGAGCGCTGAATCCGGTAAGCGTCCAGGCGCCCAGGTTCATCGGCGACGTTGGTTTGAAGAGGCGCAGCATGTGATGGAACCGCTCAGGCCGGCCGAGGTCCGCGATTAGCAGCGGCGGACATGGGAGCAAGGTCAAGAAAGATACTTCGTAAGCTGCGAGCGCCAACTTGCGCCAGTGCTTGTGTCCCGATAGATCCGCCAGCGCGCCCAGCAGGAACGAGCCCGCAGAGATGCCTTCGAGAAAAAAATAGAAAGCAATTTCCCAGCGCCACTTTGGCCGCTTGAGCAGCGGGACGCCATAATAACCCTCATCCGCCTGGGCGCTCACCGCAGGTTTCGCGGTGGCCATCTTGACAATGTCTGCGGGCGGCGTGAATTCAGGTGGCCCTTCGGTTTTCGGTTTCTCCATTGTCATCTCAACTCTTCAACATATGTCATCGGAAATTACTCGCGTCTGCCAAAGAAAAATGCCGACGCCACTGCCAGCCCAATTGCGGTCGCGAAGCTCAACAGGTAATTTGTCTTCATATGCGCGGCGGGCCGGCGCGGCGCTTCGGGAAGATTGTAAACCGACGGCTTGTCCAACAGCAGAAAGAACGAATTCAAAGCGCTATATTCCCCCGCAGCCTCTGCCCCGTAGAGATACGCGCCCTGCTCACCGCGTTCTTGCAATTGCTCCACTCGCTCGCGCGCTATCTGATGCAGTTTGGTGAGGGGGCCAAACTTAATCGATTCCGTTGGACATGCTTTTGCGCAAGCCGGCTTGAGGCCATCCTTCTGTCGGTCATAACAGAGCGTGCATTTGTGGGCACAGCCGTCCGCCTCATTACGATCGAGCACTCCAAACGGGCACGCCGCCACGCAGTAACCGCAGCCGTTGCAGATGTCCTGCTGCACATAAACATTTCCGAATTCGTTGTAGATGATCGATCCGGTCGGACATACTTCCTGACACGGCGCCTGCGCGCAATGCTTGCACACGTCGCTCATCATCAGCCAGCGATCGCGCTTCACTTCATCACCGAACTGCTCGATGAAGGCGACGTGTCGCCACGTCGTGTCCGAAAGCATGGTCGTGTTGTCATAACTGTTGCCGGTCCAATAAAAACCGTCTGCCGGAAGTTGGTTCCATTGCTTGCACGCGACCTCGCAGGCTTTGCAGCCGATGCATAGCGTCGTATCGGTAAAGAAGCCCATCTCCTCCTGCTGTTGCGGAGGCTCAGGCCGTTCCCAGACTCGCGCGAGATTTTCAATCATTGAATTTTCGGTTCCTTATCAGTTTGGAATTCATCAAGCTTTAGCTTGCGGCTTTCGTGTCAGAACCGCGAGCGGTAGCGACCGGATCCGACGAATCGCGTTTGATTGGACAGAAGAATTTCTGCTCGAAGTACTTTGTATGATCCGGTCGCTACCGCTCGCGGTTCTGACACGCGGACAGCAACCTTAACGGTGAACTCTGAACTCAAACTGAGCCACTATCGAACTGTCCCTCCGGTTGATTAGATCTCGGCGTTTCCGGCGCCCGCTCGCGCGTGGGCCAAGGCGCAGCCTTCAGTGGTCGATCTGCGTGCACATCCTGAAGCCGTCCCGCACGCACCCGGCAAGCGAAGGCCTTAGCCTCATGAATGCTAACGTTGGGCTCGAGCACTATCGATGCCAGATCGTTCGCGATTCCTCCCACAGTTTCGCCCGCATAGCCCCAATGAAAAGGAATTCCGATCTGATGAAGCAAGCGCCCGTTGACGTTTAGCTCCTTAATCCGATTCGTCACCATCGCGCGAGTTTCAATTGCCGCACGGGGCGTTTCCACAACCATCCATCCGCCATGCGCAATGCCGTATTCTTCCGCCAGCGCCGGACTGATCTCGACGAACATCTCGGGTTGCAGTTCGTTAAGCCAACTGTTGAAGCGGCTCATTGGCCCGCTCAGATAATGCTCGGTGAGCCGATGCGTCGTCGCGACGATTGGATAGTTTGGATCCGTCGGCGCGGCTATTGGATTCATCGAGTGCTCGCGATGCATGGCGACTGGATTCTCTCGCTGGTCGTATAAAAGATTTGGAATCGGCGATTCGACCGGCTCGTAATGCGTCGGCAATGGCCCATCGACTGTCCCAGCCGGTGCATATAGCCAACCCTTGCCGTCGGGTTTCATGATGAAAGGACAATCGCCTCCGAGCGCGTCCATGCC
>DASXSR010000367.1:0-3895 GCA_036505875.1 Blastocatellia bacterium | reverse complement strand
GTTGAAACAGGCTCTGGGAGCCGGTTTCAGGGTAGTTGTCTCGCTTGTCAGACTTCTGGATGGTCGCGCGAAACGAGCGAGACTGAAAGGCGCTCGAGGCGATCAGAAATGCAGAGAGAGCAAAAAGCAGGACTTGTCGCGTTGCGGCACGAGTGTTCGCAACGCGCATTCTTCGCATACACCTTGATTCAAAAACTATCACGCTAATTTGCTGCTTTGACTGCCGCTTCAGCGACCGCAGCTTCTGCGGTCGATTCATGCATCCAGTGCCGAAGTCTTTCCATGTCCTTTGCCACGGTGCGTGAGCCCGCGAACAGGACCAGCATCAACAGCCCGCCAAGTACTGGAATGATAAACATCGCTGAATGAAGCCCCTCGGCGCGGAAAGGCTCGAGGGCCTGACGGGTGAACTCCGTCACTCCCGCAGCAGTCGCCGCTCGCCGGGTGAAAAAATCACTCGCCAACCCGGTCCCCACCGGACCGAGTGATGCGCCGAGCACGTACATCGCAAAAAAGTACAGTGCCATTCCGCTGCCCCGCAACGCCGGCTCGATCACATCCTGGATCGTCGAATAAACCGTCGAGTAATACGCGTACATCGCCGTCACGCCCAGGCCCATCAGCAAAGCGAATCCCATAGTGCTTCCCGCGGGCTGGAGCAAGCCAAGATAGTGAAGTGGCGCCGACAGGAGAATCGCGATGGCGCCAACCAGAAGCCTTCCGTTCGCTCGACGCCGCACGATTGCGTCACCGATGATCCCGCCAAGTATCAGTCCCGGTACGCCCGCGAGCCCGTTGACCCACATTGAGATGAAACCCGCTTGCCGAGTGGCTTCACCGATTTCCAAGCCAGCCAGATGATAACGAATCAGAAACGGCGAAAGGAACGAGCCTATCGCGTACATATTGAAGTTGTGAAGCGCACCAGACAGGATCAGCCACCACATTGTCGGAATCGACAGCACTAACAGGAACGGCTCCATCGACCTGTCGATCTTGCGTCGCAAGGCGAAGCAAAGCGCAACAAGAATCAGCCAACTCGGAAAGAAGTATGCGGGCGCAATCCAATTGCTCGTTCGTCCCCAGAACATTAGATAACAAACTCCTGCCAGCAGTAACGCGCCCAGCAACCAACGCGAGCCGTTTGCGGGGCCTTCACGCCGGCGGCCGCCGATGGCATGGACCTCCGTCGCTCCGCGGTGCGGTTCGTGGATGAACAGGGCTGCAACGACGCAAATCAGTCCGGGAATGCCTGCGACGTAAAACGCAGACCGCCAGCCAAATTGACGAGCTACAGTTCCGCTGACCGCATAACTGATCGCGATTCCGATCGGGAGCCCGAGCATGAAGACCGATAGCGCTTTTGCGCGCCGCGTAGCCGGGAACAGGTCGCCTATCAGCGACGATGACGCAGGCGCGCAGCTCGCTTCCCCGACTCCGACTCCGAGCCGCGCCGCGAAAAGCTGCCAGTAGTTGCGCGCGACCCCGGACGCCACGGTCGTTAGTGTCCAAAGAAATACCCCCGCCGAGAGGATTCGCGTTCGCACTGTCTTGTCGGTCAATCGCCCGAGCGGCAAGCCTACGGCCGCGTACAGAAGCGTGAATGCAGTGCCAAGCGTGCCCAGCGCCGTATCGCTCAAAGCCCAGTCTTTGCGCACCATTTCGCCGACTGCGCCCAGGATCTGTCGGTCGAAAAAGTTCATGGTGTTTATCGCGAACAAGACCGACAACGCGAATATGGCTCTGCCTCGGTTGGTCATCTGGTTACCTGCCTTGAAAATTTGGCTTCCGCTTTTCAAGAAACGCTTTCACGCCTTCCAGGAAATCTTCCGAATGAAAACAAGCTTGCTGATTGACAGCCTCGAAATCCAACGCCGAAGCGAGATCAGAATTAATCCCGTGATTCAAACCTTGTTTTATCTTTTGCAAGGCGATCGCGGGCGACGCTGCAAGCCTCGAGGCCATCGCGTTCACGGTCGAGTCGAGTTCTTCAAAGGGCACAACTCGATTCACCAACCCGAACGCCAGCGCTTGCCCGGCAGTGATGATGTCGCCGGTCGCCATCAGCTCGAACGCCTTTGCATAGCCGACGGCGCGAGGCAGAAAGAATGTCGACCCGCCGTCTGGCATCAACCCGATCTTCACGAACACCTGCCCGAACTTTGCTTGCTCGGATGCAATGATGATGTCGCAGGCCAAGGCGTAGTTGCACCCGACGCCAACCGCGTGCCCGTGTACGCGAGCGATGATCGGCTTACTCAGCCCGCGCATTGCAAGTATCGTCGGGTTCGTGCGTTCGCGTAGTGACGCGGTCACATCGATGCTTTTGATATCCCGTTCGGACGTCGCTTGTAAATCAGCACCCGCGCAGAAGGCGTCGCCCGCGCCGGTGAGAATGACGACTTTGCTGTCATCTTCGGCTGAGCGTTGAATGGCTTCGTGCAATAGCTCGACGGTCTCGACGTCAACCGAATTGCGACGTTCGGGACGGTTGAAGGTGATGCGTTTGATGCCTTCTTCGAGCGTAACCAGCAGCTTATCACTCGGAGCCATATAGTCCTTTCGCGATTGAAGTACGGTATGAAGGCGGCGTTATTTTCTTACAAAGCTGAAGGATTTGCAAATGACTCATCGCCACGAAGACACAAAGACACTAAGTTTCACGAAGCCTTCGTTGGCCTTCGTATCTGGAGTCTTTGTGGCAGATCCGTGGACAACCCTCCAAAGAATGACTTAACATCGCAACTCTCAGCATCTCTAATCGAGCCAAGGAGCAGCTGCCATGAAAAGAGTGGTTCTGATCGTTATCGCAATATCGCTTGTGGTTCCGTTTGCCGCGCAATCGAAGACAGCCGGCGCAAGCGACGAAGCCACGATCTATCGCGATGAATACGGTATCCCACACGTCTTCGCTCAAACGCTTGAAGCCGCGTCATTCGCAATTGGGTACGCGCAAGCCGAAGATCGCCTCGAAGAGCTGTTGAAGAATTACCGAAAAGCGAACGGCACGATGTCTGAAGTCTTCGGGCCCGATTACTATCGCACGGATCTGATTCAACGGATGTGGCGGCACTCGGAAATCAGCCGCGAGAAGTACAACCAGGTCAGCCCGAAAATGCGTGCGTGTATCGAAGCTTATCAGGACGGAATCAAACTTTTCATGCGCGAGCATCCCGAACACGTGCCGTCGTGGGCGCAGGAGATTCATCCCTGGGACGTGATCGCGCTTGGGCGTTACATCATTTGGGGCTGGCCGTTGGGCGAGGCGGCAGGTGATTTGCAGCGGGGTGGCATTCAGCCCGATCCGGCGGCTTATCGAGGCTCGAACGAAATGCTGATCGCGCCGAGCCGCACTGCGATGAATGCGCCGATTGCAGTGATCGATCCTCATTTGAGCTGGTACGGGGAATTCAGGTTTTATGAAGTTAGGATCTATGCCGGCGATTACAACGTCTCGGGCGTGTCGATACTCGGTGTGCCGCTGCCTAGTCTCGGCCACAGCCGCTATTGCTCGGTCGCTATGACCACCGGTGGCCCGGACACGTCGGACATCTTCGAGGAAGAACCGAATCCCGGCAATCCTCGTCAGTATCGCTACGACGGCGCGTGGCGCGATATTCAAGTGCGCAAAGAGAAGATCGGCGTGAAGAAGGGCGACGCTGTTGACTGGCGCGAGGTCGAGATCGAATACACTCATCACGGCCCGATAGTCGCGCACAAGGGCGGCAAGGCTTATGCGATGGCGATTCCTTATGCGAACGAAGTTGGGTTGACCGATCAGGTTTACGAGATGATGATGGCGCGCAACCTCGATGAGATGAAACGCGCGCTGGGACACTTGCAGTTGATGTCTCAGAACATCATGGTCGGCACAGTTCAGGGAGACATTTACTAT
>DASXSR010000366.1:0-6795 GCA_036505875.1 Blastocatellia bacterium | reverse complement strand
GCGCTTTAAACACACCCCACGTAATCGATCTTGCTACCGCCAATACCGCAAACATCGCGCTTTTCGGCGTCAACACCGGCGATCAGTTTGGCGCGTCCGTAGCAGTCGGCAACGTCGGCGGGCTGGCCAGCCAAAGCGCGGCTGATCAAGCCGTTAAGGACATTCTAGCGGGCGCTCCGGGCAACAGCGGACCTGATAGCACGCGAGCCGGCGGGGGCGCTGCTTTCGTTGTGTTCGGCGGATCCTATCTGAACCCGGTCGCAGGCGCGACGACGGTGCGGGATTTAGCAAATGCCCCAGCCAACGTGATCGTCTATGGAAAGGCCGGAGACCTTCTCGGTTTTTCGGTTGCGATAGGTGACGTGAACGCGGGTGGGATCGCCGACATCGTTGTTGGGGCCCCGTTGGCGGATAGACCGGTCGCTACTCTGGTTCCTCCCGCAACCGACACTGGAGCTGTATTCGTGGTCTTCGGCGGGAGCAATCTGGCAACCGCTGGTGCTACGAAGACGTTTGACGTACTGACCGGTCAGCAAAGCGTGTCCATTTATGGCGCCGGCAACAAGCTGAATCCCGGCTCCGACGATGCTGACCATTTGGGCTTTTCGGTAGCCGTAGGGGATGTTACCGGCGATGGTATTGCGGACATAATAGCCGGAGCGCCTGATGCGGACGGACCCGGCGAAGATCGGGCCAGCGCCGGTGAGGCTTATGTGATACAGGGAGGCGCGAGTCTGACACCGGCAACCAGGATCGACCTGTTCAGCGGCGCCGCAACGGCTACCCTTTTCGGCGCCGCGGCGGGCGACCGTCTGGGTGCGACTGTTGCGGCGGGCAGTTACAACACTCCTGAGAACAGCGACACCATTCCGGATTTGATCGCCGCCGCGCCCGGTGCAAATAACAAAGCTGGGATCGTGTCTATTGTGTTCGGCGGCCCGAACCTTTTGTTGGTTAACGCGCGCGATCTGTTCCTTAATCAGGATAGTTTGCGCATTCTCGGACAGGCATCCGCGAATAGCGATCTATCGAACAAGACATTGCGAATCAGGCAAACGCTAACGACTACTGACCAGTCGTTAACGCCTTTCCTGCAACAGCTAACGGTCAACGTAAACGGCAGCGCGGTTGTGAACGATGATACAGCGGCGCAATTTGGCGCCGGCACTCTAACAAACGTAATTGCTGCAAGCACCGTCATACCCAACGACTCGACTGCGCTGGGAGATTTGGAGCTTGCGTCCAATCCAGCGCTCTCATTGGACGGGTCCACCGGGTTTATGTCCGTTTCTAACAGCGCGTCTCTTAAGCCCGGAAATGGAAGCTGGACCGTTGAGTTTTGGATCAAGAGAACCGGCAGCGGAACAGGCGACTTTCCGCCGGTGATTGGCTCGCGTCCGTGGTCGATGGCACTAGACAACGGATGGGCGGTGGAATTGGATAAGTCGGATGCGGCCCCTACATTCAAGGTCTCAGCCCACTTCGCCGACGGAGTTGTGGGATTCGATGCTCCGCAGGCAGAGAGCGCGAGCAGCAATGCGCTGAACACGTGGGAGCAGTGGGCGGTCGTGTTCGACCGCACGCTCGGGCAAGTCCGCTTCTTCAAAAACGGCGCGCTTGATGCAACTCGGACGTTGACGTTCCCCGGCCCGATCAATCAGGGTGATCCAGTCTTGATAGGCGCTGACAAGAGTTCCGGTGGCTTACGATTCCTTCAAGGAACCGTTGACGACGTCCGCGTCTGGAACGTCGCGCGCACAGCCGGGCAGATTCAAGCCAATTTCAACCAGGAGCTGCAGGGTAACGAGGCGGGTCTCGTGGCCTATTGGAACTTTAACGCTGGAAATGCTAACGATCTGACGACAAACGCGAACAACGGAGCGCTCAGCGCGAGCGGCGCTGCGATCGTTAATCCAGCGGACCGCAAGTTCTTGACCGGCAACCGCGTAAGCACGTTTACTTTTCCCGCTTCTACATTTGCAAACACCTCCTCGATATCGTGGGTCCAGACAACACCTGCCGGAACGAATGTTAAGATTGAGACCAGCCTCGACAACGGCGCGACCTTCCAAACCGCGACAAACGGCGGAGGCATACCGACACTGTCGGCCGGAGACGAACTGGGATGGGCAATCGCCGCCGGAGATGTTAACAAGGACGGGGGCGGAGATTTGATAATAGGCGCTCCGTTCGCGAACGTCTCCGCTGGAGGTGCTTTCCGCGCCCAAGCGGGAATCGTGTATGTTTTGCCTTCTACCGCTGCGCCGCCTCCGCTCAATCATCCTCCGACGGTCCACGTGACGGCGCCAAACGGCGGGGAGACCCTGTCTGTCGGACAGAGTTTCAACATTACCTGGACGGCTTCAGATCCCGACGGCGACAGCGACATTCAAAAATTTGAGGTCAAGCTTTCGATCGACGGCGGCGCCAACTTCAACTTTACTATCAACTCGAACGTCGCCGGCACCGCTCGACAATTCAGTTGGATAGTGCCTCCCGGATTCAACACCACACAAGCCCGAATCCGGGTGATCGTCACGGACGTGGGAGGCCTGTCAGCTCAAGACGACAGCGACGCCAACTTCACAATCACCGACGCTGGGGTTACGGCAACCGTGACAGCTCCTAACGGCGGCGAGAATTTGAAGTTCGGTCAGCACTTTACTATTACCTGGACTGTGCCAGCCGCGGTTCAATCTGTGGTTAAAGGCTTTGACCTGTTCCTCTCGACTGACAGCGGTGGGTCCTTCCCGAGAAGAATCTCGGTCGGCAGCGATCCTGCGCAACCTTCAATCCTCCCGACAACGCGAAGTTTCGATTGGATAGTTGACTCGATATGCACGACCAGAGCAAGAGTCTCGATTGTCACTACCAGCACATCCAATGTGCGAACATCGGACGCGAGCGATGCTGACTTCGCGATTTCGGCGCCGGGGCCGACGGTCGACACCGCAAACATGTTCATTCTTGGCGACTTCCAGTTGTTCCTCCTCACAACAACGCCCGCTGGCGGAACGGAGATAGTCTTCACAGAAGACACCACCGTGGAGATTTCATCGGACGCAACGGGCACGAGCTTTTTCACCTTCTCGAAATCGCCCAAGATCAAGAGAAACGGGGAGAAATTGCTGAGCAAAGGATCGATCAACAACGTCGATCTCGGCGTGTTTTTCCCGAACGGCGCGACTCGCGTGATCAGGATTACCAGGCCAACGTGCGCGATCACAATTCTGCGAGTGACACGCTCTGGCGAGCAGTTGATGCTGGCGGCTTCCGCACAAGCGGAGTCCGCGACAGTCGGGCAATAGAGAAGGGGCGTCGGCAGAGCGCGCGTGCAGGTTGATGCGATCTTCGTCGCGCGCGCTCTCACGTCCTGCGAGCTGACTCTTCAGTACTCTTGCGAAGCAATACTCTGAGCAGTACGATTAGTGCGTTAAGATTTCACTTTTCACGGAGACCCCAAATGAAAAAGTTGGACTTGAGAAGACTCACTCTATTCGCAATCCTGACTCTCTTCTTTGCCGGCGCGCGAACCGAGGCGCTCGCCCAATTTGGCCGAATCAAAGAAGAAGCGGGTAAGCTTGCCGGCAAATCGCCAGCCACCAAACTTCTCGAGGGCGAGCCGCCCATCACTACAAGCCTGGGGGATGCCGTCTACGGAGACAGCTCGCGCGACACGTACAATCCCACGCCCCTTACGCCGCTGACCTCGCTCGAACGAACGCTGAGTGGCGGGTTCGCGCTCAGGCCCGGCTTTTACGAGATGCACACCCAGAGCTATTGCTTGAAAGCGGGCACTCATGGGCCGGGCGGCGGCGATGGCTACCTGTACGCGCCTCCCAAAGGCCCCGCTAAGGACGCTGTCGTGAGCATCGTTCGCAATTCGGTTCGTCATCCCGAGATTGATCAGCACAAGATTCAATTGCTTCTGTGGGCGATCATCGCGCGCGCGAAATTCGAGAACCTCAGCACCGAGTTGAAGGCAGTTGCCAGTCTGCTGCTCACTCCAGAGCAGCTTGCGATGCTCAATCGCAGAGGGCTTGATCTGCTGCCCGGTCCGGTTCACCAGAAAGCAATGGCGGAGGTTCCACCCGCCGTCCGCACAATATTAGAGGCGGAGGCTCGTATTCGTCAGATGCTCACAACTCCCGGGTCCTCTTTCGAGCAAATCGAAGCGGTCGCGGTACTGGGCGGGATGGCGCCCCTGGGCGAGGGCAGCCACCAGGTTCCCTGGGGCAGATGGTCGATACACCCGGATGGATACTATGTGCGTTATCTGCCGCAAGGTTATAGCCACACGGTTGTGCAGATATGGGTCCCTGAAGGAAGCTCATTGGTCGGCAAGGAATACGACCCGGCTTTGCACGTTGCGGTTCCCGGCAATACAGCAAGACAGCGACTGATACAATCGGGCCGAGTTCACCAATGAAAGCATTCAAAACCAACGGCGAACAATCAAGTCAGGGCAGAATCGGCCGCGGAGTGGAGGTGTCGGGCGACGTTCGTTTCGCCGGCATGCTTCAAGTCGAAGGCAGAGTTAGCGGTAAGCTTATTTCCGAGAGCGGTACACTTGTCATCGAGGAAACCGGGGAGGTCAACGCAGACGTCGAAGTCGGAGTGTGCGTGATTCGCGGCGCGCTTCACGGTAATCTAAACATCGGATCGCGCGTCGAGGTCTCCAAGACCGGACGCATTCAAGGCGATATCAAGTCTCCGGTATTGATCGTCGAAGAGGGCGCTTTATTGTTGGGTTCAGTCTTGATGGGCGGTGAATTTGCGGCTGCGCAAAACAAAGCGAGTGTCAATGAAGCCGCGCCGCTGCGAAAAACCCAGATCGCGCCATGAGCCTTCCGGCTATGCGCTGAATTGAACCCTGTACTCCACGCCGTGAGTGTGAAGCGTCCAAGCCCGGCGCATAATGGCGCCGGGTTTGGTCGTGAGCACCTATCTACTCAACAAACCCCGATACTTTGAATAACCGATTACGCGGGCGCGTCATAGACATGTGTGCTGAAGATCTTATCGTAAAGCCCCTGCTTTTCGGCGTCCCACAGCGGCCACAGCAGAAGAATCCAGCCAACGCATGGGATGCCTCCAATGAGTCCTTTGATCAATTCGCGCAGGAAAGCCTTGCCAAAACCGAGTGGCTGCATTTGCGGGTCCAACACTTTAATCTTCATCCAACGCTTCCCGAGCGTCGCCCCGTCTCTGCCAAGGAGATAAATGTTGTAAAGGGCGACGATCAGGCCACCAATGCAAATTAGTCCGACGGCCACCAACATTCCCAGCCCGAGCGCCGCGCTCGCTTCGTTGCTGAGTTGGCCGCTGGAGGGGGCGGTCGATACCGCGCCCGCGACGACGATAAAGTACACGATCCACCCGGGGAGTTGTCCGAGGCCCTGGAGCAGCCCGTCAATTATGACAGCCAAAAACCTCTTCCCGATGCCGGCGTAGGCGGCCGGAGGTGGCGGCGCTCCATAGCCCTGTGGCGGCGCGCCGTAGCCGCCCTGAGGGTAACCTTGTTGATATGACATATTCGTTCCTCTCGTTTTTCATTTTCAGTGGAGTCAGTGTTAACGTTGGCGATGAAATGATAAATCATCGTCGATAGCGCATCGTCAATCGCGAACTTTCGCATTACGGCTAAGAGCCCGCAGAGTATATCATCGAGATTCCTGACCGCAAGGCTTTTTGAGAAATAAATGAAGCGTCGCTATGCCCTTCGGTCAATGACTGCCTGCCCTGATTTGATCACAACCGCGGCGTGATTGACGCCGAAAAGGTAAGGTATCTGACGATAGTCGGAACAGTCGAATATCACGATGTCTGCTTGCTTGCCTGGCTCAATCGAGCCGGCGCGCGCCCCAATCCCGAGGCTGTGCGCCGCATTGACCGTGGCTGCTACGATTGCTTCGGCGGGGCTCAACCGCATTTGAGTGCAAGCGATAGACAGGATCATTTGCATCGAAGGGGTCGGCGAGCTGCCGGGATTGAAATCAGTAGCCAGCGCTAAAGCAAGTCCCCGCTCGATCATCTTACGCGCAGGAGCGTACCGCGAAAGGCCCAGGTTGAACACAGCTCCCGGGAGCAACATGGCTATGACTCCGGCCTGCTTAACCTCTTCGATGCCCGCATCATCGATGCATTCAAGGTGGTCCGCAGTCGTCGCGCCAAGCTCTGCAGCGAGACCAGCACCCCCGCTTAGACTCAACTGTTCGGCGTGGAGACGAATGCCAAGCCCAAGCTCCTTCGCTCGCGTGAGCACCCGCCGCGACTCGTCAACCGTGAACACGTTCGATTCGCAGAAGACGTCGCAGTACCTCGCCAAACCCTCCCCGGCGACTCGAGGGAGCATCTCTTCAACAACCAACCGGACATACTCCTCTTTCCTTCCGCGATACTCATCGGGAACCTCGTGCGCGCCCAGAAAGGTCGGGATCAATTCGAGCGGCGTCTCCGAGTTGAGCCGTCGGATCACACGCAGGATCTTCAATTCATCTTCCATCGTCAGGCCGTAACCGCTCTTCGCTTCGATCGTAGTCGTCCCGTGTTCGAGCATTTTTTGCACGCGAGACTTTGCCAGCAGGAATAACTCGTCTTCGGAAGCCTCGCGCGTCCTTCGCACCGTCGCGCGTATCCCGCCTCCGCGCGCGGCGATCTGCTGATAAGTCATACCCGACGCTCGCATTTCGTATTCATCTTCACGCGTGCCTGCGAACACGGGATGCGTATGAGCGTCAACAAACCCAGGCATGACGACCGAGCCGCTCGCATCGATGCGCAGAGCGTCAGCGC
>DASXSR010000365.1:0-31794 GCA_036505875.1 Blastocatellia bacterium | reverse complement strand
TTTCCATCACGGCGCGGCCGTTAATGATTACGGTCTCGACATCGGAGGCCTTGGTCGCGTAGACGAGCTGCGAGTAGACATTGTAGAGCGGCGTTTGGTGAGCGCTGTCCATGCTGACGATTATCAGATCAGCGCGTTTGCCGGCTTCAAGCGAGCCGATCTCCCTGTCCTGATGAATCGCGCGCGCGCCGCGGATGGTTGCCATCTCGAGCGCTTCGCGAGCGTTCAACACAGTCGTATCCATCGAAATCAACTTGTGCAGCTTCGCTGCCGTGTCGATCTCTTCCCACAGATTCAGATCATTGTTTGAAGCCGCGCCGTCGGTGCCAAGGCCGACGGCTACTCCCGCTTTGAGCATTTGCGGCACGGGTGCCGTCCCTGCAGCCAGCTTCATGTTCGACTGTGGGCAATGCGCGACGCCGACCGAGCGTTTCACGAGCGTCTTGATGTCGTCGCTTGTAGGCCACACCATGTGCGCGGCTATCACTTTCTCGTCAAGCAAGCCTATGCGCTCGAGGTAGGCGACAGGGCTTGCGCCGTATCGCTCCTTGATCGTCTTGACCTCGGCGGGATCCTCGGCAACGTGGATAACCAGTGGAACTCCGAGCCGCTGGGAAAATGAATGCGCCTGCTTCAGATGATCGGTCGAAACAGTGTATCCGGAGTGAGGGGCGATCGCCGGCGTGATCAGCGCGTGACCCTTCCACTTCACCGCAAACTTGTCGACGTAAGCCATTCCGGCTTCCCACGTCTTGTTGTCGGGCGCCGGGAAGTCGATCAACGTTTCGCCCAGCACCGCTCGCATCCCCGCGCGCGCCGTCTCGTCGGCGATCGCGTCTTCGAAGTAGTACATGTCGACATAGGTCGTCGTGCCGCCCAGGATCATCTCGAGGCAGCCCAGCTTCGTGCCCCATCGAACGAATTGCTCGTCGACGTTCTTGGCTTCGGCGGGGAAGATGTACTTCTGCAGCCATTCCATCAAGACGAGGTCATCGGCGATGCCTCGGAACAAAACCATCGGCACGTGAGTATGGGTGTTGATCAAGCCCGGCATCACAACTTTGCCGGCAGCGTTGATCGCGCGAGCGGCGGAGTACTTTGCGGAAACGTCTGAGCTGGTCCCGACAGCGACGATGCGCTCGCCTTTTATAGCTACAGCGCCGTTTTCAATCACCCTCCAAGACGCGTCCATAGTGACGACGGTTGCGCCGCGGATGATCAGATCAACACGTTCAGCACTCTTTGCTGGGAAGGAAGCAACGGAGATGATGAGCGAAAAAAAGAGCGCGCTAAATATCGACGGCTTTTTCAAGCTTCCTCTGCGCAGGTTGGTGAAATGCTTGCCGCGCTAACTAACGCCCTCGAGATATCTCTCGTCGAATGCCTCCGGGAGCAACTCCGTTATCCGGTACCTGCGAATGTCACCCGAGAGATTTGCAAGGACGATCTCCGTCTCGCCTGACGCGAATTCCCAAATCATCTGACGGCAGCAGCCGCACGGCGGTGCAATGTGATCGTGGCCGGTGACTATGGCGATCTTGGCGATCTCGTTTGCGCCTTCACTAACCGCCTTGAAGATTGCAACCCGCTCGGCGCACATGCTCAAGCCGTAGGTCGAGTTCTCAACGTTGCACCCGGTGAACACGCGACCGTCGGAGCTGAGCAACGCCGCCCCGACGCTGAAGTTCGAGTAAGGCGCGTGGGCCCACCTTCGCGCATCCCTCGCCTGTTCGATTAATTCATCGTCTGTGATCATGTTCGTACTGCATTTTAGCGTAACTAACTCGGAAACTCCGTACGTTCAGGCTCCGATGCCCGCGATCCGATTGGCATCGCATCGATTTCGACCGATCGCGCTAGAAACGCCTTGATCTTTCCGGTGATCAGATCGATGCCGACATCGTTGAAGCCGCCTTCGGGTATTATGATGTCGGCGTACCGCTTTGAGGGTTCGACAAACTGTAAGTGCATCGGGCGTACGGTGGTCGTGTATTGAGTAATGACCGATTCCACCGAGCGGCCGCGTTCGTGCACGTCGCGATCCAGCCGGCGGATGAAACGTATGTCGGCGTCGGTGTCCACGAATATCTTCAGGTCCATTAGCCCGCGCGTCTGCGAATTCACAAACACCAGAATACCCTCGACAATGATTACCGGCCGCGGCTCGACGTGAATGGTTTCTACCCGGCGCGAATGAGTCGGATAGTCGTAAATCGGCTGTTCGATGCTTTCGCCCGCGCGCAGTGCTTCGAGGTGATTCATCAGCAAGTCGGTATCGAAGGCGTCGGGATGATCGAAGTTGACCTGATGTCGAAGGTCCAGCGGCATGTCACCGAGGTTGCGGTAATACGAATCTTGTTGGAGATACACGACGTTCTCCGCGCCCACCGACGAGATGATCTTCTGCGCGACGGTAGTCTTACCCGAGCCGGTCCCGCCACTGATGCCGATAATCATAGCGTGGGTATTGTACCATTGACGGACAAACCGATCGAACTTGACGAGTTCGACAGGCACGAATGAGGTGTAATTTGGACTTGAATCAAGTCCCACCTCTAATTGCACCCGCGCGAATACCGCGCTACTTGCGTTTCCACTTGGTTCCCTGCGGCGTATCTTCCAGAATAATCCCGCGCGTTGTAAGTTCTTGCCTTATCTGATCCGCCCGGTTGAAGTCTCGGTTGCGGCGCGCCGCGTTGCGCTCTCCAATCATTGCCTCGATTTCAGGCTCGAGAATATCGGGCGCTTCTTCTCCCAACACTCCCAGAACGGAATCGACTCGCGACAGGAACGCCAGAACCGCGTCTCGATCATCCGCGCCGAATTCGTTCGAGTCGATCGCGATATTGACGTCGCGAACAAGATCGAAGACCGCTGCAAGAGCTTCCGACGTGTTCAGATCGTCGTTCATTCCCGTCTCAAAACCTTCGCGCGCTTTGGACACAAACTCTTGCACTCGTCGATTCGGGCCGCCGCCGGCGATGTCCGTCACACGTCGGCGAAAGTTGCGCAGACGCTCAAGCGAGCTTTCGGCGGATCGCAACCCCTCGAGCGTGAAGTTCAGTTGCGTTCGATAAGGCACCGACAACAGGAGATAGCGAATGGCCATCGAAGAGTATCCTTTATCCAATAGATCACGAACGGTGTAGAAGTTACCCTTCGACTTTGCCATCTTCTCGCCTTCGACCAGCAAAAACTCGGCGTGAACCCAAAAGCGCACGAAGGGCTTGCCGGTCGCGCCTTCTGACTGCGCGATTTCGTTTTCGTGATGGGGAAAGATCAAATCGACTCCGCCACAGTGAATGTCGAACGATTCGCCAAGATACTTCATCGACATCGCCGAGCATTCGAGGTGCCAGCCTGGACGCCCCTCTCCAAACGGAGACGGCCAGCGCGGCTCGGCCTCCTCTTTCGGTTCTTTCCACAGAACGAAATCTCGCGCGTCTGCTTTTTCGTATTCATCGACGTCGACTCGCGCGCCTGAAATGTTGCCTTCAACCTTCAGCCCTGAAAGCCTTCCGTAGCTTGGAAACGAAGCGATGCTGTAATAGAGCGAGCCGTCGCTTTTGTAAGTGAGACCCGCGTCCGCAAGACGCTTCATCAGCTCGATCATCTCCGGTATGTGATCGGTTGCGCGGGGCATCACCTCCGGCTGCTCGATGTTGAGCGCCCGTGCGTCTTCCAGAAATGCTTGCGTGTAGAATTCTGTGTACTCGCGAAGGCTCTTCCCCGACTGAAGCACGCCGCGGATGATCTTGTCGTCCACGTCGGTTATGTTAACCACGTGATTGACCTGATAGCCCAGATACTTCAGATACCTGCGCAGCACGTCGACGGCAACGAAGGTCCTGAAATTACCGATGTGACCGTAGTCATAGACCGTCGGCCCGCAGGCGTACATTCGCACCGTCTTGCCTTGGAGCGGATTGAACTCCTCTTGCGCCCGCGTCAGAGTGTTCTTGAGTTTCAGCATTAGAGTCCGCCTGCGTTGAATAAAGAACGAATGCTATCGACGCCGAATACGCGCTGTCAATGGAATCACTTTTCAGAGGTGTAAACGAAAAGAAAGCGGGTCGCGTTGCTGATTAACAACGCCTCGGCATTCACTGTACGATCAGCGTAACCTGAAAAAGCAACGTCGGCGCCAGACAGGGTGGTGTCGATTTATGACAGGGAAGTTCGCCGACGGCGGAAAACTGCGTAGTGCCCACGACCAACGCCTGGAATATCCCCTGGGCGTCACTCACCGCCGGGGCATCTGGGAGCTTTGTTACCACGCTCGAGTCGAATCTGTTGACCGTCCATTCGTAGCCGCTCCTTTTGAGAGCCACCTGAAATTTCTCTCCGACTCTGAGAGTAATCGTCTTGCCCGCGTCTTCCAACGTGATTGTCAAACCAGAGAAAAAGTCGAAGCCTTGAGACTTCACTCCGCTCTGGTCCTGAACAGCGATGGTTACAACCTGGTCGGGAGGCATTCGCTTTCCAGCTTTCTTAGCGATCAACATGCCGGTTGGGTTATCAGGATCGCTGCGAGTTGCGACCTCTTCGCCGTTGATCAAAATCACCGCGCCTTGGTTGAAGTTCACGCCGCCGACAAACAGCTTCTTGCCCTTCATGGTAACGCTGGTGATTTGCGGTTGTGTGGAAGACTGCTGAACGCGGGATGCCTTCGAATTGATCGTCAACAAAGCAAGGCTGACGAGTAACAGGACGGGGCGTCTCATAAGCCGATCTCCCTCGACGCACCGATTATATCACACTGGAGTGCCGCACTCCGCGCAGAACTTCGCTCCCGGTTGAACGGGCGCCTGGCAGTTCTTGCAGGGCTGAGGCGCCAGCGACTGGCCGCAGCTCGAGCAGAATTTCGTTCCGGCTTGCACCTGATTGTGGCACGAGGGACACTCCACCAAACTGGCTCCTGGAGCCTGTTGTGTGGCGCCGCAGTTCGAACAGAACTTTGCGCCGACTGGGTTTTGAGTGCCGCATTTCGGACAGGCGACAGTCTGAGCCTGTGCCGCGCCCGATCCTTGACCGTGCTGCCCGGTGACCGCGCCCGCCATCATCTGGCCATAACCGATTCCCAGACCCAACCCCATTCCCTGTCCGGCGGCTCCGCCTTCTTGTTTTGCCGCGTCCTGAATCGATTGCGCGGCTTTGAATTGCATATAAGCGTTCATATCGCCGATCGCCCCCATGCCTGAGCGCTCGTCGATCATCTTTTGGACTTCTTCGGGCGGGGTGATCGCTGAGATGATCAGATCTACAAGCTCAAGCCCTTGCTTCGAGAAGTCATCGGCTACGCGCCCTTTCAGACCGGCCGCCAACTCGTCGTAATAAGCCGGAAGATCGAAAATAGTTTTGAGGTTCTCACCCAACAGGTCGTTGAGTCGGGCAACGACGATGTCGCGCAGGAAGGAGCCGATCGCTTCGCTGGACACGATTCCTCGCGTGCCCACGATCGAACCGACGAACAATTGTGGATCGGCGATTCGCATCGAGTACTTACCGAAGGCACGCAGCCGCACCATTCGAAGCTCGGTGTCTCGAAACGCTATTGGCTCTTTCGTTCCCCACTTCAAATCTTGAAATGTATGCCGTGCCACGAAGACTACGCTGGCTTGAAACGGCGACTTGCCGCCAAACGGGATGGACAACAGTCGGGTGAGCAGTGGAATGTTGTTGGTCGTAAGCGTGTGCCGGCCCGGCTCGAACGTGTCCAGCGCCTTGCCGTCGCGAAAGAAGACGGCGGTCTGGTTCTCTTGCACAATCAACTGCGCGCCGAGTTTGATGTCCGCCGAGCCGCCTTCTGGAATGCGATGAACCAGTTCGGTCCCGGTCTGGTCGAAATACTGCAGAACTTCAATAGCCATTCGAATTATCTCCTCGAGCGATTACTGCTGCTTGGAAAGCTTCACGCTCCCGTTTACGGCTGTGAGCTTCAGGGGCTGTCCTCCACTCCCGATTTGTCCGCGGGCGTGCTGACCGACCAATTCCTTCTGCACTGTTATTCCCAATTGATCGTCGACATTGAGACTTCCGCGGATAGTAGAAGCGTCCAGCTCAGCGTCAAAGTCGGACTTGATCGTTACATCGATCTTGCCGTTTGCGGTGGTGAACTCCATCGGCCACTCGGATGCGCCAGCCAGGGTTGCGGTTATCTTCCCGTTCGCGGTTTGGACCTTGGATACACCCACGACGTCATTGAGCTCAACGGTTCCGTTTGCACTCTGGATGAGAATCTTTGCGTTGACGTTTGAGAGTTTAACCGAACCGTTGGCCGACTCAAGATTAACGCGTTCCAGATCTCGGGGAAGCTTGACTTCATACCGGACCTCCAGACTGTTATCACCGCCCGGAAGTCCAGTCCTTAGTGCCAGGTTGTTCGCACCGCTGGTAAAGAAAATCTGCGCTCCTCGGTCGCGTCCACGCTTCACTACTTTCACCTGAGCTTTGGGCTGGTCCCATGTGTCGATCGATATGCTGCCGTTGATATTTCTTATTGAGAACTTCGAGCCGGGCGCAAGCGCAAAAGTTTTTATCAGCGTGGTCTCGTTTCCCGCGGCCGTGTTCTGGTCGGCGTTTGATTCCAGAGCGATCTCTCCGGGTTGAGCAACAGGCGGCGGAAGGTTGGTATTGGCAAGATTATTCACCGCCCTTCGTGCAGCACGCGCGGCGAACATCACGGCGATGACGATCATGACGAACAAGCCCATCCCTATGAAGGCCAATATCCATCCGATCGGCGTTCGCTTCTGCGGCGGCGTGTAAGGCGGGATTGCTTGAGGATGCATCGGGGGCTGATACCCAATCGTCGGCGGAGGATAAACAGGACTCGTGTCCGGGGCCGCCGAGGGTGCGGTGTTTGCGCCGCTCCGCTGGCCGCGGCCCTCATATTGGGGCGGCATCATTTGGGTCGGCGCTTCTTCTTGCGACAGTTCATCGGTTGGAATGCCGCAAGCGCGGCAGAAACGCTGGCCGACGAACAACTCGGAGCCACAGTTTCGACAATGCTCTGACATAAGAAAATGTTTTCGAGTTCCGAGTTCAAGCTTCAGCTTGCTCTCTTTGCGTTGCGATCTAAGGAGGCAAGCTGAAGCTTGAACTCTGAACGCTAACTGAACAGAGGTTTGCCTGGCGGCTGTCCCTCGCTGAAGTTGTTGATCGCCTTGTATCGATCATCGAACGCGCGATCAGTCTGATCGATCTCAGCGACGACTTCCGCACACGCTGTTTTCAAACCTTCGGAGTTTCCTGCTTGCGCTTTCAACTCTGATAGCTTCGCCTCAATCTTGTCAACGTGCTCGACCAGAGCGAGATCAAACTGGTAAATCGCATCCAACTGCGGCTGCTGGATCTTCGCAACGTCGAAAAAACCAGCGTAACCATAGCTGGCAAAGCGGACCCGATTCTCGAGATGATCGAGTTTCTTGATCGCCCTATCGACGGGCGAGACTTCAATCAGCCGCCCGGTGCTGGACAACTCGTGCAATAAATCGGTCAGCGGCGCTTTGAGCGAGCGCAGGCGATCAGCCAGATGCTCGCGATGAAGCTTGTCAATATCACGTCGCCGCTCGCGATCGGCATAGCCGCTGTAGCCCGGTATTTTGCTGCTCAATCGCTCGATCCAATTGCGCCCGTCGGCTGTGCTGCTCATTGTTTATCTCCTGTGATTGTCATCAAGGTTAACGATATCCGCACCGGTCACAGTTTCAAAAATCGGTCACGTAGTAACGAATTCATTCGTTAACGAGTCGGACGAATAAATTCGTTACTACGTGACATACCGTTGACGCCTGGTTATGCAGGCGCGCTTTGACTCTCGACGTTGGGTGACAGGGAATTCAAGTACTCATCATAAGCCTGGCGATCAGCCGCTGCCATATCCCTTATGTAGACGCCCACGATCCAAATCACGCCTTGAGTTTCTGGCCTGTACCAGGCGGCGAAACCCGTGAACTTAACCGTTGCGGTCGGTAAGTCGACCTCGACCTCGAGTTTGTTCTTGAACGCAACCGTGTGATCGCGAATGATGTGAAGCTGTCCGGTCTCGACCGTGCCGGTTTGAATGCGCATTCCCTGTTTGCCAAAGTCTAGCGCGAACCCTTCGATCACCCGCGAGCGGTGGCCTTCGTCACTTTGATCAATAATGGTCAGGCGCAACGGGAGCGGCTGCGGAGGCGGTGGAATTTGACGCTGGCCCTCTCCCTGCGTGAGCTCGTCGGTGTTTTGGACCGAGCGAATGAGTTTCAAACCGTCGTAACTGCAAAAGCTGTTCTGATCGGGGAAGAACCGCCGGCAGCTAGGGCACTCTTTCATAACATCCTCCTGCGCATTGCCCGATTATACAGACTACAGCGGGATGTTCCCATGCTTTTTAGGGGGATTCTGATCTCGCTTTGTATCAAGCATCTCAAGCGCGCGAATCAGCTTGGGGCGAGTGACCTTGGGTTCGATCACTTCATCGATGAAGCCGCGCTCGGCCGCGACGTAAGGCGAGGCAAACTTTTCGCGAAACTCATCGGCGCGCCGCCTGGCCTCCGAGTCGGGACTTTCGGCTCCCGCGATCTCCCGGCGATACAAAATGCCGACCGCGCCTTCCGCTCCCATCACTGCGATCTCGGCCGTCGGATAGGCGAAGTTCACGTCGCTTCGGATGTGCTTGCTCGCCATAACGCAATAAGCTCCGCCGTAAGCCTTGCGCGTTATCACGGTAATCTTCGGCACAGTCGCTTCGGCAAAGGCAAACAACAGCTTCGCGCCGTGGCGAATAATTCCGCCGTGTTCCTGTTGAACTCCAGGCAGAAACCCGGGCACGTCCTCGAACGTGATCAGCGGGATATTGAAACAGTCGCAGAATCGAACGAAACGCGCGCCCTTCACTGAGGCGTCTATATCGAGCACGCCGGCAAGGTGCGCCGGTTGATTCGCGACGATGCCCACCGGCCTCCCGCCAAACCTGGCGAAGCCGACTACGATGTTCTTTGCGTAGTGCTCGTGCACTTCCAGAAGATAGCCGTCGTCTACCACCGCGTGAACGATGTCGCGGATGTCGTAAGGAACGTTGGGCGCCTCCGGGACTAACGAGTTCAACCTTTCGTCGACGCGATCGCTCGGATCGCTCGTCGCGACCCGAGGCGGATCATCGAGGTTATTGGACGGTATGAACGACAGCAGTTCGCGAATCGTCCTCAGGCAATCTTCGTCATCCTCGGCAGCGAAATGAGCAACACCCGAAACTGAATTGTGAGTCATCGCGCCGCCCAACTCTTCTTTGGTCACCTCCTGGTGCGTGACTGTCTTTATGACGTCGGGCCCGGTGATGAACATGTATGAGGTCTTCTTCACCATCACGTTGAAATCCGTGATGGCGGGTGAGTAGACCGCGCCGCCCGCGCAGGGACCCAGGATCGCCGATATCTGCGGCACAACGCCCGATGCAAGCGTGTTGCGCAAGAAAATGTCCGCGTATCCACCAAGCGAAACGACGCCTTCCTGAATGCGAGCGCCTCCCGAGTCGTTCAGTCCGATAACCGGCGCGCCGACCTTCATCGCCATATCCATGACCTTGCAGATTTTTTCTGCATTCGTCTCCGATAGCGAGCCTCCGAACACGGTGAAATCTTGCGCGAAAACGAAGGCCCGGCGTCCGTCGATCAACCCGTGGCCGGCGACCACGCCATCGCCCGGGTAGTGTTGGTTCGACATGCCGAAATCCAGGGAGCGATGTTTTTTAAACCGATCGAACTCTTCGAAAGTGCCGTCGTCGAGCAAAAACTCAATGCGCTCGCGGGCGGTCATCTTGCCTGCCGCGTGCTGGCGCTCGACGCGTTCGGTCCCGCCACCGGCCAAAGCTGCAGCGTTCTTCTCAGCGAGCTTTTTCAACCCGTCGGAATGTGGCTGGGCTTCGATTTTGCTTTCTGATGTGGCCATCGCGACACAGTGTATCAAAGACCGCCCGGCAGAGCGAAGTTGATGCGCGACGCAGCTTTCGTCATTGACACTCTTCTGACCGCCTGCCTATAATGCAGCCCTTGTTGAATTGGACTCTCAGCGTTTCACAGGGAAGTCCCAGTGGAGGCTAAAGTGATCAAGCTTGATATTGTAAATCATGTTGCCGACAAGACCGGCGTTCCCAAAATCAAAGCCGAGACTGCCGTCGAGTCGTTGTTTGAAGCGATGAAAAACGCGCTGCAACGCGGCGAGCGGATCGAGCTGCGAGGATTCGGCGTGTTCGTCGTCAAGCCTCGCAAGCGCGGCGTCGGTCGCAATCCGCGAACGGGAGAAGTAACAGACATTCCGCCCGGCAAAACTATTCGCTTCAAACCCGGCAAAGAACTTCAATCATAAGCGGATGTCCGACAAACTTCAGTTTGTCGAGAGCGCGACAAACTGAAGTTTATCGGACATCGCGCGTGTTGACAGTCAGCCGACGAAGGGTTGTATCCTAAATCTGTGGAAAACACAGAGCAGCCGTACCTCTTCACCGAATTCGCAACTGCGCCTCCATTCGTTAAGTCACGCGAGATTGAATTATCAGCGCCCCGCGTGCTTCTGCACTCCGTGCTGCTGATGATAACGGCAATCAGCACCACTCTGACCGGCGCGGCGTTCGCGGTTCAGGTCCAGGAGGATTCAACGGTGTTCGGGTCACTCGTCGCGCCCGTTCTTGCCGTTGTAAGAGAAACCGCAGCCGGAAACTTTGACCCGCTGGCTAAGGGCATTCTATTTACATTTACGCTGCTGACGATCCTTGGCTCGCACGAACTGGGCCACTACTTTGCCTGCCGGCATTATGGAATTCGGGCTACACTCCCCTTCTTCATTCCCGCGCCGCCGACGATCACCCTGTTCGGAACTTTCGGAGCGGTTATCAAAATCAAAGAGCCGATAAAATCGCGCCGCGCGCTGTTCGATATCGGAATAGCGGGGCCGCTGGCGGGCTTCGCATTCGCATTGCCGGCGGCAGTGGTGGGACTTATGTTTGCGACCCCTGCGCCATCAGCTGCTGCGACTCAGGTGACGGGCGGCATCCAGTTCAACGATCCGCTGCTGTTCATACTGATCTCCAAGCTTCTCGGAGTTCCAAAGTGGATCGAGTGGAATCCGATTTACTGGGCTGCGTGGGGGACGATGTTGGTAACCGCATTGAACTTGTTCCCAGTCGGTCAGCTCGACGGCGGTCATGTGCTGTACGCGGTCGTCGGGCGGCGCGCGCACGCCTGGGTCTCGCGCGTGGTCACAGCGGCGTGCGCGTCGCTGGCGATCTCGACGATTCTGCTGCATCAGCCGCCAGTCTATCTGCTCTGGACGCTGGTGCTGCTGTTCTTGATGAAGGTCGGGCACCCGCCGGTGATTGAAGAAGAACCCCTCGGAGCAGCACGAATCACCCTCGCGATAATCGCCGCGGTTGTATTTCTTGTATGTTTCATGCCTTTTCCGATTACCACAAGCTGACGTAATATATGTCGCGCCCTGAACTTCCCAACGGTCCGCCTCTTTCGTACCTCAACAGCGAGTTCCTGAACAGCCAGGAAGCTCGGGTGATACGAATACTGGCGGAGTACCTCGAGCCGGCGACGCGGCTGCGGAGGCACCGCATCCGGGACACGATAGTGTTCTTCGGGTCGGCTCGTTCCGTGGCGTCTGACGAGGCGGCGGCAAAACTGGAATCAATCAAGAGAGAAGCAGCGTCGCTAGCTCAGCTTACACCAGAGTTCGAGGTGAGACTCGCTTGGGCCGAACAGGCTACAAAGCTCGCTCGCTACTACAACGATGCGATGGAGCTGGCGCGCAGGGTGACCGAGTGGTCGAAGGGCTTGAGCGGTCATCATCACTTCATTGTATGTTCGGGCGGGTCGCACGGCATGATGGAGGCTGCAAATCGCGGAGCGTCGATGGCCCGCGGGAAGACTATAGGGTTGAACATTCAGTTGCCGCTCGAACAGGAAGTCAATAAATACGTCTCGCGCGAGTTGATCTTCAACTTCCACTATTTTTTCATGCGCAAATTCTGGTTCGTCTATCCCGCCAAGGCGCTGGTCGTATTCCCCGGGGGCTTCGGAACTATGGATGAGCTGTTCGAGGTGCTCACGCTGATTCAAACAAAGAAGCCCAACAAGTCAATGCCCGTTATTCTTTTCGGGTCCGAGTTCTGGGATGAGATCATAAACTTCGACGCGCTGGTGCGTTGGGGCGTGGTCAGTCCCGACGACCTCGAGATAATTCACAAGTCTGATTCGGTTGACGAGGCTTTTGAATATTTGACGAGCCGGCTCGAGCACCTCTACTTGACGCCGAAGGGATTGGAGCAAGTGAAGCTGACGTGATTAGTGATCCGTGATGCGTGACTCGTGATCAGCGTCTGTTCGCACATCACGGATCACGCATCACTCCTTTTTATCAACCACCTCGATTACCTTCTCGATCTGAGCCATATACTTCGCGAAGGTTTCATTCGTCTCGGATTCTAACCAGACTTCCTCGTCTGCTGCATACTCGTAGATGCGTGTGAAAACTTTCTTGTCGAGGTTAAGCTCGTCGGCGAGCTGTATCACACATTCGCGTTTGTTGAGCGTCGCTTTCTTTCCGAACATCATCAGCACGTGCCGAAACAGCACCGCGAAGTTGTCCAGCGATTCAGCCATCAACCGCGCGAGCTGATTCGCATTTCTCGACGCCGGTATGTAGAGCCTGCGCAGCCTTATCAGTTTGGCGCGAAGCTCATACTCGAGTTGATGACGGAGATTGTGAGTTTCAATCTTCAGTCCATTGAACGGATCGTTGCCACAAAGAACACGTCGGGCCTCGCTCATATCGACGAACTCAATCGGGAAGACGTCTGTCGAGTCCGCGATCTCTTCGCTTGTGAAATAGACCGGGACCGGATTGCCCTGTGATCGCCACCACTCGGCCACGGCGTGGGCGGACCTCAGATCGGCTGGCGTGATTCGATCCAATACAACGAGCACCTTCTTAGGGCGGTCTTCGTCGAGCCGCTGGCCAATGACCGCCGATCCGTACAGCACCGCTGATTTCAGGTTCTCGCCGTGCGCGTCGCTCAGCTTTTCTACAAGCTCATTGAGTTCATCAGCCAATGTGTCCCCCGTTCGTATCGATTTCACCAACTATCGCTGGCGCCGCCGCCGCCGAAATCACCGCCGCCGCCAAAGCCGCCGAAGCCGCCGCCTCCGCTATCACCGCCGCCGCCGCCCCAGCCTCCCCAGCTCGAGTCTCTGTCGCCGCCCCAGCCGCCCCAACCTCCGCCTCTGCCGCTGCCAAAGAGGATGGCCCACAGCAACCAGTTCGAGCCGATTCCTCCCCATCGACCGCCGCCACCTCGACCGCCCCCGATTAGTCCTCGGATGATTGCCAAGAAGACAAACACAATAATGAGGATCGCGAAGATGGGGATTCCGCCGCCGCGGCGGCTTGGCGGGCGTTGGCGGACCGGTTGGCGAACCGCCTGACTCGAATCGATGCCTTCCATTGAGACGCCAAGCCGTTGGGCGACTGTCGCCAGGATCGTCTGAGTACCCGTCGTCAACGCTTGATCGAAGCGCCCAGCCATGAAGTCATCTCGCATCTTGCGAATCAGCTCGCCCGCAAGAATGTCAGGTACATCACCTTCGAGATGGCGACTGACCTCCAGTCTTGTGCCTCCGTGATAAATGCCTTGAGCGTCCGGCGGCTTGATCGCCACAAGCAGCAACAACGCGCGCTTCTCAGAGTCTCGCCCGACGCCCCACTGCCGCCCGAGTCGAAGCGCGTACTCTTCGATCGCGTAACCCTGCATATCATCGAAGTTGATCGTCACTACCGCGACTTCTATCGCAGTGCGATCGCGAAAGTCCCGGAGCAGCGTTTCGATCTGCTGTTTCGTTGAAGGGCTCAACTTGCCCGCAAAGTCGCTCAACATTCCTTGCGGCTGCGGCAACTGCAGATCCGCAAAGGCCGTCGCCGCAAGAAGAACTAACATCGCCGCCGTTGTAAGGAATCGTTTGAATGCTTTGGTCATAATAACGTTCGTATCACCGGCGCCTTTCGGCGCGGCTCAATGAATTATGACTGATGAGGAGATGGTCGTAAAAGGAAAGTACGGAAAGTGAGGGAGCCACTCGAACTTGAATCGCGCTCCTCGCACCGGCTATATTCGAACCATAGCCGCCAATGAACAATAACCCAATCGCTTCAAGCATCAAAGACCGCCTGGTGGTCGCGCTCGATGTTCCTGACCGTGACAGCGCGCTTCGACTAGTAGAGCTGCTGAGCGGCGCAGTCGGGATGTTCAAGATCGGCAGTCAACTATTCACTGCCGAAGGCCCTCAGCTTGTGCGCGAGATCGTCTCGGCGGGCGAACGCATATTTCTTGATCTCAAGTTTCACGATATACCCAACACCGTTGCCGGCGCCGTTGAGTCCGCGGCGCGGCTTGGCGTCTCGATCCTCAACGTGCACACGCTGGGCGGCGCCGAGATGATGCGCGCGGCCGCTCACGCAGCGGGCGAGCGCGGATTACTGTGGATCACGCGGCCCGCAGTGCTCGGGGTTACCGTCCTCACGAGCATGGACAAGACTGACCTGGCCGATGTCGGCATCACCTCGGAGCTCGGTTCTGAAGTTGTGCGGCTCGCCGCTCTCGCGCAAGATTCGGGACTGGACGGCATAGTCGCTTCGCCGCATGAGATTCGTTTGATTCGCGAGTGCATCACTGCCGAGCGATTCATCATACTGACGCCGGGCATAAGACCCGCCCGGTTCGAGCACGGCGATCAGAAACGGATAGCGACGCCGGCCGACGCGATTCGAGATGGAGCGGACTTCATCGTCGTCGGTCGGGCGATCACCGACAGCCCCGAACCGCGCGCAGCAGCCGAACGCATACTGGAAGAGATCGGTGGTTGATCAAGCCGCAAGCCCCACTTCGCCATCCCAGGCTCCGCAATACAAGGTCGAAGGCACAGGTCCCGCAGACCTCGTAGGTCCTCTGCTGATCTACGTCGCAGGTCTGGACGGCACCGGCCAGCTCTTCTTCAAGCAATCACCTCGGGTTGCGCGCTATTTTCGTGTGGTGACGTTTCGATCTCGCGAACGCGGCCAGTTCAACTACAAAGATCTGACAGACGATCTGGCGGCGATCATTCGCGACTTGAGCGAAACGAAAGCGACGATAGTCGGAGAATCCTTCGGCGGCACGGTCGCGCTCAGTTTTGCGCTGCGGCATCCCGAGATGGTCGAGGGGTTGGTAGTGATCAATTCGTTTCCACGGTTTCGAAGCCGATGGAAGATCAAGCTCGCGGCGACGCTTGCTGCCGGGCTGCCATTTCGTTTGATCTGGCCGGCTAGATTGTTGGCCAACCGGCTGGGTTTGTTTTTGGACGGAGTCGGTCGCGAAGACCGCCGCCGATTCTGGAAAGCAATTCGCACGGTCAGTCGCGAAGGTTACGCGCGCCGCCTGCAACTCATCGCGAATTTCGATGTCGAGGATCGACTGGGCGAGATTGAAGCGCCTACGTTGCTCGTTGCCGGCAAGCGAGACCTGTTGATTCCTTCGGCCAAAGAAGCGCAGGCGATGGCAGCTCGAATGCCGAATGCCACCGTGAAAATCATCAAAGGTGCCGGGCACGCGTGTTTGCTGGGCGACCGCGTTCGTCTCGACGAACTGCTTCGAGAGCACTTACTTGAGATCGGCGGGGCGCTGCCACGATGAGCCGTCGTCATACTCGACTCGCACGATTCGCACTGTCTCGAGCTTGAACGAGGTCACGAACTTGTCGGTGTAATGGTGCACCTTATGAGTTAGCTTTGTTCGCCGATCCGGCAGCAGCTTCAAATCTTCATTGCGGAACATCGTCGTCATCCGGCGCTCAATGTCCGGCGCTTCGCGATTCGCATAATATTCCCATTCGACGGCAATGATCATCTTCGATCCGGTGTTACCGACTTCAATCGTGAAATTCGAATCGCCCTCTTTGTCCGGCCCAAACGCCGACGCGCTGTAGACGAACAAGTCGGGCGCGTTGCGAGCTCTCAACAGTTCGTCGGTATTGTTCTTCGCTCTTTGAGCTGCTGCGGTAGCGGCGAGAGCGACGGTCAAAAGGATCGCGCTGATGGTCTTCATAGATGGCCCTTACTCCTTGACGAGCGCCCCATAGAAATTTATAAACGATTCAGGCCTTGCTGAGCCAGAGGCTGGATGCCTGGGCTCCCAGGCTCAATCCCGCCCGAGATTCTTCTTCCTCATCTCGCGCCTGATGTAGATCAGAAACCGCCCCGTCGAGCCGATGTACTTGTATTTAGTCATAACATCTTGAAGCTCAGGGTACTTGAGTATCGCAAGGTCGCCGTTGAAGAACCCAATCTCGTCGACGATATACTTTGGCTGAGTCGCTTCAAGATCCTGAACAAGTTGGGCTCGTGCTGTGGCGGTAACGTTTTCATCGAGCAACGAGCGATACTCATCGGTGAAGTAATGAATGTCGGCCGGCACTCCGGTGAGCGGTTGAGAGCTGAGGAAGCGAGACGCCGGAAGCAGCCCCGACCAAAAATAGATCTCGGGCCGATAGCCCCAGACGAAAACATAATCCGACGAACCATCAGCCTCGCGCGTTCTCGGGCCGCCCGCGCGAATGGCCTCAAGCCCGAGCCGATCCGCGGCATCTGCGCCATCGGGAATATCTCTCACTACCGCCGCTACCATTCGCTCTTCGCGATCACGCAGATAGTGATACCAGGATGCGTTTAGGCTGCTCGTCGTACCCCGCGCGTAATCGAGCGCCAGCAAGACGCCCCGGCCGTGAAATCTTACGAGGGTGAAGGTAAACCCGATGACAAGCAGGGCTATAACGACTCTTCGAAGAATTCTCTCTCGAGCCCTCAGCGACGATAAGATGCCAGTCACTCCGCGCGCGCCTATCAGGCACAGGCTTGGCAAAGTCTGTAGGAAATAGTGAGCGTAGAACCGCCCTCCGAGCATTACTCCCACGAATGATACCGCGAACCAGATCAGAAGCAGCAGGTCTCGGTGGAATTTGACCGCCTGCCTGAAACCGGCTCCCGGAGCCGGATCTGAGCCAGCGATACGAACCCGGATGTGACGAATTGCTGTCACCAATACGAAGCCAAGAGCGATCAACAGCGTGTTGTTGAGCGTCAGGTAGTTCGTGGCGCTGTTCAATGCAGCGACGAAGATTTTGCTGATAGGGTGGAAACTGCCGTAACGCGCGCCCCAATCCCAAACATAAAACCAATAAGCCGACGTCGAACGCCTGGCTGCAATATACGTCAAGAAAGGTAGCGCACAAGCGAGAAAGCCAACCATTGCAAGCAAAGCTAGACGCGGGGCGCCGGGCTTTGCCGCTCCAGCAGTTGCTCTCCAGTCGGCTGCGTCCCACGTTCGCGACACGACGAGAAAGATGATGAAGAAAATGACGTCGAAAATCGCCTTTGGATTTGTCTGGAAAGCTACACCTGCCAGCGCTCCGCCCGCCAGCGCCAGCACCATTCGTTTGCGATTGGACGAACCAGTATCGAGGCGCGACCTCATCAGGAGAAAAGCTGCGGCTGAATACGGCAGCACCATCAGGAAGTCAGTGCTCAGGCTCTGGAGATGAGGGTAGGTTGTGCTGAAGATTGCAAACATAACCGCCGCAAGCAAACCGATCCGCTTGTTGTACAGCCACGCCCCAAACCGATAGAGCACCGCAGAAGTCGCTACCGAGTACGCGATCGTGAACAACCGAATAGTAAGAAGATGCGCGCCGAAAATCCAAAACAGCAAGCCGTAGACAACCGCCAAACCGGGCGGCTTATCGAAGTAGATCTCGCGATAAAGCGCCTTGCCGCGCAGCAGCTCCTCACCCGCCGTGAACCACAGGCCGTCGTCTTCGTAGAGATGCCCGACGTAAGCGATCCTGAGAATAAAACTCAACGCCGCGACGATCACAAAGGCTTTCAGCACTGTGGCGCGAGTAATGAATCGCTGCTCGTCGGTCGTTTGATTCGGCTGATCGGCGAGTCGCGGGTTTATCATCGGCAGACTGATAGAGGAGTCAGAAGGAATCGCTGAGTGACACAGGCACGAGCGTCACCGGCGCTACATCACCGCGCGCGCTTATGACGCCATCCAACTCGTCGGCAAGATTCGCACGCACGTGTGCCAGCGATTGGAAGTCAAACAGACGCCTGTCCATCAATTGCGAAGGCGCGACGTTGGCGAGCGCTCGCAACATCGAATGTCGGACTTCCGGCATCTCGCGCTGAAGCTCCGCGATCAATCGTTTCACTCGCTTGCGCTTGAGGTTCTCCTGCGAGCCGCACAGATCGCACGGTATGATTGGATACTGTTGCGTTTCGGCGAACGTGGCGATGTCCGACTCGAAACAATAAGCGAGCGGGCGTATGACCATATTGCGGCCGTCGTCGCTTCGAAGCGCGGGCGGCATGGCTTTGAGAGTGCCGCTGAAGAACAGGTTGAGCAAAAAAGTCTCGAGGATGTCGTCGGCGTGATGGCCAAGGGCGATCTTAGTGCAGCCTTCCTCGACTGCCACGTTGTACAGGATGCCCCGCCGCAGTCTAGAACACAGCGAGCACATGGTCTTGCCCTCTTCGACGACGGCTTTCACAACGGAATACGTATCGCGTTCGATAATTCGAAACGGCACGCCAAGAACGCTCAAGTATTCGGGCAAGACGTGCTGCGGAAACCCTGGTTGTTTCTGATCGAGATTAACTGCCAAAAGATCGAATCTCACCGGCGAGCGACGCTGAAGGTCCAACAACAAAGCGAGGAGAGTATAACTGTCCTTGCCTCCGCTCAGGCACACCATCACGCGATCGCCGCCTTCGATCATGTTGAAATCGGCAATCGCGCGCCCGACTCCGCGCAACAGCTTCTGTTTGAGTCTTATGACTTCGTTCACGCAGCTCGATTTCATTGCCGCGGCGGGCGCCGTCCGACTCACTAGCTACCGCTCGCGGTACTGATAGTAGTATTCTAGCAACTTCTGTTGCAAATGATCAGAGGTTGAGCGCGATGCCCAGAGCGATCGATATGCACGTGCACTTGCCGACTGCCAGCTTCCTGGACGGCGCGCTAAAGCCTTTCAAGGAACCAGCCGAAGCATTCTTCCGAAGCAAGGTTCCCATTCGCGAGATGGAAGAAGTTGCGCGACTCTACGAAGAACTGGATATGGTCGCAGTGCTTCTGGCCTGGGATGCTGAAACCGCGACCGGTCTTCCGCCGTTGACCAATGACGAAGTGGCCGATGTGGTCAAGAAGTATTCTCGCCAGTTTGTAGGCTTCGCCTCTGTCGATCCGTGGAAGGGAAAACGCGCGGTTGAGGAGATGAATCGCGCGATTACCGAGCTTCGCCTGATCGGAGCGAAGTTTCATCCGGGAGTGCAAGCTTTTTATCCGAACGACAAGCAGTTCTATCCGTTGTACGAAAAGATCTGCGAGCTTGGCGTGCCTGCGCTATTTCACACCGGCACCAATGGGCTCGGAGCGGGAACTCCCGGCGGCATGGGCGTGAGGCTTGATTACACTCGGCCCATCTATCTGGATCACGTCGCGGCGGACTTCCCCGACCTTACGATCATTGGCGCGCACCCCGCCTGGCCTTGGCACGACGAGATGCTAGCGATCATTGGGCACAAGTCGAACGTCTTCATGGATCTCTCCGGTTGGTCGCCTAAATACATTCCGAAAGCGATAATGGATGAGGCGCGCACTCGATTGCAGGATCGTATCCTGTTTGGCAGCGATTATCCCTTCATCATGCCGCAGCGCTGGCTTGCCGATTTCGATGCCCTGGATGGATTCTCACAAGAAGTGCGGCGGAAGATCCTCTACGATAACGCGGCAAGGATCTTGAATCTGGACGCTGCTTGAGGATCCGCGTGCGGATCGCAAAATTCCGTCTCTCAAGACATTCGCTGCATCTTAAGTTCGCCGATGATATCATTGATAGAGTGGGGCATAACCAAGTATGAGCCGCTTGATGTTCGTCTACCTCTCAGGAACTGAGAAGGGTAAGACCAGGATTTTTACGCAAGACCACGTGACGCTGGGCACCTCGGACGCGTGCGACTTGAGGCTGGTGCCCGAGGAAGGCGGCTCGCTCCCGGACGGCGTGCTCGCCGATATTTACGATGATGAAAGCGCGTTTCACTTAGTCCGGCGGATCGAACCCGAGCAGTTCGCGATTACAGTCAACGGCGAACCCCTCGATGGCGATCAAACGGGCGCGGGACATCCGTTACACGACGGCGACACAATCCACTTTGGACACGGCTTATCCGGCGTTAGTTTGTTGTTTCAGGTGATGCCAGAGAACTTTTCTGCCGCGCATCCTGTGCCCCGCAACGTCGCCGGGGTCGATAGGATGACCAGTCAATCGGTGCATCCGCTTACGGCAACGTTGTTTGTAAAAGAGCTTACAGCAAGCCTGTGGGCTGAAATTCCACGCAAAGCGAAGCTGGCCGGACTGACCTTGGTAGCCGCGATCTCGTTGATCATTCTTGGCGTTATGGCTTTCAGCCTGGTTACCCTGATCCGCAACGCCAACAAGACCGAACGGCTGGGCGAACAGATCTCCAACCTCCAGTCGCGGCGCGAGCAGGACCAGGACCTTATTCGAAAGCAGCAGGACGAGATCGAACGTCTTCGCCAGACCAGCGAACAAATGCGGCAATTCACTCAGAGGATCGCAGAGTTGTACAGTCCCGGCGTGTGCCTGATCGTCGGCAGCTACAGCTTCGTGGAACGCGGAAGCGGCCGCGTCCTGAGGTACGAAACTGCGGATGGAGGCGGCATGCCGGTCGATAAGGACGGGAACTTGCAAGCTTCCGTTGACGGCGCCGGAGCGCCGGTTCGAATTGATTACACCGGCACGGGGTTTGTCGTGGACGACGGTGTGGTCGCCACAAACAAACACGTCGTCCAGGACTGGGCGACCGACCAGGTGGCCCAGATAATTCTTCAGCAAGGGGTTGGTTTGACTCCGAAGCTGGACGCCCTTGAAGCGTTTTTTCCGTCTCGACAGGCGCCGTTCGAATTGAGGGTGGCGGCCGTGTCGCCTCGATATGACATCGCATTGTGCAGGTTCGACAAAAGCGGAGCGTCGCTGCCGAAATTCCCGCTGAGTAATGAAGATGTCAGTTCGACCATAGGCGAGCCGGTGGTGCTGCTGGGATATCCGACCGGTGTCGACGGGCTGCTACAGCGCATCGACGAAAATGAGCGGCGCGAGATTTTGAAGACTCGCGGTACGTCGGCGGTTGACGTTGCGGCGGGCCTGGCGACGCGCGGGCTGATCCGGCCACTGACCACAACCGGTACGATCAGCGACGCTCTGCCGGGCCGCATCGTTCACAGCGCGCAGACGACCGAAGGCGGCTCGGGGAGTCCCATCTTCGATCGGGACGGGCGCGTGATTGCGATTAATTCGGCGATACTTGCGACCCTTGACGGCAATCAGAGCTTTGGCGGCTCGAACTTCGGTGTGCCTATTAAATCTGCTTATGAGCTGCTTCAGACCCTCGAGAGCGAGAAGCCTAAGCCACGTTAGCGTTGCTCATGCGCAGCGTCCGTGTCGCGCAATCTCGACTCCATCAAATCTGAGCAACTCGTCCTCTTTGCTTGGCGGAGGAACGATCTCGAAGACGACGTCGTCGAACTTTCCATGGCCTCGGTAAAATGAAGACTTATACCCGCGCCGGTTTGTAAACTCGATCTGCTGGATGCCCCACTTTCCCAAGGCGGCATTTTCCGGGATCGGAATCGTTACGTCGAAGCTCGTCCTTGAGAAGCTTTGCTCCGTCGGAACAGATAACTCGCCGACAGCAAGCTTCGCTTTGCTTGAACTACTCATGCTGAACTGAAAGCACTGCACAAGTATTTTGCGGATACCATTTGGATCGTAGGCCGCGATTCGGAGCACCAACGTTTCGCCCGCGACTACTCGGACATCTGTAGAATCGCTTATCCCCAAACTGACTCCCATGTCATATACCTTTCGTGGAATCGGAATCGCGTGAGGATTCTGTAACCTTAGGGCAGGGGCTGTTGCGGTCTGTTCGACTCTAATTTCCGGATGATGATAAACGTATTAGTGAGGGTCGTCAAGAGTCACTTTTGACCGAAAGGACGTTGCTTGCCCTCAAGCGCCTCTTTGTACGCGCCGTTCGGAATGTCCGGACCCATCTCGACAGCTTTGGTATACTCGGCGAGAGCGTCCGCCCGAAATTCCTGGAAATCAAATATGCGCCCAAGGAATACGTGGCTCCATTGGATCAGCCAGCGCTCGGAATCCTTCGAGGCATTTTCAATCGCCTTGCGGTAAAGCTTTATCGCGTGTTCGAGCCTATCATGCTGCGCCTGGATCTTGTCGTTCTCGTCAGCTTTTGGATCGCGCTCAACCGGAGAAGCGGTCTGAGTCAGGACCTGAGCCATGCCGTAAAGCGCACGGGCGTTGTTTGGCTCGACAGCCAGCACTTCTTCGAGGATGGGACGCGCGTCGGCATACCGCTTCTGTCTGATCAAATCGTCCGAAGCAAGTATCTTCGCGGCCATCGCGCCCATCACAGCTTCCGCCGCCGCTCCTCCGCTGCTTGAGTTGTTGGAGGACTTGGCCCGACTTGCCGACACTCGCGCCACCACCGGCTCAAACTCGCGCGCGCGCCTCCCCTCGCGATCGAATTTGGCTGTCGCAACCATCTGATCGAAGAAGTCTTCAAGACTTATGCCAACTTTCTCCAACCCGGCCAGCGATTCATAAAAGTGGAAGCTCAGTACCGCGCCGCGCAGGTAAGCTTGAGCGAGATCAAACACCGCATCGTCCTCGCTGTAGGCTCCGCGCGTAGCGATCGCTTGCAAGCGCCGCATCCTCGCTTCTGTCGCCTGCGCCAACGATTCGCGTATTATGAGATACACACTTGTACTGTACTGCTTCGAGGCCGTCGGCACCGCCGCCACGAGTTTAAGAATCTGGTCTTTATATTCGAGCGACGCTTTCAAATGCCGCTCAACCAAAGGATCGATAACGAATCGAATCATCGCCTGGCGTGCGGATTCGGTGGTCACCGTTCGCGACGGACCCACGATCACGATGTAGTCGTCTCCGATCCGGCGCGATAACAGATCTTCCTTTTGATTCAGGAGGTCGCCGCGGACGATCGAGGTATTCAATGCGGCGAGCGGATCGGGGATCACAAAGACCTGCCTCGTTCGCGACCGCTCGACCACCGTTGATTTGCGTATTCTTGCTTCCGCCTCACCTGTGGTGATCACCAACGGCCGCATGTGAATGACGGTCTGCGGTTCGGTGTGAAAGTACTCGAGCACCTCGTAGATCAACTCGCCGATTGCTTTTCGATAAGCGCTCGCGTACGCATCGCCGACCGACATGTACTTTGGTACGAGTTCTCTTATTCCGCTCTTCAGATAGAACTCGCGCACGAGCGGTACAAAGTCGAGGAGCGGTTGAAGGTCGTCGGGGACCGCGCGGTCGCTCGATTGATAAACGGTAAACGCGGGAGGAGGCGTCATCATCAAGCTGAGAGCGGCATACCTTACGGCATCTGCGGCCTCGTCGACATTTTGGCGGCGGTGAGCCTTGTAAAACGCCGCCAGCTTTTCTTTGACCGCCGGATCGAGCTTTGAAAGGTCCTTTCTCAGCTCGGCGCGCGCGGGCGATAGAGGCTGACCGCCGGTTTCGTAATCAAACCCGGCCGCGTTCACAGCCGCCATCACCACGAATGTCCTCACGTCAGGAGCGATCCAAACATTGGCTTCGGATGGAGTGATGAATCCTGCGCGCGGTTGTGCCTTGGGCTTCACATTCTGCTTCGGATCGGGGGAGTTCTGCTCGGCCGCAGCCAATACAACCAAACAAACTGCTATCACGGATGCAAGTGATACTCTGAGCATAGGATTAAAAGATAACGGCGCG
The DNA here is from genome assembly GCA_036505875.1 of Blastocatellia bacterium. Lineage (GTDB taxonomy): Bacteria > Acidobacteriota > Blastocatellia > UBA7656 > UBA7656 > Onstottus_A. Next base: position 7,846 of record DASXSR010000365.1, on the reverse strand, counting down.
GGAGAAAGACGGTCAAGAAACACGCGGACTTTACTGCGCGTGGAATTCTGCGATGTTGTATCCGAAGGCGAGCGGGACTAATAAGCCGTACAGAAGAAGCAACCGCTTTCGCGAACATCCGTCCAGCCAGAAAAGTAGTATCGCCGGCGCCGCCGGCATCATCAACCGCGCTGAAGAAATGAAGCCCCAGTTTGTGCCTTCGCCGTGCAGAATCGTTTGCAGCAAAAGGAAAGGCAACGCCCACAAAATCCACATCGTCCATTCCGGGTGACGGCGCCGCCAGCGCACAATGCCAACAACCAATCCGGCGAAATACAGGATTAGAACCAGGGCTACGTAGGGCTTTCGCAACCACGAAATCCCGGGATCGAGAAACCCGCTGATGTAAGCGGAGAACGGATAGGAAAAGTAACTTCCGCCCCACAAACGATTGTGCTCTTGAAAGTAGATCGATGCGTTGCCAAATCGCATTACCAAATAAAGACTGAAGCCCGCAATGAACAAAATGGCAGGAACTGGCCATAACACAATCCGCAAGGGGCGATCCCCAGCGCGCAACGAACGGTACAGAAATGCGGGCAATAAGAAAACGCCCGAAAGCTTTGTGAGCCACGAGAGTCCCATAACACAACCGGAAGCTAAATGGTGCCCCTTTTCTTGCAGCAGAAGACTGACCAAGAGAAGCAACAGAAATAGAGCTTCGCTCATTGCGAGCTGGCTGATGTTGAACCAGCGAAACGGGAAGACAGAAAACACAAGCGCGATTTCAAACCAACGCTCGGTGTAACGCCGCAGGATCTGACCATATATTGGAACAGCGACGCTTCCTGCCAGCAAAGACACAACTAGAGCCGACGCCTCGATAGGAGATATGAACAAAGAAAACAGAGCTATGACAATTGGATAAAAAGGAAAGTGTATGACTGCGCCCGGATCAGGATAAATGGGGAAATGGCTTGCCAGATAGATATAAGACGGCCCGTCTTGAAACGATGCGATCTGGGCGATCGTCAAGCCCAGCACACGGCTGGCCACTACGAGCGAAGCTGAGCGGAGGACAAGGGCGATAGAGAAAAGAACAATGGAAGGCTTGAGCGATTTCACATTCATCCGGGAAACCAGCCGGGAAGCCACGAGTATTTGGCCTTTGGGAGACTCCGTCAAGTTCTAAATACACCGTTCGTTGTGGTTGACAATTCAGAGTCGAATGCGCGACAAAGAATCTTGACTGAGAATACAAAAGGAATTCCGATCGCGCTTCCTCCTTCTTGAGCCTAGGGCGAGCAATGGAAAAAGTAATCGTAGTCGAAGAACTCCAAAAGACCTACAAACCCAAGAGCCGTCGCGGTCCCGTCGAGGTGAAAGCGCTCGATGGCATCTCGTTCGAGGTCGAGCGAGGCGAGTTCTTCGGATTGCTCGGGCCAAACGGCGCAGGAAAGACCACGACAATCGGAGTTCTCACAACACGCGTCCTGCCGACCGGCGGTCGCGCTCTGGTTGACGGCATCGACGTCAAACGATATCCGGTCGCCGTCAAACGGCGCATCGGCGTATGCCCTCAAGCTAACAACCTGGACCGCAGCCTTACGGGCCGCGAAAACCTGCTGTTTCATGCCGAGTACTTCGGCATAGCAAAGCGAGTCCGAGAGGAACGCGCGCAAGAATTGCTCGAACGTTTTCAACTCGCTGAACGGGCTGATGAAAAACCAACCGGCTATTCAGGCGGCATGGCGCAGCGGTTAAAGATCGCCCGCGCGCTGATGCACGATCCGGCCATTCTGTTCCTCGACGAGCCCACCACCGGCCTCGACCCTCAAGCTCGTCGCGCGATCTGGGATTTGTTGCGCGAGTTCAATGCAAAAGGCCAAACGATCTTTCTCACGACGCATTACATGGAAGAAGCTGATCAGCTTTGTCGGCGAATCGCAATCATGGACAAAGGCAAGCTCTTGCAAATGGGAACGCCTGCGAAGCTCAAGGACGGAGTTCCGGGCGGTTACCTGATCGAGCTGCAAGTCGGGAGCGCGGACGGCAACTTGAGCAAGCTTGCTTCCTCGTTGCCCGCGGTGGCCGGCGTCGTCGATGTGAAAGTGCACGACAATCGAATCCGGGTTTATGCCGACAAGGCCGAGGGCTTGTTGGCTAACGCGATGCGTGTAGCAAGCGAGCAAGGAGTGAGCGTGACCGACGCCCACGTTTCTGAGCCGAGTCTGGAGAACTTGTTCTTGCACCTGACCGGCAGGAGCTTGAGAGATTGAAGTTATGGCCACGATGCTAGCTCTGTTGCATCGCGATATGCGGGTCGCTCGACGCGAGTTGAAATTCTTTTTCCTACGCGTCGGCTTGCAGCCGATCCTGTTCACATTCATCTTCGGCTACGTGATGCCCCGGCAAGGGATCGTCCAAGAGGGTTACGCCAATCTGCTGCTCCCCGGAATTCTCGCGTTGAGCATGACACTCTCTGGCATGCAGTCGGTTGCGCTTCCCCTCGTCGTTGAATTCGGATGGACAAAGGAAATCGAAGATCGCTTGCTAGCGCCGATCAGCATAACGGGAGTCGCAGTTGAGAAGATAATCGTCGGCATCATTCAAGCGATCATCGCGGGGCTGTTTGTGCTCCCGCTTGCGTGGCTGATGATGGGCACCCATCTGAACCTTCAGCCGACAAATTTCCTCTGGCTGATTCCAGTGGCGCTGCTAACGAGCTGGCTGTTCGCGGCGTTCGGGATGGTGATGGGCACGATCGTCGAGCCGCAACAAATCGGTCTGATGTTCAATGTGCTGCTAGGGCCGATGATATTTTTCGGATGCGCTTATTATCCGTGGGCGACGCTTCGAGTGATTCCTTGGTTTCAGAAATTTGTGCTCATCAACCCCCTGGTCTACGCAAGCGAAGGCTTCCGCGCGGCATTGACGCCTCAGTTGGCTCACATGCCGCCGCTGCTGATCCTCGGAGGCTTGATTGGATTCTGCGCGCTGTTCACTTTTTTGGGATTGCGGCAGTTCGAACGACGCTCGTTGGATTAGGGTCGCTCCGGCGTGCCAAGATCATCTGACAATGCTAAGATTGACGCCCGAGTAAGGAGGGCGCCTCAAAGACTATGACGCACGAAGAGATGGAAACGGCGATTGCGCGTTTGTTTGAAGGCCAGGACTTACTTACCGGCAAAGTTATTGGACTCGCGGAAGAGATTGCAGAATTAAACAGTGCGGTGAAGATTACGCGCGAAGAAGTGAAGATCATGCGCGAACAAGCCGAGGAGGACAGGAGGGTCCAGCGAGAGGCAATCGGTGAGATGCGCGAGGCGGTGAGCAGGATGATTGAAATCGCAGAGTCGATGCAGTCCAACGTGGCGTTGCTTACGCAGATGCAGAAGGGCACAAGACAGCGCCGCGAGAAGCTGGAGCAGCGGGTCGATGGGATCGAGAGAGGGACAAAGCGAATAAAGAACGGGCCGAAGCGGTAGGATCTCGACTATTCCACGCTACATCAGGTAAGTCTCGGCGGAAGAAACCATGGAGCTCCATTCGTGCGCTGACAACGAAAGAACTGAATGGGATGCGGCTTGGCGAAGCCGTCCTCTTCGCCAGCTTGTCAATCCAGTTCAAATCCATGTTGTCCCAACAGTGAACGATGACTGGGGAGAGGTAATTGGAATTGAAATTGCTCCTGATCCACCTCAGTTCGAACATTTGATCTGGCGCGAGACGGACGTTTGTCCAATCTGCGGGATGGGAACCTCTGCCGGCGAACAACTCGCTGCGAAGATCTACCCGTATTTCACGACAGGGTTTTCATATGGATTGGGCGTCTGGGTGCACGAATCGTGCTTTGCAACCTGTGAAGAAACCGCTGGCCCCGCTCCAGTTCCCTGGTAATCAGATGGGAAGCGAATAGCCAGCACATCTATGGAGGTCAGATGATCCCTCGTCGCATCTCTCCTCTGCTGTTGGTTGCAGCTATCGTTGCTTACCAAGCAGCCGCTCAGCAAACCGACCCGTCGTCACTCACCCTCGATCGAATCTTCACCTCAAAGGAGTTTGCTCCTCAACCACTCGGTCCAGTGCAGTGGATGGAAGGCGGAGCGAGCTATACGCGAGTCGAGCCATCGGCGACGACCAAAGACGCTCGCGAAATTGTTCGGTATGACACTGAAACCGGGCGACGCGAAGTGCTGGTCTCGGCTGAACGTCTCATTCCGAGCGGAGGCTCGGCGCCGCTTGCGATCGACAATTACACTTTCTCACCAAACGGTAAGCTGCTGCTGATCTACACCAACTCGCAGCGTGTTTGGCGGCAAAACACCCGCGGCGATTACTGGGTGCTGGATACCGGCGCAGGGAAACTTACAAAGCTCGGCGGCGACGCGAAACCTGCAACGCTGATGTTCGCCAAGTTCTCGCCCGACAGCACCCGCGTCGGCTATGCCCGGGAAAATAATATCTACGTCGAGAACGTGGTGGATCATCGCATCACCCGCCTCACTGAAGACGGCTCTTTTACGATCATCAACGGGACTTTCGATTGGGTCTACGAAGAGGAGCTTGATCTGCGAGACGGCTGGCGCTGGAGCCCGGATGGAAATCACATCGCTTACTGGCAGCTTAATAGCGAAGGCGTGCGCGAGTTCTATCTGATCAACAATACCGATTCGTTGTATCCGGTCCTAACGCCGATCCCTTATCCCAAAGCAGGCGAGACGAATTCGGCTTCGCGCGTGGGCATCGTCGGCACGCAAGGTGGACCGACGCGCTGGTTGGACATCCCGGGCGATCCGCGCAATCACTATATCGCGCGAATGAACTGGGCTGAGAGCTCCGATGAAGTCGCGCTCCAGCAGCTCAACCGCTTGCAGAATACAAACCTTGTGATGCTCGGCGACATTCACACCGGCAAAGTAAGAACAGTTCTCACTGAGCGCGACGAAGCGTGGGTCGATCTACATGGAGACGACATCGATTGGCTGGACGGCGGCAAGCGGTTTTTGTGGATAAGCGAGCGCGACGGCTGGAGGCGCGCTTACGTAGTCTCGCGAGACGGCGCGACAATCAAGCTGATCACTCCGGGCAACTTTGACGTGATCAGCGTTGTGAGCGCGGATGAAAAGAACGGCTGGCTGTACTTCTACTCGTCGCCGGAGAACGCGACTCAGCGGTACCTGTACCGAGCCAGGCTGGATGGAAGTGGGAAACCGGAACGAGTCACGCCGGCGGCTCAATCTGGGACGCACTCGTACAACATCTCCCCTAATTCGAGCTGGGCTTTTCATACCGCTTCTTCCTTCGGCAAGTCCTCGCAAATCGAACTTGTGCGCTTGCCCGGTCATGCCAGTGTGCGCTCGGTGATCGACAACGCCGCGCTCAGCGATAAGCTTAACAGGCTCAAACGTGGCACGAGCGAGTTCTTCAAGGTTGACGTTGGCGGCGGAGTTCAATTGGATGGTTGGATGATCAAGCCCCCGGACTTCGATCCCGCAAAACACTATCCAGTGCTGTTTCATGTTTACGGCGAGCCTGCCGGTCAGACGGTGCTGGATGCGTGGGGCGGCAACAACTATTTGTGGCACTTGATGCTGTCACAGCGCGGATATGTTGTGGTGAGCGTGGACAATCGAGGAACGCCCGCGCCCAAGGGCCGAGCGTGGCGGAAGGTTGTTTACAGACAAGTTGGCTTGCTCGCATCGATCGAGCAAGCCGCAGCCGCGCGCGTCATCACCAAGTGGCGCTTCGTCGACGCGTCGAGGATCGGGATATGGGGCTGGAGCGGCGGCGGGTCGATGACTCTGAATATGATGTTCCGCTATCCGGAGATCTACAAGACAGGAATGTCGGTGGCGCCGGTCGCGAATGAACACCTTTACGATTCAATCTATCAAGAGCGCTACATGAGCCTGCCTCACGACAACGAAGAAAACTACAAGCGCGGCTCCCCGGTCAACTTCGCCGACAAGCTTCAGGGCAACCTGCTCGTGGTCCACGGCTCTGGAGATGACAACGTTCATTACCAGAACACCGAAGTGCTGATCAATGCGCTGATCGCTGCGAACAAGCCGTTCACGATGATGGAGTATCCGAATCGCACTCACGCGATCAACGAAGGGCCGAACACTTCCCGGCATCTGTTTGAGCTGCTAACGCGATATCTCCAACAGAATCTTCCCGCAGGTCCACGCTAATCAGTGCACGATATGAAACCCTTCTTCGCAGTTATCAGCGTTCTTCTTATTCTCGGCATCCTGCTGGACGCATTCGAGGTTGTTGTACGTCCGCGGCGCGTAACGAGACGAATTCGGATGGCGCGTTTCTTTTACCGCGCAACCTGGATCCCGGCTTCAGTGCTGACGCGGCGGCTCTCCTCGATCAAGCGACGAGAGACTTACCTCGGCTTCTTTGGGCCCCTGTCACTGATCCTGCTTCTTTGCGTTTGGGCTGTGGGACTGATTGTTGGCTTTGGCCTGCTGCATTGGTCGCTGGGCACGCCGCTTTCGGTCGTTGACGGCCAACGGAGCCTCCGCACGTATTTGTATTTTAGCGGAAGCACCTTCTTTACATTGGGCTACGGAGACATGACTCCGCGCGCGGCACTTGGGCGGGCGCTGGCGATAGGGGAGGCAGGCGTCGGGTTTGGTTTCCTCGCGCTGATCATAGGGTACCTGCCGGTGATCTATCAGGCCTTCTCGCGAAGAGAGGCAATCATATCGCTGTTGGATGCGCGAGCCGGGTCACCGCCGAGCGCTGGAGAACTGCTTCGCCGCCACGCTCAGCATATTAACGAGCTCGATGCTTTGCTGCACGATTGGGAGCGCTGGGCCGCGGACTTGATGGAGAGTCACCTTTCATACCCTGTGCTTTGCTACTATCGGTCTCAGCACAACAATCAATCGTGGCTGATGGCGCTGACGACTATTCTGGACGTAAGCGCGTTAGTTATGGTTGGCATTGACGGAGCTTCGAAACGACAGGCGGAGCTCACGTTCGCAATGGCTCGCCACGCAGTCGTGGACCTTGCGCAGATCTTCAACGCGGCTCCCAGACAAAGAGTCGATCGGCTTCCAGTCGATCGGCTGAGAGAACTGAGGTTGATGCTTGCCGCTTCCGGATTAGAGCTTACCGATGGCGAGGCTGCCGATGAGCGGCTGTCCGAGTTGAGGCGAATGTATGAACCGTTCGTGGAACCGCTCTCAGAATTTTTCCTATTGACGCTTCCGCGCTGGGCTCCGGCTGGAGATGCGTTTGACAACTGGCAAACGAGCGCGTGGGGACGAATATCATCACCGATAGAGAAGCCCGGTTGCTCGCTTGTGCAAGACGAAGAGCATTCATAAAGGTCTCAAGGGCCCGATGGTTGACTGAGGGCGGACGCCTTGTTACTATCAACCGCATAGGCAGTTGAATTCGAGTGGGGCTATAGCTCAGCTGGGAGAGCGCATGACTGGCAGTCATGAGGTCAGGGGTTCGATCCCCCTTAGCTCCACCATTTACCCAGCTTACCCAGCCCTATTCCGTCCCGCCCTTCGCTAAGCGTGAGCGGTGATGTTGATCTATCATTGAAGGGTTGGCGGATTTCTTCCCCAGACGTTTCTCTGCTTCTGGTCCCCGCAGCGAAGACTACCGAATTCCACCGGCATTCGACCTTCGCACACGATCGCAAATTGATTGAGCGCCTCTTTCCAGTCGCGGATGGGCATCGTCACTTTTTGCTGAGGTTGGCCAGTGCCAGGTAAAGCAGTTTCGACGCCGCTTCATCGTTAGGCAAAGAGCCGCGGTTCTTGGTGATCTTGCGTAAGGACATATTGCTCGGTTGAGGCCTGATAAACTTCGTGAGGCACCATGCGAACGTAAGACG
>DASXSR010000364.1:0-37355 GCA_036505875.1 Blastocatellia bacterium | reverse complement strand
GAGCGGACAGCTTATCGAGCAAACGCTCGCGGGATTAATAGCACAGCTGTCGAGCAGCCCGCGGCTCAAGATGGTTAAGTAACTACAGCGAAGTTCCGCCGATGAATTCACCCAGCCCAACTTTGGCGACCGACCCAATCGCCTATCCGTTTGCGGCGGTGGCCGGACAGGGCGCGGCCAAGCACGCACTACTCTTGCTCGCCATCGAACCTGAACTCAGAGGAGCCTTGATCGCTTCTGAAGGCGGTGCTGGAAAAAGCACTCTCGCTCGGGCGTTTGCACCTTTGCTGCCTCAGACCGCTCCCTTGTCCGAGCGGCTCTCGGTGGCCGCTCCTACAGGCTACGCTGAATGCGTTGAGCTGCCGCTTGGCATCACGGAAGATAGATTGCTCGGCGGCTTCGATCTCGAAGCAACGCTAACTGCGGGACAAGCGACGTTCTCGCGCGGTCTGCTCTCGCAAGCCGATGGTCGAGTGGTTTATGTGGACGATATTAACCTGCTGGACACGAACATCGTTATTCACATCGCGCACGCGATGGATTTGAAGCAGGTGCTTGTCGAACGCGAGGGCTTTAGCGCAATCCACTCGGCCGATTTCATTCTGGTCGGGACGTTCAACGCAACCGAAGGCCAGCCGTTCTCGATGTTGCGCGACCGCGCCGGGCTGATCGTCGATCCGCGAGCGGAGTGCTCGACTGAAGAGGTCGCGGAGATTATAGAGCGAAGCTTTCGCTTTGACAGAGATCCGTTCAGCTTCGCCGATGAGTTTGCGCTTGAGACCGCGGAGATCAGGAGTCTCGTCGAAGACGCGCGCGGGCGATTGCCGCGAGTTCGAATTTCAAGGGATCTGGTGCGCCAGATCGCGGTGACCGCAATAAGCCTTGGGGTAGAAGGGAATCGAGCGGACATCTTCGCTTTGAAGGCAGCTCGCGCGAACGCGGCTCTCGCCGGTCGTGAGTCGATCAACGATGACGACGTTGTTGCGGCTATTCAATTGGTGCTCGTGCCGCGAGCTACCACGCTTCCGCGGGAGCACTCGGGCGCACAAAGCCGAGAGCCCGCCCTTGAACCAGACGAATCGCAGCGTGTCGATGACCGTCAGGATTTTGCCGCCGGTCCAATCGAAGACACGATGATTCGCGCAACCGACGCGCGCGTGCCCGATGACGTGCTCTCGACCTTGCAACCCAGCTCTCGCGCCTCGAAGGCAGGCAAGCGCTTCAAAGCTACCAGGTCCAACCGTGGTCGATACGTGCGCAGTTCCATTCACCGGAGTCACGACGCGCGAGTTGCCATCGATGCCACGCTTCGCGCGGCGGCGCCTTTTCAACCATCGCGAAGAATGCAAGGGCGGAAGAAGGCGTCGGGCAAACAGCAACGAAAGCTGGCAGGTTGCTACAATTCCGTGAAGATCCTTCCGCGTGATCTTCGTTTCAAAGAGTTCAAGCATCGATCTGGAATTCTGTTCATCTTCGCGGTGGACGCGAGCGGGAGCATGGCGTGGAACCGCATGGCGCAAGCGAAAGGCGCGCTGTGGAGATTGCTCGCCGAGGCCTATCTTCATCGTGACAAGGTGGCGCTTATCAGCTTTCGAGGCGAAGGTTCAGAAGTATTGCTCGCTCCGACACGCAGCGTCGAACTTGCAAAACGATTGGTTGACACGTTGCCAGCCGGAGGAGGAACGCCGATTTCTGCCGCCGTGATCAAGGCGATCGAATTGGCTCGGCTCGCGCGACTTCAAGGAATATCGCGGTCGATGCTGGTGCTATTCACCGATGGAAGGGCGAATGTAACTTTGCGTGAAGACGGAACGATCGAAGCGGAGTTGAGACAACTCGAAGAGCTGTTACGATCAGAACGGATAGCCTCTGTGGTCGTCGATACAAGATCCAAGTTCGTCTCGGCTGGCGACGCTTCGAGACTGGCGCAGACCCTTGGCTCGCGTTATGTCTATCTGCCACGGTCTGATGCTCCGACGCTCATCAAAGCAATCGAGTCGACTGTTGGGAGACACCGGTCGAATCACTGATGTCTGAAGAGGTAAACAACGAGCGTGATCGGCGCGTGCTCGAGCTTTACGAGCAGCTTCTGGAGATCGAGCAGCGATTGATCCCGACCGGCTTGCACGTTTTCGGTCGAGCGGCGACTGATCCCGAGGCTGCGGATCTCATGCGAATGGTCGCATCATTCGATCGACCCGAGCTTGGCATTCGCTCGCTGCCCGATTTGGTTGCCGAAGGGCTTGGTTTGCCTGATTACTCAACGCTGCTGAAGGAGAGCCCGCAATCCGAATCGCGATTGCGCGAGCGTGAACGGGTTGAAAGCATCGTTCGCGATGCAATCAATCTGTTCGTTTCCAAGCGGGTCGGCGTCAAAGAAGCGGCCATCGACTTACTCTTGCAACGAGCTGACGTTGCGAAGGAAGAGTCATCAAAACTATTCGACTTACTGAGCAGGATTCGCGCGCGTCTGGAAATCAACCACGAACTAGACGGATTGATGCGCGCGCTTCGAGGTGAATACATCGAACCCGGTCCCGGCGCTGACATCGTTCAGAACCCGGCAGTGCTCCCAACAGGACGCAACACTCATGCGGTTAACCCTTATTCGGTCCCTTCAGCCAGTGCGTTTCGGCGCGCAGAATCGATCGCAAACGCGCTCCTTGAAAGGAATCTCAAGGAAGCCGGTCGTTATCCTGAAACGATTGCGATGGTGTTGTGGGGTATCGACAACATTAAGACGGAAGGCGAGGCGGTCGCGCAGGTCTTGTGGCTGCTAGGCGTGAAGCCGCGGCGCGACGCGATGAATCGAGCTACCGATGTTGAGGTCATATCGCTCGAACAATTGGGCCGTCCGCGTATCGACGTGGTGATGACCGTCTCAGGAATCTTTCGTGATCTGTTCGGCGCGACGATGAACCTGCTCGACATCGCCGTGCGAAAGGTGGCCGCGCTCGATGAGCCGGCTGAGATGAATCTCGTCAAACGTCATGTCGAGCAGCACATGAACGAGAGCGCATGTTCATTTGACGAAGCGGTGGTGCGAGTTTTCTCGAACGCAGCCGGGAATTATGGAACCAACGTCAACTTCATGGTGCTCGATAGCCAGTGGGAAAACAGCAGCGAGCTTGGCGATCTTTTCGTCACGAGAAAATGTTTTGCTTACGGGCGCGACTCACAGGGAAAGAGATTCGACGGTCTTGAAGCACGTAAGCTCCTCGAGCGAGCGCTTGCGCGAGTCGAGGTGACCTACCAGAACATCGACACCGTGGAAGTCGGGATCACCGACGTCGATCATTATTTCGAATACCTGGGCGGAGTTTCGAATGCAGTCGAAAAACAGACGGGACAACGACCGCGAATCTATCTGTCGGACTCGCTTTCGCCAGGCGCGAAAGTGCGAACGGTTGAAGAAATCGTCAAGCTCGAGGCACGGACCAAGATGCTGAATCCGAAATGGTTCGAAGGCATGCTTCGCCACGGTTTCAGCGGTGTCGCCGAGATCGAGCATCACGTAACCAACACGTTTGGTTGGTCGGCGACTGCCGACGCGGTTGACAAGTGGGTCTATGACGAGCTCGCTGCAACTTACGTTCTTGATGAGCAAATGCTCGAGCGGCTTCGCTCGCTCAATCCTCATTCAGCACGCACTCTGGTGGGCCGGTTGGTTGAGGCTGCTGGCCGCGGGTTGTGGGCGGCGGAGCAATCGGCACTTGAACGTTTGCAGGAAGCTCTGGCCAATCTGGAAGACAGACTTGAAGGCGTGACCGCTCATTCACGATGACTATTGTCCGTCAAGTTGATCGGTCATTCCTACCGCACGTTTCACACCCGTTAAATCGCTAACAAGACTCTTGCTGATCTTGCGGCGGATGTCATCATGGCATCGTTCTTGCCCCTGTCCCTTCTGATCTGTGTTTGACGAACCCCTAGAACAGTTGAACCAACGGGACGCAAATTGAGCGTTGATCTCATCAAGGTAAGGTCAGAGGTGACAATGCCGCCGTGGGAAGACCATGGGCATGCAACGCTGGAGTCTGACCGGGTGTTGGATGATCTTGTTCGGCTTGCGGCTGAGGTATGCGCGGTGCCCTCCGCAGTTCTGAGCATTGGGACAAGCGACCGAGTGCGGAACGTCTCACGCGCAGGCACGGCCCCTAGCGATGCCGAGCGTGAGACCCTTCTGGTCTCGTGGGCGATGGGCGAACAAGACCAGTTTGTAGTCTCGGATGCGCTAAGAGACAACAGGTTCAACGACGGCACAACCAACACTAACGCAACGACGATTCGCTTCTACGCTGGAACGCCGCTGGTGACGACTGAAGGACGAGTGCTTGGCGTTCTCTCGGTAACTGATCATAAGCCCCGAGCGTTAGGTGAGGGCCAAGCTCGCGCGCTCGATGCATTGGCGCGCGCGGTCATCGACAAACTCGATTCAAGACTAAGAAATCTCGAGCTTCGTCGGGCATTGGAAGAGCGCGAGACAGCGTTTCGGTCCCTCGCATTAAGCGAGCAGCGATACGAGATGCTGCTTAGGGGCGCAAGCGACGGGCTCTGGGAGTGGGAGCTGGATTCAAATGAGATGCGTTTCTGTGATCGCTGGAAGAGTCTGCTTGGCTGTGAAGAGATTGAGCTCACGAGCCGGCCTGACGAATGGTTCAACCGGGTCCACCCGGACGATATCGAACGAGTCCAATCAGAGATAATGTCGCATCTGCTCAGCTTGACGCCGCAGTTTCAGAGCGAGCACAGGATACGTCGACAGGACGGTAGCTACCGCTGGATGTTGAGCCGCGGCCTGGCAGTGATGGATTCGAACCGGCAAGTGTATCGGATGACCGGCTCCGTGACTGACGTTACTGATCAGAAAGCAGCCGAGAAGGAATTATTACATAACGCGTTCCACGACCCGCTGACCGCATTGCCTAACCGCGCGTTGTTTACAGACCGGTTGAGGCGCGCGCTCGACGAAGTGAAGAGCGGTGACGGCGCTTTTGCCGTGCTCTTTCTTGATCTGGATCGATTCAAGGTGGTCAACGACAGCCTTGGACATCAGATAGGAGATCAGTTGCTGGTGGCGGCCGCCCGGAGGCTTGAAGCTTGTCTGCGACCGGGCGACATGGTCGCGCGGCTGGGTGGCGACGAGTTTGCGATCATCGTAGATCGCGTCAAACACGCGAGCGATGCAGTCCAGGCCGCCGAGCGAATTCGAGAAAACCTCGCCGCGCCGTTCAATCTGAGCGGCCACGAAGTCTTTGTATCGGCGAGCATTGGCATCTCGTTGAACCAGATTGCTTCCGAGGAGCCCGAAGACATACTTCGCAATGCGGACACCGCGATGTATCGCGCGAAGGAGCACGGTCGTGGCTCGTTCGAGTTGTTTGACATAGGTATGCACGTCCGCAACGCCGCGCTGTCGCAGCTCGAGACCGGGCTTCGCCGCGCGCTCGCGCACGGCGAGTTTCGAGTTCACTATCAGCCGATAATCTCGCTGGACAGTTGGCGAATCAGCGGCTTCGAAGCGCTGGTCAGATGGGAGCATCCGGAGCACGGATACATTTCGCCGTTGAAGTTCATTCCCGTGGCGGAAGAAACCGGGCTCATCATTCCGATCGGGCAATGGGTGTTGCGAGAAGCCTGCGAGCAATTGCGCGCGTGGCAAGAGCAGTTCCCCTCTGAGCCGCCGTTGAGCATCAGCGTCAATCTGTCCGGCAAGCAGTTATCGCAACCGGATCTGATCGATCGCATTTCCAAAATCCTTGACGAGACTGGCCTGGCTCCCGAAAGCTTGAATATCGAGATTACCGAGAGCGCGATCATCGAAAACATCGACGCGGCAGCCACGACGCTGAAGCGAATCAAGGCGCTCGGCATTCGGCTGTCGCTGGACGATTTCGGCACGGGTTATTCTTCACTGAGTTACTTGCATCGGTTTCCGATCGACACTCTGAAGATCGATCGGTCGTTCGTCTCGAGGATCAACCTGCCAAAGAACACCGAGATAGTTCGGACGATTCTGACGCTCGCAAGCAATCTGGGGATGGACGTGGTTGCCGAGGGCGTGGAGACTCGTGACCAAATCCTTCAGCTCACGGGGTTGAATTGCGAGTACGTGCAAGGCTACTTGCTCTCGAAACCGATCGACGGTCGCGCGATGAGGGAGCTGATCAGCGAGATTTACAACAAAGGCTTGAGTCAACAGGCGGGAGCGGCTTAGCTCAAATCCGGCCGTGAAAGGCGCTGGTCGAATGATCATCGATCAACGCGGGAATTGAAGCCTCCAACAAGACGGCTCGTTGTCTCAAGCTTCGGTAGTAAACAACCAGGGTAGCGACGACAACTGCCATCGAGAGCATGGCCCATCCGACGGCCCAGACTACCGGCGGAAAGAACTCTCCCGTCGCTTGCGACATGTTTCGCGCATCGGTGGGAAACGCAGGATCGTAAGCGGATACAAATAACAGAGTGCGAAGATCGTAAAAAGCGTTCAACAAACACTGAATCGCCAGGAAGCTCATGCAGAAATGAATGAAGCGCGGCTTGCCTTTTAGGCCCAGCAGCAAACACCCTGCTCCAAACACAAGCCCCGCGAGCCACGCAACCAGGTTCCCGCCAAAAAGCAGCGTCATAAGTAATAGCAAAGCGCCCGTCGCCAGAGCCGCTGTCTTTGCGTTCCGCTCGCGTCTCAAAAAAAGCAGCAGCGCCGAGCCGTACAGAGTCGTAGTCAGGTACCCGGCGCTCGAGATCAATATTCCCAGGCCGCCTCTTGTGAACGTCACTCCGCTGCCGCTCCAGTCGAGCGCGATCCTATTAACTTCGCCCAGCGTCGCCAGCGCGGCCAATGCGTGACCGCTCTCGTGGATGAAGGTGACCAAGAGCCGAATCGGGTAAGTTACAACTTCAGCAAACGGAATGAACCACAGCGCCAGGGTCAACAGGCACGCGAGCAGCAACAGCTTAAACGCGTCTTTAACTTCCGTCTCGGTTCGCATAATGACCTCCTGACACGAAGCCGAACTTCCGTTCTCGAATCACACTCCGAATAGCGCTATTCGGAACTCATCACCAAGTAATGAAACCCGTGACTCGCGCCGAGCGAACGCATAGTGCGCGCGCCTCAACGCTGGTATCCCGCGCTCAACTCGTTCGATGCCGTACTCGGCGCTGGTGAAAATGTGATGTAACCTCGGGTTTAATAGCTCGGATGCTCCCAACTCGATAGACTTACTCGTTGCTCTCGCCGAGCGGTTCGGGTTAATGAACTCAAGCCGGTCGTCGAATATCAACACTCGCGCGCCGATACCCACGATTGAGTAATCCCGATGCACTAGCAGATTCGTCAGGGCTTCGATCACGGCCGAGCGTGAATAATTTGCGCGCGCGGCCACAGGCTCACCTTTGTCTTTGTTCGACTGCGAGGACGACCGAGGTGGACGTGCATCCCAAAGATCAATGTATCGCTTCATGAAAAACATCGCGTTGTCAAACAGCCGCGTGAGATTGCCGAAGAATTCCGCCCGCTCGATGACCGGCGACGCGGCGCCCGTTCCCGATAATCGAGTCAGCGTAATCTGACTTTGCGGCACGATTTGCTGGACTGCTGCGGCCCGACCGAAAAGAAGAAAACCGGCGAGGGTTGGGGCGATGCTGTGGCCGTAATCTGTGCCCAACCTCAGGTCGCGCATAGCCGCCGCAGTTGGAAATCCTTCAGGCTCGCGAAACATCTCGCCTTCAAGATCGCGCAAGTAACTCCACACCAGCGCCTCGTCCACGTCTTCGATCGCAGCGGTTATCAAAGGCATGTCTTCAAAGGATGCGACTCGCGAGCGCGCAAACAGCGCCGCGATCTCCGCACCTTCAGCCTCGCGTTTAGTCGAGCCGATTCGAATAAAGTAACGATGATCGGGAGTTTGATGCGGCGCGCGCCGGTCATCCACTTGAAGCACGACTATGCGCGTCCCGTTGTCGTAAGCGACTTTGTCTATTCGGGGGAAGACCGGCGGGCTTATCTGATTGCGGCAGATGTCTATCAACTGTTCTTCGACCTGTTCCGGATTATCGAGTCCTTCGACGCGCCGCTGATCGTTTACCCCAAAGATGATCACGCCTCCTCCGGCGTTCGCCAGCGCTACGATCTCGCCACCAACCTTCTCGGTGTTCACGAGGCGGATTTTGAACTCGACGTGGGTGTCCTCGCCGCCGCGAATTAGGCTGAGCAGATCAGTTCGATCGAGCGTGCGCGAATATCGGCCGGTCAATTTTTGCTCGAATAGTGAGCGCTCGGTAGCCGGGATACGCCGGGTCGTTCTGAACTTTCTGCCCCGTGACATGATTTGTCCTCGCGTTGGTGTAATCTGTGTGTGCTACGGGAACCCGCTGAATCGGTGCGCATCCATCGTAGGATTCGGGCCTGTATGTGGGATGCATGCGGAATTACCTCTGAAGAGGCAATGATAGCATACGATCGGGCCGATCTAGAAACTAAGGGCTGGTTGGAGTTACCGCAGTGACTTAGCTTTATGCCGCGCGCGGTATGTCGCTGGCGCGTTTGGTGAAGCAGGACTCACACCAGCCGTAGAGCACGCCGTCGATCAAATGGTAGGCGACGGTGCAGTCCTCCGCGACATTTTGATGACACTGCTTGCACTCCCAGGTGGGATTAATGATTCCCGCCACTTGCTCAAAAACTCTTGCCATAATTGCTGATGGTAAGCTCGCGTTACCTCTCCTCTCGGTCAATCTGATTGTTAGATGATTTCAAACGACACTAGCTTCAGATAGTTCCGTAACTAATCAGAGGTTCGTGCGAGCGCTTCTCTCGCAAGCATCGCCGCTCCGATCACTCCGGCGTCGTCGCCTAACTCGGCGCGAGTTATCTTTACGTCTTTGGAGTTGATGTCAAACGAGATGGAGCGAGCCGTGCGATCGATCCGTTCGATGAAATCGGCTTCGAATGCCTCAACGAGTCCTCCGCCCAGGACGATGACTTCAGGCGCTAACACGTTCATCAGGCTTCCAATCCCCACGCCGATCATTCGCGCCGCGCGCTTGACCGACTCGATTACAAGCTCGTCCCCCGCGTCGTAAAGAGATTTCAGTTCTTTGCCGGACAGCAGCTCGGTATTCTTCTTGAGCAGCTTCGAAGCCAGACTGGGGAGTCCGCGCTTGATGGCTTTTCGAATGTCGCGAGTGATTGCCGTTCGACTTGCCACGGCTTCCAGGCATCCGCGATTGCCGCAGTTGCAGCGCGGCCCGCCTGCCTCGACGATCATATGGCCTATCTCACCAGCATTACCAGTGAAGCCATGGTGAAGCGCACCGTTCAAGATTAGTCCTCCGCCAATCCCTGTCCCCACGAAAATCCCGACAACATCGTTCGCGCCTCGAGCGGCTCCAGCCTTGAACTCGCCATACACGCCCGCGTTCACATCGTTCTCTACAATCGTTTGGCAACCGAATTCGGAAGACAGACGCGGACCGAGGGGGAAGTTGGTAAATCCCAGATTGACGGATTCGATGATGTAGCCTGTGTTCGCATCGATTGGACCGGGCGCGCCTATCGCGACCGCCGCGAGATTCGAGGGCGCGACACCAGCGTTTTCGATCGCTCGATGACCAATGCGCGTGATTGTTGCAAAGACTTCTTCGTCATCACGCCAGGCTCTGGTCTTCGCACGCGCGCGCCCGACGACGCGCGCATCGGAATCGAGCACGGCAGCTTGGACCTTCGTTCCGCCGAGGTCAATTCCCAAGATGTGTGGTTTCATTCGACTTTGGATTAGACCACAAAAAATGGCCCAAGTCGATGGCCGCCCCGCTCGAACCCCATACTCGGTCGATGCGATGCTATGGCGCGTGCGGATTGTTCGGAACAACGTCTCCGAAGCGAAATTGACCGGATGGATTCGATAGCGCTTGCTGAACTCAGCGTTGGGGACCGCTGAGCGGTGGTTGTTAAAAAAAAGAGGCGACGCAGCGTGGGAAGACCGCGTCGCCTTGTTTCCGATTACCGTCCTCACCACGGTAACCGTCAATCGAGAACAGGAAGTGATGTTGTCATCACCCGTATCTCTTGCCCCACCTGAACCCGAGCAATCAAAATGCCACGACCTGGTTGACCCTCATTCCGGTAACGTCGGTCAACGTTTCTGGCGACTTAGGCGTTCTGGCGAAGGACCCGTCGAAGTCTTGATCGCCACTCCGCGTGTAAAAAGTACATAAGTTCGGAAGAAGAATTTACCGAGGTTTCCGTCTCAACACCGAATGCTGAACGCGCAAGAACACGGCTACGGATAGTTCTAGCTTCAGGCGAGGGGTACGAAGTTACGGATGATATACTCAACTTATGCGCGTTCTTCTGGCCACAACCAACAGAGGCAAAATGTCTGAATTGAGAGGAATTTTGGCCGCCGAGGGAATCGAAGTAATGAGTTTGGGTAAGCTCGCGTCAAGCGAAGAAATTGAGACAGCCGCGACCTTTGTCGAGAACGCGCTGTTGAAGGCTCGGCACTATCATCGCCTCCGCGGATTGCCGACCATTGCCGACGATTCCGGATTAGAGGTTGAAGCGCTGGCTGGCGCGCCAGGCATCTACTCGGCGCGCTTCGGAGGTCTGGGCGCAAGCGACACCGACCGCATTGCGATCTTGCTGGACGCGATGAAGAACCTCCCAAGAGAACGTCGCCAGGCGCGTTTTGTCTGCGCTGCTGCGATCGTTTGGGAAGGTGGCGAGAGGGTTTTTCTGGGCGAAGCTCAAGGTGTTATACTGACACAAGCATGTGGCGCAAACGGATTCGGTTACGATCCAGTGTTTTATTATGAGGCGTTGGGAAAGACTTTCGCGGAGCTTAGCTCCTCGGAGAAGGCGGAAGTCAGTCACCGAGGGCGCGCCTTTCGCCGGCTTGCTGCGTGGTTAAAGGAGTCGGGCGCGCTTGACACTGCGAGGTCGAGTGATAAAATCGAAAGTTCGACCGACTAGACCTCTGGGTTCTCCAATTAAGAGGTAACCTATGAAACATGCGACAACACTCTGGGTGCTAATCGCGGCAACCGCGATTGCGTCAGTCAGCGTTCCCGTCGAGGCCGCCGCAGGCCGAGGATCCATACGAGGAGTTATCATGGACGCGGGCGGTAATCCGCTGATTGGCGCTGCTGTGGTGGTTATTACTAACGACGAAGCCGTCAAAGCGGATAAGATCGTCAAGCGGGCAAACACCGACAGCGAGGGCAAATTCACCGCGGCGGGAATCATGCCCGGACACTATCGCGTCAAGGCAGAAGCACAGGGGTTCCGTCCAGTTGAGCTTTCCGCCGACGTCAAGCCTAATAAGGTTACTGTCTTCGATTCCATATTCCTGCGGAGAATAACTGCTCTCTCAGACGAAACGAGTCTGAATACCGACTCGAAGTACGCCGCTCGCCAGCGTCTCGGAACGATCTTTCACTACGACGAGACCAAACCGGCGGCCGGCGACAAGACCGACGCTACGGTTGCTTTAACCGATCACGGTGCGGAGTTGCGAGGCGCCGTAAACACCTTTGCGCAGACGGCCTCCGTGAACTCTTTCGCCGGCGCGAACTTCGCTGTCTCGGAACAGTTTGCCAAAGGACCCACTCTGGCGATAAGCGGACAGGTTGGCTTCGGGAGCGGCGCTCCCCAGAGTCTAAGAGCACTTACCTCCGCGTACGCGGGTGATCGTCACCGTTTGTCGGTCGCAATGGGATATGGGCGATTTACCTTTTCGCGCCAAAGCGCGCCGTCGAGTCTCGGACAGGTCTCAATCTCAGCCACCGATACTTGGCAGGTGTCAGGCCCTGTGCTGGTCGTTTACGGACTCGAGTTTGCGCGATTCGCAGAACGAGGCTCTGCCTCGAGCATCTTGCCCAGATTCGGGATTGCCGTGGACGCCGCCCCGCGAACAAAGTTATTTGCAGGATTGGTGCCGGGCGGCTCAAGTGACACCGAATGGAAAGTGAATCTTGAATCGGGCGAGATAGAATTCTCGGAACCCAAACCGGTAGCGACCGCAGGTGGGCAACCGGTTGTTGAACGGAGTTATCGCCTTCAGTTCGGCGGGCAGCAAGTTCTGTCGGACAAGTCATCAGTCGAGATGATGGCATTTCTCGACACGGTGTCCGGTCACGGCGTCGGACTGCTTGCGGTCCCCAATGACGCCGCTCAAGCTGACCCGACGCTGCGCAGCGAGGAACAATCTGGACACACCCGCGGATTGCGAGTTTGCTACCATCGACACGTCAACAAAGTAATTGACGGCACAGTCGGCTACGCTTTCGGGGAGGGACAACAACTTGACCGGCGAGGCATAACAACGCCGGCGAATCTTTTCAGCAGCGGAGTCTTCCACGTCGTCTCAGCGAAAGTGGACGCCAATTTTGTAAACACGGGAACAAAAATCTCAACCGTGGTGCGAATCTCTCCAGGGCGTGCTGTATTCGCCATTGATCCGTTTCAGGGTCAGATCTCCACATACGATCCGAACGTCAGCATTTCGTTTACACAGGAATTGCCAAGCGTCAGCTTCATACCTGGCCAGTGGGCGGCGGTCGTCGATCTCCGGAACCTGTTCGATCAACAAACATCAATCGCCGATGAACGACAGGAGCTGGTCGCAAGCCGCTTCCACAGGTTGGTCCGCGTCGGGCTGGCACTCAGGTTTTGAGCGATCAGAAACCGATCAGCGCGTTTCTCCCCGTTGTTGGCATCCAAAAAATTGGAGTCTCTTCCAAAAATATGGAATACCGCATTGTGACACCAACCGCAGCGATTGCTAAGCCTTTCTTTTGCTTAACTATCCAAGGCGCCGCGAGCGGGAATACCAGTTGCACCTTAACAACAAGACCGATCTGTGCCTCTCTTTGAATGAAGATCAGTAAGAGGTTTGAGAATGAAAGACCTGATGAGCACGACCAAGCTTGTCGCCGTTTTGGCGATAACTGTCGCGCTCGTGGTGATAGGCATCCTCAACCTGCGGGACCGGCTGAGCCTGCCTCCCGTCGCTGACGACGGCGTAGAATGGGTCGACACACCCGCCGGAGTACAAGCCAAATCCGTACGACCCGATTCGCCTCTTGCCTACGCGGTCACAAAGGGCGATTACGTCAAGGCGTTCTTCTACGTCGGCAAACACGATGCTTCAAGATCAGGAGCCGCGCGCTATCTGGATTACGAGGAAGTCACACGCGCTGAAACTTTGTCGCGCTATCTCGCAAGCCAGGGAGTTGGGGGCAACGCGCGCTACGCAGTCTTTCACCCCGATCCCGTTCTAAGAGCCATCTACGGTAATCAGCAGGATCTTTACGACGTCGACTTCAAAGTTGTCGCCCGCGATCAGCACCTCGGACGCGGACTTTATCTGGCATTCATCGCCCTCGTCTATTTGGCGATCGGGCTGTTTGTGTTGTTCAAACAGCGCCGCGCCGCTCTGACTTACCACTTCTACGCGTGGTCGCTGCTTTCATTCGTGGGCTATTTCTATAGCTCGACGCTCGAGTTCACAAAGCTGGACAGATTGGTGAGCCTGCTCGACGCGTCGGCATGGGCGCTGCTCGCTCCGCTGTTTCTGCATTTCTGCGCGAACTTTCCTTCGAGGCGGGAGGTGTCGGCGCGGCTGCGGCCAGTTATCGCAGCTTTGTACGTGCCGGCGTTTGCGTTGATCGTCGTTGAGGCAGTCTGGCACTACAGGCCTGTTTTGTTTGGCGGCGCGTCGTTGGTGCGTTGGGGGAACGCGCTCGATAAGGTCGAGCTTGCTTACTGCGCGATGTTCTTTGTGGTGGGAAGTCTCCTGCTGTTGCGAACCTTTCTTCGAGCGGAGAAGCCCCTGCTTCGCCAACAACTCAAATGGATCGTCTGGGGACTTGGGCTGTCAGGGCTGCCGTTCGCGTTCTTGTACCTGTTGCCATACGTCTCTAATCTGGAGATCACTCCGGTCATGGAGACTTCGGCTTACGCGCCGCTGATCCTGATCCCGCTTTCGTTCGGCTATTCGATAATTCGCTATCGTCTGATGGACGTCGACGTGATAATGCGGCGCAGCTTCGTGCACGTGATGGCGATCGTGGCGGTTGCGGCGATTTACATGGCGATGCTTCTAGGCGTGAGCGATCTGGTCAAGTTCGTGTGGGCAACCGGAGATCTCAGCAGCTTCAAAACGAAGCTTGTAGTCGTCGTGGGTATGCTCATCGTCGCGATGTTGTTCGCGCCGATAAAGAACAAACTCCAAGTCTGGGCAGATCGCTGGTTTTACGGCGAGAGTTATACCTTGAGGACCGGCCTTCAGGATTTTGGAAGAACGCTGGCGCAGACGACCGCGCTTCCGCAACTGCTCGACTCGTTGGTTCGCAGGTTGTCGGACATGCTCGCGGTTCGCAAGGTTGCGATCTTCATCGAGGACGGAACCATGCCATCAGGTTTTCGTCTGACACATGCCGCAGGCATCGATCGCGATTTGAGTCTGCCCGAAGATATCAAGAAGACGATTCGCCTACGCTCGATTGGGCGCGGCTTCGTTGTTGCCAAGGAACTAAGGAAGGAACAATATGGCTTGCTGGACAGCGACGGGATCGACCTGTTAAGCAGGACAAGCGAAGAGATTCACTATTACGTGCCGTGCGTTGTGAGAGACCGCATGGTTGCCATCATTGGTATCGGTCGCCCGACTACAAGCGCGATGCTCACAAGCGAGGACACAGATTTGTTGCGAGCGCTGTCGGGCTACGTCGCGGTTGCGATAGACAACAGCTTGCTCTACCGGTCCGAGATGGAAAAAGCTCTTGAGCTGGCGCGGCTCAAGGAGTTCTCGGAAAACATCATCGAAAGCGTCAACGTGGGCATTCTGGTTGTCGACTTCGAAGGCCGGATCACGACCTGGAACAACGCACTCGAGGAGATTTTCGGCATCGGACGCGAGCGGGCCTTGCGCCGCAATATCGACGACATCTTTGATCGCGACCTTATCGATACCCTCCAGAATGTGATCGGAGAGGACGGCTGGTCGCTTCGTGATACAAGGCACATTTACAAATATAGCGCGTCGACCGAAGACGGGCGCCCGCTGACGCTCAACATTTCGCTTGCGCCGTTTGAAGCCGCGCACGGCGTGGTCACGGGCACGCTTGTGGTAGTCGAAAATGTAACTGCGCGCGCGCAGCTCGAGCAGCAGTTGCTCGAACGCGAAAAGCTTTCGTCAATCGGGTTGCTGGCGGCTGGAGTCGCCCACGAGGTAAACACCCCACTTGCGGGAATCTCTTCCTATGCGCAGATGCTCCTGCAACAGGTCCAGGAAGGCGATCCCAAGCGTAAGCTGCTGGAAAAGATTCAGCTTCAGACGGTGCGGGCCTCAGGCATAATCAACAACCTTCTGAACTTCTCGCGAACCGGCGACTCTCAGTTTTGCGAGGTGGATGTAAACCATGTGCTAGACGACACTCTTCAGTTGTTAGAGCCGCAATTGCGCAACGCCAAGTTCGAGATCGTGCGCAACTACGGTGAGCGCCTCGCGCCTGCGTACGGCAGCGCTTCGAAGCTGCAGCAGGTCTTTATGAATCTGATCCTGAACGCGCGCGACGCGATGCCCGGCGGAGGCAGGCTCACGATTCACACCCGCGCGATCGATACCTCGCTGGTTGTCGACTTCCGCGACACGGGCGTAGGCATCGCCCCTGAGCATATCGCCCGCATTTACGATCCCTTCTTCACCACGAAGGAAACCGGACAGGGAACGGGTTTGGGACTCGCTTTGTCGTATGGAATCATACAAGAGCACAGCGGCCGCATCTTCGTCGAGAGCCGCCCTGGTGAAGGCGCGCATTTCACCATCAAGTTACCCACCGCTTACGTTCGCCAGCTGCAAGCGGCGAGCGATTAACCGACATTCTTCATTGACCCCTTGAGGTCAGATCGGTATAGTGGCTGCTCCTACAGGCCAATCAAAGAGGAGAGCCAAGGAATGCACCACAGACGCGCACGCACATCGTTTCTTTTTCCGCTCACAACAGCCGTTTTAATAGTTACGGTATTAGTAAGCACCGGACTCTTGCGGTCTGCCGCCGACATCAGGGTTCAAAGCCAGCCGGCATCCGAGGGGCGGCCCATCACACCGGCAGGTTCGCTAGTCATGGATGCTACTACGAGACAGCCTGCCGTGGGAGCGTTGCCGGTAGCCTTCGTCCGCAGCCCCGACAAGACCGGCCCCGAAGCTCTCGGGCGCTACTTGATCGCGGTCAACAGCGGTTACGGCGTCGCGTTCAGCTCTACGACTAATCGGGCACAGCAGTCGCTCGCGGTTATCGACCTCAACGCGCGCCTCGGTCCCGCGGTCATTCAGAACATCTACTTCGCGACGCCTCGAAGCGTAAATGTAGGTCTGGTGTTTGCGCCGCGAGCCGATGCGGACGGCACCTTCGCGCTTTATGCATCAGGAGGAGTCGAAAACAAGATCTGGGCGTTTCGCTTTCGCCCGGGAGCCGCAACTCCGATTACGCCCACGTCACTCACGCCTGCGGCTACCACGCCCGCTTCGAGTGGAGCGAATGCTGTCGCCGACGTTCCGTTCATAGACGTCAGCGGATTTGCGGCGTCAGCAAATTCAAGCCGCTATAACGACAATCGCGTGCCCGTTTACCCCGCCGGTCTGGCCATCAGCCCGGACGGTGACACGCTCTACATCGCCAATAATCTGGGCGATAGCCTTGGTATAATCAGTAATCTTCGCAATGAACGCAAACTCACGCGCGTCGAGCTGCGCGCCTCTTCTCAGTCCGTCTACCCGTATGAAGTCGTTGCTCTGCCGCGTGGGTCCGAGACGGAGAAACTCTTCGTTTCTTGTTGGGCGGATGGGTCAATCGCGGTTATCGATCCGCGCAAGGCCGGTCAAAACGTCGCCCGCATTCCGGTGGAACGTCACCCGACGGCGATGATTTTGAATGCGAGCGGCACTCGCCTTTACGCCGTAAACTCGAACGCCGACAGCGTGTCGGTGATTGACACCGCGGCTGACCGCGAAATTGAGCGGATCAATGTGAGACTTGCTGAAGCCGCGGCTATAGGCGCGAGCCCTGAAAGTTTGGCACTCAGCGGCGACGGTGCGACGCTCTACGTTGCCAACGCAAACGCAAATGCGCTGGCGGTTGTTGCGCTTTCGTCTCGCGCTCGCGGGATTGGCGGCGCGCGAGTTGAAGGAAATGGCGGACCCCGCGCGGGCGACGATGACCGCAGCAAGGTGCGAGGCTTCATCCCGACCGGCCAGTACCCCTCGGCGGTCGCGGTAATCGGCCGCACAATCTTCGTCGGCAACGGGAAAGGCACCGGCTTCGAAAGCTCATCGGTTGTGGTCAACAACTCGGGGCGAGTTCCCAATATGCCGAACGATCGCTTTCCTGCCGGCACCGGACGAGGTGATCGGGGCGGGCAGTACAGCATGTCATTGATCTCAGGAAACATCAGCGCGCTTGCCGAGCCTGACGAGCGCGCGCTGGTCGCGTACACGCAGCAGGTGATGCGCAACGATGGCTTGATCGGTCAGCCGCGCGCGACGTTGTTTCAGGGTCCTTCGCCTATCAAGCACGTGATTTACATCATTAAGGAAAATAGAACGTACGATCAGGTGTTCGGCGACGTGGCGCAATCGGGAGACGGGCACGCGGCCGATGGTGTCGCGTCGCTGGCGATCTTTGGAGCGGCCGAGGCGGCGCGAGTTTCGGGCGGCGCAGTCCAGAACATTACGCCCAATCATCACGCGCTTGCGCAGCGGTTCGGGTTGCTTGACCGCTTTTTCGTCAACGCTTCCGCGAGTCCTGAGGGTCACAACTGGTCGACGGCAGCTTTTTGCAGCGACTACACCGAAAAGGCCAACCGCTGGAACTACTCAGGTCGCGGGCACGGTTACGATTTTGAGGGGTTCAATCGCCTGCCCGCGTACGAGCCGTCAAGGAGCGCGCAGCCGCTGTTCAGTGCTCCGGTTACCGCCGATGAACTTTCGAATTTTCTGCGGCGTTACATCCCTTACCTGCACGGCGCGAGAGATGTCGCGGAACCTGAGACGCTTTATTTGTGGGACGCCGCCGCGCGCGCAGGCCTCAGCTATCGCAACTACGGCGAATTCATCGGAACGCTTTCGGAGGCAAACGTCGCGGCGGTAAACGCGAATCGATCGCGCGGATACCCGGACACAAGTCCGACGCTCTCGGCCATTCCGACGAAAAAATCGCTCGAAGGTCACTGCAGCCTGACGTTTCGGAATTTCGACTTGCGAACTCCCGACGCGATGACGCCTGATTCCTATCGCTCGGCGAAGGAAGCGAATGCTGATCCGCTGATAAGCATAAACCAAACAGACGCGCGCTTCCGCGGTACGTCGCGGCTGGGAGAATGGCTGGAGGAGTTTCGCGGGTACGTGGCGGACATCGAGGCGGGTAAACCGGATCGTATGCCGAACTTCTCGATGATGAGGTTGCCGAACAATCACACCAATGGACTGGCTGCTGATTACCCAACGCCCCAGTTCTACGTCGCAGAAAATGATTACGCAGTGGGAAGATTGGTCGAGGCGGTGTCAAACAGCCCTTACTGGAAGGACACGGCAATCTTCATCCTCGAAGACGACGCTCAAGACGGGCCCGATCATGTCGATTGCCATCGCTCGCCGGCGCTCGTTATCAGCGCATACAACCGTCCAGGCGTGCTGGTCCATGAGTTTCACTCAACGGTCAGCCTGATTCGCACGATGGAAATATTGCTAGGAATGCAGCCGATGAATCAGCTCGACTCATCGGCGGCGCCGATTGACATATTCCAGGACAAGCCCGACCTCCAGCCCTACAAAGCGGTGCTGCCCGACGTCGCGATGAACAATCTGATGATACCGGCCCGCTCGGCTCGCGATACTACCGAAGCTTATTGGATAAATCGCACGGCAGAACAGAACCTCGAGCACGCGGACTTGGCTGATGCTCGCGTAATGAACGAGATCATCTGGTATTCAGTTCGCGGCAAAGCGTCGCCGATGCCACAGATCGCGCGCTTGCCCGCGTTCGACGCACTTCGAGAAGGAATAGCCGAGCAACGCGAAGAGCAGGAAGAGATTGCACGTCGATCGAAGATCGCGTTAGCAAGAAGATAGTCGATACTTAAGACAATCACTGGCAACTAAGGGGAGCAAGATGTCCAATGACCCCGGCTTGGCAGCAGACAGCTGCATGTTCATGGAAGCTTTACCCGGTGACGGAGGAGCGCACAACGCCTCTGACATTTGGTGGCTCAGCCCCGACGTGAGTTTGAACGCTGCACACGACACCGTAAAGCTCACGGTGCACCGAAAGTCAGCCGACAGCGGTTGCGTCACTTCCTTTTCTGAGAGTCTTACCGTCGAGCTGTGGGCAGCAGGCGCGTCGCTGGCGATGGTTCCGAACAATCCGTCCAGCGCCAAGAACGTTCAAAACATCGGCGCGCAGGTTCCCGCTGAGGGCGCGGCTGCGACCGCAACGATGTTGTTTCATCCGCCATTGGGTTTCGATCATTTAGATCCGCACCACCCTCACGCCGTGTGCCTGGTGGCGCGATGCTATCCTGATTCGCTCACGCCCAGCACTCAGGGCTTTTTCGCGCCTGATGACCAGCACGTTGCGCAGCATAATCTATGTGTAGTGCCGACGCCGGTTACGGGTATAAACATTACGCCACAACCCCAAGTCGTCCAAAGTTCTCAGGTGACGACAGTCAACCCTTCTGCAAGCACGCAACAAGTCAAACTATTCGCGATCGCCGACCGCAGGCCCAGTAACTTCGTCAAGAAAACAGTGTCGTCGCAGCTCCACGACACTCACGGCTTGCTTCGGCTGGGCTCCACGCCGGCGCGAAGCTTCAAGTTTGTGCTCCCGGATTTTCCCGATGCGCAGGTGATTGATCATAGTCACCCGAGTGCGATCACGCCGTTGAGTCCGCAGACCTACGAGGCGAAGATCAAACTTGCTCCCGGACAATTGACCAAGTTCACGTTCACGGCGGACTTGGCGGGAGGCCAATCTGGGGACGTTTACATATTCCACTTGAGACAAATTGGCTCTGATAATCACGATCAAGGCGGGCTGACTCTGGTGATGATTGCCGGATGATAGTGGCGCTGTCTCGGGCAAAGAGCGCTGAGACAGGAAGAGGCGGAAGCAAACCTCCCGCCTCTTCTTGAAGGAGTTCAGACGATTGCTATTGTTGTTGTTTCTCTCTCGGTCGACGAAGCTCATTCTCAAGCTTCAAACGCATGCCGGGCTCGATGGTTTCCTTGACCGTGTAATCGGATGACAGCTCGAACAGCGAATGGGCTGGCTCGCTTCGATTGATGTTCGTCAATCGATAAGTGTGCTCGCCGAGTCTCGGGTCGCTGTGCTTGCTCATCACCACCGTCTGCAGTTCCTCTGAGTACCACCTTTCGGAAACGATGCTGATCGGCTGCTCGTTTCCGATTTCGCCGGCCGCGATCGTGGTAGTGAATCGCTCCCCGTCGGCTTCGACACCTTCGATGGTTTGTTTTCCAAGCGCCTCTTTCTTCATGTTCTTTGGATCAATCTTAGTCGTGATTGAATGCTCGAAGACGCCGCCTGGAATTCCGCCGGGAATGCCGACGCTGCCAACTCTTACTTCCGTCTCAGCCTTGGCGATACGCGCCTTAAGCTCAGCCTTAACCTCAGCGTCTGCATTCTGCTTTTGCTCAGCGTTCGCACCCGCGCCGTCTTGTGGCTTTGATTTTGCGGTCTCGATCATCCGTTTCTTGGCAGCCATGACTTCACCAGAGACTTCCAACTTGCGCGCGGCCGAAAGATCGAACTTGCGCGCGGTGTGGCTCTTAACGTCGAGAATGTAGTTGACTCCCGCGACGGGATCGTTGATTAGAATCAACTGCGGTTGGTCGCCCCCCGCCGAGTAGGCGCCGACCGCGTTGAGCGACTGCTCTCGCCTAGTGCGCCCTTCGCTGTCTCGATAGACAGACGCAGTGTTGCGACGCACGATGCGGTTCCCGTCGGCGAGCGTCTGGACCGACTCGCTGACAGCTTGCGCGGAATAAGGCGCACCCTTCACCGTCTTGCCGTCAAAGCTCATCTCGGAGGAAACGAACACGAAGGTGTTGTCTCCCTGGCCCGACGCAAAAGCAAAGGTTCCGGGCTCAACACGTACGCCCACGCCGACACCAGAGCCTGAGCCACTTTGAACCGTGACTACCTGAGCGTCCTGTTTCGCCTGTCTTTCTTGCCGCGCTTGAGCGCCAACCGCGATTACACTGGTCAGCACCACAAGCACGCAGACGATTGCAACTAGCGTTCTACTTCGAATTGTCATTTGATGTTCCTCGCTTTCAAAATTAGTTTCGGGCACGGCTCGTGTGTGCCGGCCAAGTGCACATTCTCGGAACGTTCACTTCATTAACGCACAAATCGAATCGCGCGAGCGAGTCCATCGTTGCCGACCACCACGTCGGCCTTGATGCGCTCGTCGGCGCGTTCCATATTCATGGGCAAGCCGAACGACATCAACGCCGATCGCGGCAGCTCGACCCGAACTACTTGCCCGCTATCCATCTCAGCCAAGCTTTCTCGATTCATCAACGGAAAGAAATCAGTTGCGATTTCAATGTCGCGGCCTGACTGTCCGTTGTCGACCACCCTGTGACCTGATCGCGCTGAGCTGTTGGCTCGGCGAATCGGTTGGCGCCCGCGATCGGGCGGCAGACCCGCCAGGGGCCTGCGCTCCGGCTGCGGCTCTGGCGCAGGTGATGGAGGAGCTTGGTCTTTCGCCTCTTGTGGCGGCGCTGGCTCGCGGTTTGGCCGCGATGCAATCAGCGCTATCAAAACTACAATAACGATTGCCGCAGCAATGCCCACTCCAACGTACAACCATCGCCGGTTGGCGACGAGGGCACTGACGGAAACCGGCGCGGCCACGTCGGAGCGTTGTTCACGGAAAGCCGCGAGCAGTAAAGTTTCGACGCGCGCCGGAGCCTCCGCAGATTTAGCGGCCAACGCAAGTCGACGCAAGCCGTGCGTCAGCGCGCGCTCATCCCTCAGCCGCATCGCACAATACGCACACGAGTCGGCGTGCGAGAGCGCCGCCTCGCGCAATGCGACGTCCATCAGCTCATCCTGGGCAACGTCGCGCGCAATGTTTTCCAACTCCTGACAATTCATGCGAAGCACCTCAGGCGTTTCACTTCATCTGCAGCCTGGCCGCGGTCACGTCCGGCGCGCATTTTTTCTATCAGCAATGCCCGCGCTCGATGAAGCCGCGAGCGCACGGTTCCGACCGCGCAGCCTACGACTTTCGCCGCGTCGATGTAACTCATCTCGTGTAGATCGCACAGCACAACAACTTCTCTGTAATGCGCGGGTAATGCAAGGATCGAGTTTCGCAGCGCATCGATCATCTCGTTTCGCGTCAGCTCCTCAAGCGGGTTGTCGCCGGCGATCGTTCCCGAACTTGCATTCGCGTCGGTCTCATCGTCCGACTCTGCCAATCGAACGAATGGTCGATCCTGTTCGAGCCTTCGCAAAACATGATTGCGCGCGATGCCGTACAAATACGCCGCCACCGATCCTCGATTCGGATCGTAGCGAACAGCCTCACGGATCAGCACGATGAAAACCTCTTGGGTGACGTCTTCGGCCAGCGACTCCGACCCGCTCATCTGAAGCGCGAACCTGTAGACACCCGCCTGCCGCCTTCGATAGAGCTGAGTGAACGCGTCTTCGTCTCCGGCCATCACCAGCCGCAGCAGGTCCAGATCGCTGGGAATCGCAGGCTGTGTCATCTTCCTCTGAACTGCCGGCCGCCTGACATTACTGATTCACGTTTGGGGTCAGGAAAGTTCCAAAAGCTGAAGCCCGCACCTTTGAATCAGACAAGTGAGCCGTTGCCACCAGCGTGACAACGGCTCGGATGCCCAGTCGTTTGCTGTGATCGTTATTGCTGCGCCTTCTTTTCTGCCGGCTTTGGAGCAGCCGCTGGTCTCTTGGCTGCCACAGGTCTTGCAGCAAAGCTCGGCTTCCAAAAATCGCCGCCCGCCGCCGCGAACTCTTTCGAGACGTAGCTCATCTTCGGGCTGATCGCGTAGATAGCCGTCTCCTCGCTCAACACCGAATCGGCCACCAGCTTCTCGAACTTCTTGAAGCCGCTCTCTCCGAAAGCCTTCATGAACGCCTGCTGGTTTTCCGGACTCATGTTCCGGTCTATCTCTCTCAACGACTTCATTGGTATGAAGACGAAGTAGGTTCCTGCTGGAAGTCCCGCCTCCACTTGATAGATTGCAAAGTGGTCCTCTGGACTGTTCTTCTTCTCGAATGCAGCGCGAATGGCCTTTGCAGCGTCCGTGAATTCCGAGTCATGACCGGGCCGCGCACGCAACGTGATGATTTCGAAGTAGCGAATCTGCGCCAGGTCGATGGTCGGATGGTAACTAAGATCTTCTCGATGAAAGGCAACAAAGCCTCGCTGATTCGTGCGAAACTCGGCATCCAGCGCGTCGAGCCGCTCGAACTCACGGCTCAACTCCGCGTTCTTGTCAATGGCGTGCCGATCCTTCTCCATCGCCTCGAACGAATCGTAGGCATTGATGAACCACGCGTCGTTAGGACCCGCCACGGGAGTCAGCGCGATTGAAAACACCGGCCAGTTTGCCTTTCGCAACGCCGCGACGTAACCGCCCTCGAGCTTTTCGTGCGCGCCGGTCCTCGATGCTTTGACGTCCTCACGGAAAATAGAGAGAACCTTTGGCGGGGGCGAGTTTGTTGGCGGCTGCGCCGCAGCTTGAATCGCCGTTGAAACAAAGGCACCTAGTGCAAAAATGAACAACAATCCCTTCTTCATGGTAATCCTCCTTGGTTTTCTTTGGAATTAGAGTTTAAAGACATTCGTAAGCGGGCGGGATTATAGCACCAGCGCCGCTCGTTGCAAACGGATCGTTTGCTATCGAAAGACTTGATGAAATCGCCCTTTCATAGACTTAGGGCGAGACAAGACGTTGATCGCTAGAAAAAATCCACCTTGCCGCTCTTTGGCGCGCTGAAATTATAGAATCCGCCGGCGATGCGCAGCCCTTCTTTTTCTTCAAGCTCTCTTATGATGCTGCTCTGGGTTCTCAAATTTTGAATCTGAACTCGAACGTTTTCCTTGACGGTTTCTATCTCCGGTTTGCCCTTCGTGCGTTCGACCGCCAGCTTGATGGGATCAACAAACCACGAGATATTGGGCGGAAGCAGCGCCGGCTTTTTTGCGGCTTGCTCGATGGCGGCACGGACGGCGCCGCACCTTTCGTGACCAAGCACAAAAATCAACTTTGCGTGAAGGTGTTCAACCCCGTACTCGATGCTACCGAGAGCCACCGGATCAACAACATTGCCAGCGGCGCGAACTACAAACAGCTTGCCAAGCAACTCCCATTCGCCAAACACAAGCTCTGGCGGAACTCGCGAGTCCGAGCAGCTCAGGATTACAGCGTAAGGATGCTGGTCGCCCTGATAAGCACGCTTGCGTTCTTCCTTGAAGTGTTCATCGTCAAAAAAATGCGCATTGCCATTCTTCAATGTCCTCAGCGGGTCGTCGGGGATTTGCGGCTTTTCGGCTTGGGCGCCCAAAGAGCGAGGCAGCGCGATTAGAAGCAGCAGAACCGCGATGAACTTGACGCGTTTCAACCTTGTCTGAAGCAGATTCTTGATCACGGGTCCTCCATTCACTCAGCGGATTTCAAAAGACGGTTCCGGCGAGACTCGAAAAGCCTATTACGAATCTAGCGCGGATGCAACCGAAATCAAAGTCTCGATCGATGCTGAAGCGGAGCGTTTTTCGCCGTGGTACAATTCAATCACGATAAGCCGAATGGATGCTCAAACGAAGATTAGGTCGATTTGCATAACCGAAGCCGTGCGGCTTGCTATCGAAGCTCACGCGCTCAAGTCGCGACCCGCCGAGTGTTGCGGCTTGTTGAGCGGGCGAGTCGAGGTTATCACCGAAATTCATCCGCTGCGCAACGAGGCCGAAACGCCGGAGACTCGATACTTCGCGACGCCCGAGGATCTCTTCGCGGCGATGCGCCGAATACGCGAAAGCGGACAGATATTGCTTGGAGTTTATCACTCCCATCCGCGCTCGCCGGCCCATCCTTCGGCGTCGGATGTGGAGATGGCTTTCTACCCCGAGGCGTTCTACTTTATCATTTCACTTGAGCCGCGCGTGGAGCTTCGCGCCTTCAAGATTGAACAGTCGCGAATTGAAGACGTCGAGATTATGATTAGTCAGTAGTCCGTGGGTCAGTACCACTGAGTTGCAACTATGGGCTACGGACTGCGGACCAACATGCCGAGCAAAATGAGAATCACAGCCCTCTTATTCGGCCAGGCTCGCGAGTGGGCGGGCTCGTCGAGCTTCGATCTGGAGCTCGACGCGCCGGCGACGGTTGAAAGCGCGTTCGTTGCTCTAAAATCCAGCCATCCGAAACTTGGTGAAATCGAGCGGAGCCTGTTGTTTGCGGTGAATGAAGAATACGCCGGGCTCACACAGCCCTTAGCTGACGGCGATCGACTGGCCGTGCTACCACCGGTGAGCGGCGGCGAAGGCGAAAGCAGAGATATCTTTGAAATCACGCGCGAACCGATCGACATCGCCGGGCTGCGGGCACGATTGCTTGAGGGAGATTCTGGCGCAGTGGTGATCTTCGACGGGGTCGCTCGGAACAACACGAAGGGGCGACGGACTCTTCATCTCGAATATGAAGGCTACGAGCCGATGGCGCTCCGCACGATGGAACAGATAGGTAGCGAGCTTCACGAGCGTTGGCCGATCAATCGTCTGGGGATCATTCATCGTCTCGGTCGAATTGAAATAACGGAGTCGAGCGTGGTCATCGTTGTGACCTCAGCTCATCGCAAGATCGCTTTCGAAGCTTGCCAATACGCGATCGATCGCTTGAAGAAGATCGTTCCGATCTGGAAGAAGGAATACTTCGAAGACGGAGCGGTGTGGGTTGAGAATCCAGAAGCCTCGTTTTAAGACAGGACCCTTCGGAACTGTCTCTCCACCCGCGTTTGTTGGAGATGACCGTGCCGAACGCGAGTGAGGGAGCGACCAATCTCATTTGGCAGCACAGCACTCAAGCAAGGCTGCGCGAAATTCCCTGCCCGTCACGTCAATTGCTGTACAGACTCTTGCCGTGCCGTCAGACCAACGGCGATTTATCTCCTGCCACCAACTTGAGAACAAACCAATGCCGTCCCGCACACATCAGGTGTGCGTAAAGAAGATTTTGATTTCGCACGTTCCTGTTACTGGAAACTGTTTGGGTGGATTAGTTCCAAGTTTAATCTCAATCCCCCTGACAATCCCTGTTTCAAGCCCAGCTTCGCTTGGTTTCGTTGGGCTGTGATCCACACCGAGCAGCGTGAATAGTTTCAGTTGCTGCTCATGTTCCGAAAATTTAGGAGGACTTTCCAATCTGCCAGCCCATACCATCGTATGTGGCTCGGGTACCGTCATTGTGAGGTCTTCTTTGATGGTAAGAGGGTGTCCGTCAAAAATATCGGTTGGCTCCAAGGAATCAGGTTGTTCGTGAGGCATAAGGTTTGCTCCTTTCCGATTTCAAAGTTGGTTTTCTAACTCACGGCCAATATCTGGCTGAGAGATTTGCGGTAATTCCGGATGTCAGGCCGCGTGAGGTAGTCATTATAATCTTGCGCTCCCCACTGGCGCTGAAGATCCGAAAGCAAAGATTCGACGCGGGTTGCGTACTCGCGTGCCTTTAATGCGTCTCCGGTTCGTAGAGTGGCCAGTGCCGCGATCAAGCACGCGCGCCACTCTGATTCCTGTTGACCGGCGCGCTCTAACAGCGATTGCGCTTCCAATGCGTTTGTCAAAGAGCCCTGTACGTCGCCGCTTTCAAGCAAGGCTTCGGCCAACGCCAGCAGCGCGCCAGGCAGCAAAGGCTGAAAGTTCGCGTGCCTGGCCATGTCTACGGCTTCTTGACAGGTCCGTTGTCCTTGTCGCTTAGCCCCAGAAAGGGCCTCCGCCAATCCCAGGACGTATTTCGCTTCAACTCTGTGTTCGTTATTGGCGTTCAAGGCGAACGCGCGTTTTGCTTCTGATTCGGCATCCGCAAAGCGGCGTTCGCTCAGCGTCATGTGCGCGTTAATCAAGCTGACTTTAGCCAGCATCCAACGATTCTGGTCATCAGGTCGCTCGGCTCGCAAAGTTGCCTGATTGAGCACCGTGCGCGATTCCTGATAACGCCCCAGCCGCCATAACATATTGCCGAGATCTGCCAAACACTTTTCAGCGCCGAATTGATTGCCCGATGTTGCGTAAAGTTTCCGGCTCTCTTCAAACTCATTGAGCGCCTCTGAGTAGCGTTCTTGATCGGCAAAGGTAATGCCGATATTGCGGTGCGAGAGCGCCAGCAGCGCGGGATCGCCGACATGCCGGGCCAGTTGAATGGATTGGTCAAACGCTTGAAGCGCCGCCCCGTGATCTCCCTTCAACTCGTAGGCGCTTCCGAAACGGTAATACGCCATCGATTCCTCTCTGCGGTAGCCGCCGCGCTCGTAAAAGGAAAGCGCCTGTTTGATGTACTCCAATCCCTGATCCGCATCATGCAGGGAAATTCGCAGATGTCCGAGCGCGACCAGAGCTCGTGCTTCATTGCGACCGCCTTTGTTTCTTTGGGCAAAGTCCAGCGCCTGTCGAAGGTATTTCTCAGCATCGTTGTAGTCGCCTCGCGCATGAAAGGCGTTGCCGAGTTCGATGAGACCTTGCGTGGAGAGATTCTCGAGCCGGTTCGCCTGCGCCAGCTCTATCGCTTTCGTAGCGTATTGCTGCGCCAACGTCGTCTCACCATTCGTATAGGCGGCTCGGCTCAGCTCGAGCAGGACTCTGATCTGTTGATGTTTATTGTCGAGCGCCAGCGCCTGATTGAGCGCCTTTTCGAGCTGCCCGCGAGCTTCAACCAGCAGGCCCCGGTTATTCAGAGACCGTCCTCGCTGATAGAGTACCTCAACGATTCCTTCGTTATTGCTCAACACTTGATAAAGAGATTCCGCTTGATCGAATGCTTCAGCCGCGCTCGTATAGTCTTGTTGCTCGGCGTAGAGCACGCCCAGTCGCAGAAACGCCGCGGCGTCCTGTGGCGCACGCCGAGTCGCCTCCTGATAGTTTTCTTTCGCCTTGTCTAACCGGTCATCCTTTTCATAAGCTCGCCCGAGTTCCAGATACGCATACGCTCGTTCATCATCGTCAACGCGTCGCGCAATCTCTTGATAACTCTCAACGGCCGAAGGCAAGTCGTGCAAGAGGGTTTTGGTCACAGCTTCGTAATAAAGCCCCTCCAATTGAGGCAATCGGGAACGATCCGGCACCAGGGTCCCGGCGCGAATCAGTTCATCCTTTGCCTTGTCCGTGTAATCCAATTCCGTCCATGCGTCGGCCAGCCGGGCGTGAGCGAGCGCGAACTGGTCGTCGATCTTCACCGCCTGCTCCAGCGCTCTGCTCGCTTTGAAATAGAGCCCTTCCCGCAGCGCCGCGGCGCCTTCCTTGTAAAAGAAGAGTGCCTCGGACGATGGGCGATGCGGTGCGGTGCGCAACCACAGCGGCACACTTGACGCCGCGAGCGCCACCACGATAACGGACACAAGAACGCGCGGCTGACGGGCTATGCTGGCCACAGAAGCCAACCCTCCAACCTTCGATGCCCGGTCCTTGAACGGAATCGGTCTGGTCTCGGCCGTGTTTTTGTTCTTGAGCGAGGTGCGCACCGCGCGAAGGTCCTCGACAAACTCTTTGGCTGACTGATGCCGTTGATCAGGAGCTTTCGCCAAGGCCTTTAGGATTGCTCGATCCAGTTGAGGAGGAATGTGGGGATTGAATTGTGATGGAGGCGTGGGATCAACGTGAATCACTTGCGCGCAGACCTCCATCGGAGTATTGCCGGCGAAAGCGGCCTTGCCGGCGACGCATTCGTAAAGCACTACCCCCAACGAGAACAAGTCGCTGCGCGCATCGACTGGCGCGCCTTTTGCCTGCTCGGGGGACATGAAAGGCACCGTGCCGACTATCAGGCCAGACACGGAGAGCGGAGTCTCTGCATTGTGCAGCTCTTGTTCCAAACCGTCGAGGCGAACCATTTTGGCCAGTCCGAAGTCCAGCACCTTCACCTGACCGCGCGGCGTGATCATAACGTTCTGTGGTTTGATGTCCCGATGAATGACTCCTTGCGAGTGAGCTAGCGATAGCGCGTCTGCAACTTGTAGCGCCACATCCAGCGACTCGCGCAGCGTTAGCGGTTGACGGTCGATTCTCGATGCCAGTGTTTCACCTTCCACGTACTGCATCACGATGAAGCTGCGGCTGGCATCTTCGGCAACTTCGTGAATGGAGCAGATGTTTGGATGATCGAGTTTAGCTGCAGCCTTTGCCTCCCGTATTTGGCGTCTGTGTGCAAGCTCGTCGGCTTCAAGGTCGAGCGGCAGGAATTTGATCGCCACCTTGCGGTCAAGCCGAGTGTCTTCGGCCAGGTAGACTTCGCCCATCCCGCCCGTGCCGAGCAACGACACAATCTTGTACTGGCCAATGAGCTGACCGATCAGCGATTCAGCTCGACCGTCCGCGAATAAATCGGCCGCTGCTTCCAGCGCTGGGACTTCGAGAAAAGTCTTGGCCTGTTGTTGAAGCGAGATCAGCGACTGAACCTCCCGTTTTGAGGCTTCATCGTCGGCGCATGCTTCGTCCAGAAAAGCCTCGCGCTCATTGGGAGAGCGATCGAGCGCCTCCTGTAGCAAGGTGTTTATATGCCGCCAACGCTCGGGCGTCATTCTGATGCCTCATGTATTAAGGCGAAAAAAAGCGGGCGATTCTTGTCACGCTGCCAAAACTTTATTTGCTCCCGTCGGCTTGAAGCTCCTTGAGTAGCCACAGTTTGGCAGCCCTCCAGTCCCGATTCACCGTCACCGGCGACACGCCAAGCACTTCGGCGGTCTCATCGGCGCTCAATCCGACGAAATAGCGCATCTCGACGATCTGCGCTTGGCGAGCGTCCAGCGCCGCAAGCGCAGTCAGCGCGTCGTCCAGCGCGATTATCTCCGGCGCGCGTTCCGCAGTTACGAGTGCTGCTTGATCAATGTCAACTCGGCGCGAGCTTCCTCCGTGCCTGGCCGCGAGATGATGCCGCGCGCGGTCCACGAGTATGCGACGCATCGCTAGCGCGGCAATCGCATAGAAGTGAGCTCGATTTTGCCAGCGCATGCCTTTGTGATCGACGAGTCGAATGTAGGCCTCATTGATCAGCGCGCTGGTTTGGAGTGTATGTCCTGCGCGCTCTTTTCGCATGTAAGAATGAGCCAGCCGGCGCATCTCCGCGTAGACGAGCGGAAACAACTTATCGCGCGCGGACTCATCCCCGTCGCGCCAGTCGATGAGCAGTTGAGTTATTGACTTCGGTGACGTCGTCACGACTCCGGACCCGCAATCGAAGAAGATCGGACCAAGCCGGGTCGGATTATATCACCGTTAACGAGGGGTTGCGCATCCCGAAAGATTTTTTTGTCGCGCGTGAATTGCTGGTTAATCCGGATCTCGTCCATCGTGGCGATCCCTCCAAGAAACCGTGCAAAGGGCTCAAGCGCTTCGCCCGTGGTTGCTTTGATCGGTGCACTCGCGGTGATGGTCCGCGCTTTACTGTATGTTCTATCCAGCTCCAAAACGGTTACGGCCTCTTTCTCACAGACCATGGGCGAACCTCACGGCCCCGACTCAGCAGTCGATGCAAACCACGATTGCCTGCCGAACGAACATGCTCAAAAAAATCTCTGCTGAATGACACAATACGGCGCGAAATTTCGCCATAGCAAGTGAGGGCTCGAACAATGGCGAGCCGGCGATTAGTGAAAGGAGATTCCTTATGCGGAAAGCAAGCAGGCACATCTCGGCATTAGCATTGATTCTGATAGCCGCAATCGGCTCATCGGCGCAGCAGAACAGCAGCGCGGCTCCGGACCAGAGTCCCTCTCTAACCGTGACAGCCTTTGCCGCAGGCGATAGGGTGCGATTCACGGCCGCGTCTTCCGTTGTGCAGATTCGACTCGAGGTCTATGACTCAGCAGGCAAGAAGCTGCTCGATAATGAAGTGCCAGGTGCGAACGTGCTCGACTGGCGCCTGCGAGGCGCACAAGCTGAGCCTCCTAAAGACGACGTTTACCTGTGCGTTATCACGGTCAAAGCCCTCTCGGGAAAAATCACTCACAGGATCGGTTTGGTGACCGTAGAAAATGGTTCAGCCACTCTGGGGTCGGTGGATGCTTCGCAAATGACGTCGCAGCAATCGCAAGCGATCGGCCCAATAGAGGAGAACGCCTCATTGATCATGCTCTTCGAAGATGAGAATCAGACCGCAACAGTCGTAGCCCACAACGGAGAAGACGGACAGATAGCAAGAGGACGGGGCGCGCTGTCATTTCGCATTGGAGATTTCTTCGGCGGGAAAGACATCGAGCAAATGCGGCTCACGGCGGAAGGAAATCTGGGGATAGGAATAACTCATCCTCAAGTCAGGCTCGACGTAGACGGATTGATCCGAGCAAGCCAGGGGATCATGTTTCCCGATGGCACTATTCAAACCACAGCCGCGATTGTACCCGACACCAGTTCTAAGGAGGACGTCAAGCCGAAAAGCAAGCTGCCAAGTCTTGCGAATCTTTCAAAAGCAGCCAGCAAATCGGGCAAGCAAGGCAAAGGAGACAAAGTCTCGCCAGAGTTATTTGTAAACGAAGACCTGACCGTTAACGGCAACATCATCTTCACCTTCACTCCTCAGGGAGCCCGCGACATAGCGATGCAGAACAACGGCAATGGCCTAAGATTTTATGCGGCGCCAACGCTTACCGGCACACCTGATGGGGCGGCAATACAGTTCTGGGGGAACAACACATGGTTTCACGGTCAGGCATACATAGACTCAGGGGCAAACAATCAAGCGGCGGTGATCTTTCGCACGGCACCCACCGGCGGGACGATAGCCGAGCGGATGAGAATTAGTGCGAACGGCTTCGTCGGCATTGGCACGAACAGTCCGGGCGCACCGTTACACGTGATCAGTAGCGGCTTCAGCGACGGAATTCGTAGCGATAATGACAGCTACGGCCAAGCTGTGGTTGGCAATAGCCCCAATGGTTCTGGCGTGGCCGGCTACAGCGGCTACGGCACAGGTGTAGTTGGTAGCAACGGCAGTTTCGGTGTCGGCGTTCTTGGCGTTAACACCAACAGCGGCTATGGCGTAAGGGGCTCTAGCGGCGACGGCACTGGCGTTTTTGGCGACAGCGAAAGTGGCAACGGCATATTGGGCACCACCGCCGAACACAATCATGCCGGGGTGCGGGGTGAGAATAGTGGTGGCGGCCACGGGGTGGAAGGCGTGTCCACAGGCAGTCTGGCCGGTATTCATGCCCAAAACACTGGTTCCGGAGACGCGATTGTCGCTATCGCCAACTCGGGAATAGGCGTGTTCGCCAGCAGCAACGGTGGCCTCGCCGGTTTCTTCGCCGGTAACGTCCGGATCGCAAGCTCCAGCGGTCCGACTCTAAGGCTGGAGAACACCGCCGGAACAGACGGAGGTCAGATCGAATGGAGAACTAATGGCGTTCCCATGCATTGGAATATAGACCAGTTCGGACTAGCCCCCGACCTTAGATTCTTTACGGAGGACAACTCGGATGGATCTGGCGTTGTCAGGGTGACGATGACTGGAGATGGTCGAGTGATCGCGAGAAGCTTTGAGAGTTACTCCGATGGGAGGTTGAAGACCAATGTCGCGCCGCTGATCAATGCGCTGGACAAGCTGGGACAGGTTCGTGGAGTCGCGTTCGAGTGGAATGAAGCGTCGGCATCGCTGGGGCGCACGCCTGGCCAGAAAGACATTGGCGTGATCGCGCAAGAAGTTGAGGCTGCGTTTCCAGAACTGGTGAGTATAGCGGGCACTGACGGGTTTAAGGTCGTTGATTACAGCCGCCTGACCGTTGTCCTCATCGAGGCAGTCAAAGAGTTGAGAGCAGAGAACCAGGCATTGAAGGTACGAGTGAAAGCATTGGAAAAGGCCATCACAACAAAATAGACGCGTTGGCTACGTCAGTTGAGTCACCTCTGTATTCCGCTTCTCGCCTGAGCAGCTTCTCGCTTCTGCTGCTCAAGCTCCGCCACCCGTCGGGTGACATCCGTCTGTTCTGCACCGTCTTTGATCGAGCGCAGCGTCTTGATCGCATCGTCGAATTGATACAATCCGGCGTAACACTCGGCCAACCCGTACGCTGCCCGAATTCGAACCTTCCCGTCGCCGCTCATGGAGGCGAGCTTCTGATAAACCGTCATTGCCTGCTGATACTGCCCTCGCTCGAGGTGATAGACTGACGCTTCGCGCAAGTATGCCTGTTCACTAAGCTCATCGTAAGGGACTTGCTCGACAACCTTCTCGTACTCTGTGAGCGCCTGGCTGTAGTTTCTTTGAGCGAAATAAAGATCGGCTATTCGCAGTCGGATTCGTCGGCGTTCGTTTGAGTCCTGCGGATTGAGGTTCTCGTACTCGGCGATCGCTTCATAAGACCGTCCCATCTCGCCGAGCACTTCAGCGAGCCGCTCGCGCGCAAGTTGCGAGTTCGTGTGGCCGGGGTTTTGTTCCAGGAACGCCGTGTAGTGACTCCGAGCCTGATCGTAGCGCTTCAGCTTGAAGTAATAGATGTTGGCGAGTTGAAATCGCGCCTCAGGAGATTTTTCGCCGGTCGGACTCTGATAGAGATATCGCTCGTACTCTTCAGCGGAGCTTTTGTAGTCGCCCGAATCCCAAGCCTCGGCTGCCCGCGTCAGTGATTGATCTGCGCTGCGATGGCACGCGCTGGCCATCAAAGCGAGTAGACCGAAGGCCGCGACACACAATAGCATAGTTACAGGTAGGCGAGAGGGATTCGTCGCGGCCCGCTGTCGTCTCATTCGCAAAAACTGCGGGGACCAGTCCCTCTTCTCTACCTGTAACTTCATAATCGCGATTGAAGACACGGATCAGATCCGCGAATGATTCGCCCGTTGCACCGGACTACTCTTCAGTCTCTCCCGTCGCATCTTGCTGTTGCTCGATCAACGAAGCTGACGCGACCGAATCGCCGTCCGACGCGTCGATCAGCTTCACCCCTTGAGTCGAGCGGCCCGACACACGAATGCCTTTCGCTTCAACTCGGATCAACTTGCCTTGGCTGGTGATGATCAACACCTGACTCTCGTCGGTCACGGGAAGCACCGCGACCACCAGCCCATTCCGCTCGCTGGTCTTCATGTTGATAACGCCTTTTCCGCCGCGAGACTGAAAGCGATATTCCTCGAGCTTCGTGCGCTTGCCGTATCCGTGCTCCGATATCGAAAGCATCTCAGTGTCGTCGGTCACCGCCGCCACGCTGATGACGTAGTCATCCTTTCCGAGCGTGATGCCTCGAACGCCGTAGGCAGGCCGGCCCATCGGTCGGACGTCGGATTCGTCGAAGCAAATCGCCATGCCTTCGTGAGTCGCAAGGAAGATCTTCTTCTCGCCGTCGGTGATCTCCGCTGCGATCAGCTCGTCACCCTCTTCGATTCCCATCGCGATGATTCCGCCCACTCTTATGTTGGCGAAATCGGAAAGCTCAGTCTTTTTGATTGTGCCTTTGCGAGTCGCCATCACGACGTACTTGCCTTCCTCGAACTCGCGAACCGGAACAATGCCCGCGAATTTCTCGCCGTGCGGGATGTTGACCAGATTCACGATGGCCTTGCCTCGCGCGGCGGCGGCTGCATCGGGGAGCTCGTGCACCTTCAGCCGGTAGACCTGGCCATTGCTGGTGAAGATCATCACGTAGCTGTGAGCCGACGCGACGAAGATGTGATCTACGACGTCGTCGGTCTTGGGAGTCGCGCCCTTTCGCCCAGTTCCTCCGCGACGCTGCGCGCGATAAACCGATACCGGTGTGCGCTTGATGTAACCGCCGTGAGTCACGGTGATTGCCATGTCTTCGTCGGCAATCAGGTCCTCAAGCGAAAGCTCTGCCCCAGCTTCGATGATTTCCGTGCGCCGCTTGTCGCCGTAGTCTTTCTGGACTTCGCGAAGCTCCTTAACGATCAGGTTGCGGAGCACTGATTCGTTGGACAGTATCTCTTCAAGCTCGGCGATTCGCTGAATGACTTCCTTGTACTCGTCGATCAGCTTTTGCCGTTCGAGGCCGGTCAGCTTCTGCAACTGCATCTCGAGGATGGCCCGTGCCTGCGGCTCAGTGAACTTGAATCGCGCCATCAACGCGTCGCGAGCCTCAGGCGCGCTCTTCGATTTGCGGATAAGGCTAATCACTGCGTCCAGGTTGTCGAGCGCCTTCTTCAATCCTTCCAAAATGTGCGCGCGCGCCTCGGCTTTTCTCAGCTCGCAGCGCGATCGGCGTATCACGACGTCGCGACGATGTTCGAAGAAGATGTTCAGCGAGTCGATAAGCGTCAGCTCGCGCGGCTGGCCGTTGACGATGGCAAGATTGATCACGCCGAACGTTTGCTGCATCGGCGTGAGCTTGTACAGGTTGTTG
Source organism: Blastocatellia bacterium (assembly GCA_036505875.1). Taxonomy (GTDB): domain Bacteria; phylum Acidobacteriota; class Blastocatellia; order UBA7656; family UBA7656; genus Onstottus_A. Next base: position 1,742 of record DASXSR010000364.1, on the reverse strand, counting down.
AGCACGATGTCCGGTATCGCGTCCCGCTTCAACTCCATGACGATGCGCATGCCCTCGCGGTCCGATTCATCACGCATGTCGGATATGCCTTCCATCTTCTTGTCGTTGATCAGCTCGGCTATCCTTTCCTGGAGCTTGGCCTTGTTTACTTGATAAGGAATCTCTGTAACGACGATGGCCATTCGATCAGCGGCGCGTCCGATCCGCTCGATCGCCGCGCGGGCGCGCATCGTGATCATTCCTCGGCCCGTCTCATAAGCGTTCTTGATTCCCTCGCGCCCGTAGATGAATCCACCCGTCGGAAAATCCGGACCGGGCAACAGCGCCATCAGCGTTTTGAGCCGCGCGTTCGGATTCTGAATCAGATAAATCGTCGCCTCGATCACTTCGCCAAGGTTGTGTGGCGGAATGTTGGTCGCCATGCCGACCGCTATACCCCCCGAGCCGTTTACGAGCAAGTTGGGAAAACGAGTCGGCAAGACGGTCGGCTCTTCACGGGACTCGTCGAAGTTTGGGATGAAATCGACAGTGTCCTTGTCGATGTCGGCGAGCATCTCGGTCGCGATGCGCGTGAGCCGGGCTTCGGTGTAGCGATAAGCCGCAGGCGGATCGCCGTCCACCGAGCCGAAGTTTCCCTGACCATCGACGAGCGGATAGCGCATTGAGAAGTCCTGCGCCATTCGCACCAGCGCGTCATAAACCGCCGTGTCGCCGTGCGGGTGGTACTTGCCGAGCACGTCGCCGACGACGGTGGCCGCTTTCTTGAATGGGCGACCGGGCGTCAGGCCTAGCTCGTGCATTGAAAAAAGGATACGCCGATGAACGGGCTTCAACCCGTCTCGCGCGTCGGGAAGCGCACGGCCGATGATCACGCTCATCGCGTAATCCAGATAGCTGCGCTTCATCTCTTCTTCTATGTTGACTGGTATTCTATGTGCTGCTTCTGCCATTTTCGCTCTCTCGATTTTAGTTTGGTCTTGTTAGAACAAGCTTCCAGTTTGCTCGCCGGGCACAAGGCGGGCAGGCGAGCTGAGATGCTCACAACCTCCTGCTGTCTAGTTGCAGTGGGCTTCGGCGACCGTTTAGACGATTTTTTCGTCTCCTAAAGCAAGAAGAATTTTACTATACGAAGGCGACTTTTTCAAAGCCAGAAACGCAGACAACTCCAAGCAAAATCAGCGATTTACAGGAAAACAGTTGACCCTTGAACAGTGAAGCGTGAATGCGTGAAGCGTGATCCCTGAATCGTTATCAATCCCTCACGAATCACGCATCACACATCACGAATCACGCATCACTGTCTGTACGTGCCCGCGAGCCTCATCAAGCCACCGCTGAAGCTCATCGTAGAGGTAACGATTGGTCCGCGCGGCAAGCGGCAAATAATGTTCTTCCGTCGTGCGAATGTATCGACGCTTCTTCTCAAGCCTGGGAGTGTGAATAACAGACCTCAAATTATCAAGCCGGTCACAAAGCTTCACGATTGGAGCGCCCGTGTCCCGAGCCTCTTCGATTCGAGCGAGATACTCGCGAAGGCTCACCTCCTGGAGTTTCGTAAGCAGCCACACGATCTCCGCAATCTCGTCATTAAACCACTCGCTGATGTCCTCGCGCGTGACAGCGCTGTCCTCGATCACGTCATGCAGCAGTGCTGCGCAGATGAGTTTCGTCGAATTGAGGCCGAGCTCATCCACTAAACAAACGGCGACTCGAATTGGGTGAACGATATAGGGTGTTCCTTC
>DASXSR010000363.1:0-12520 GCA_036505875.1 Blastocatellia bacterium | reverse complement strand
GTTGCTGAATCGCGCCGAACGCCACGCCAAGGCTGCACGCGAAAATCAACGCGCTTACTAAGGTAGTCCGCCGATACAGAGGCTTGAATATTTCGGCGAAGCTTGGACGCTTGAGCGTACCCGCAGCCTTTTTCTCTTTCCACACCGGCGACTCGGGTAAGAAGGGACGAATGATGATCAGCGGAATCGCGGGAATCAGGCCCGAGATGAGCAAGTATCGCCAGTTGTCATGGCCTTGGTGAATCGCCGGCAGCGAGCTCGCGACTCTTGCGATTCCCAGCGCCATCAGGCTAACCATAAAACCACCGAGGGAAGAAAATGCCTGAGTGTACCCAATGACCGCTTCACGCCGTTTCGGTTCCGGAAACAGCTCGGCGAGCCACGCAACTGCGGCGACGAATTCAACGCACACACCGATAAACGTCATCGTCCTCAGTACCAGCAATACCGGAAGCGTGGTCGCGAAGCCGGAAGCCAGCGCAGACAAGGCGTAGACCAGAATGCTCCAGGTGAGTATTCTTCGCCGCCCGAGACGGTCTGTTAGATAGCCCCCCAGCAAACCGAAGATCCCGCCGCACACCGCCGGCACATAAAACATGAGGTCGCGCCAGTGAACGTATTCAGGGCTACCGAACGTAAGGCCGCCTAGTTGTTCGAGCGCGGGTCGAAGAATCAGCGGCAGCATCAGCAGTACGTAGCTATCAAAAGCAAAACCGATGACCGCAATGATGCAGATGAGCCATTCAACACTACTAAGGCGCGGAGAGGAATCAGTCGGAAGCGTTGAGGTCATAATGGCCAAGCATTCTTTGTGAAGTCGGACGATGCAGTCAAGCCAGGCGCGACGTTACGAGAGCCCTCGCGTTCGTTGCCCAGATGGGAGGGCCATAATACACTTGTTTCTCAATACTCACCTGCGAGGCGTCGAGTGGAGATCGAAACCGTTATCTGGCTCAGATCCGTCGCTGACAAGCTCGCTGGAAAACATCAAGTAGACACGCTCGAAGTGGAAGAAGTGCTCAGCAACCGTCCGAAGATTCGATTTGCTGAAAAGGGCACACGCAGAGGCGAAGACGTTTACCTTGCCTTGGGACAAACGGATGCAGGGCGATACCTCGCAGTCCTGTTCATTTACAAGAAGGCCAAACAGGCATTAATCTTGAGCGCGAGAGACATGGCCGCAAGGGAAAGAAGGCAATATGGCAAGAAGTAAGGCGCACGAGATTCCTCTCCCAAAGAAACTCGACGATCTTGTCGAGTTCTTTGAGACGCACGATATGGGTGAATACTGGGATCAGATGCCCAAAGCGAATTTTGAAATCAACATCAAGAAAAGGAAACACCTAGTTGCTATCGACGACGAGATTGTCGACCAGATAACAACGATCGCGAAAGCAAAGAAAACGTCGTCGGAATCCTTAATCAATACCTGGCTCAAGGAAAGAATCAGGAAGGCCAGTTGAGGAATTCCCCAATGCAGAATAGGTCGGCTGAATATACGAAGAAGCAATGTACCGAATGGGCTTCGGTGACGGAGCTTGAACGATTCAAGCTACGAGCAGCGGCCGATGCTATGTAACAAATATATCTTTGGCATTATTGGAGACTACGACAGTCATGAAGGCCGCGGCATCGGCAGCGGCGTCGGAGTGCTGTGGAAGAATTTGCGCCTAATACTCACTGCCGCACATACCCTGAGAGATACACCCCGCGATCGGTTGTACTTCATGGTTCCCTCAGAAACATTGGTATTTGCCGATTCGCTCCAACAAGCGGATCGGAGCAAGCTCCGAGTAAAGATGCGCGGTCAGTCAGTTTGAAACACATCAGCTCGTGGTCAGCAAAGACTACGATCTTGCAGCCGTTGTTGTGCCAGCGCAAGATGAGGAGACCACACAGGCGCACTTCTACCAATTCGCCGGACGCCGAACCATTCCACGTATCGGGAGCGTCGTAGGTTTCTCAGGTTACCCCAGTGCTCGCGCCCAACGCCTCGATGCGAACTACGCAGCGTTCCCTTTCTGTGAGATCGGTAATATTTGTAACGGACAAATAGAATATGATTCCAAGACCCAGATGTTGGTCAGGTATTATTGGGGCGGTGAAGTTGATCCGCCAACAAGCTCCAAAAAGCCATGTGACTTGTATGAGCCCGGTTCATAATTGGAACGGCTAGGGCACAGACCCACTTTGAAAGTAGCGCCGAAGCACTTCCGCGCGAGGCTTCGACGTTAAACACGAGAACACAATTAACAGCACCGATGAAATAATCGTCATTGGAACCACCGGCATCAATCCAAATACGGCGGTCCCGCCGGGCGTGCGGGACAGGACATCAACTCCGGCGATCGACCAGGCAACAACCGGAGGCCCCGACGCGGGAGCAGGAACGACGCTTTGAAAAATCGCGACTGCAGCCACCGACAGCGCACACCAAGCTGTGCTCGCCAGCGCTCCCCACTTCGTGCTTCGCTTCCAGAACAACGCCGCCACCAGAAGAGGTGACAACGCCGAATATCCCGAGAAGGCGTACTGCACCGCTAGATCGAAGATGCTTTGAGGGGCACGAAGCGCCACGGCGTACGCCACGATCGTTATCAAAATGATGAACAGACGTCCGGTGTGAACCTGGGCTGCCTCGCCAAAACGTTTCTTGCCGCCATAGAAAGCGAATACGTCTTCGGTGAACATCGTCGACAGCGCGAGGATTTGAGAATCGCTCGCCATGACCGCAGCCATTATTCCGGCGCCTAACAAACCTGCCAGCCAAACAGGCGCATAACGATCCAATAACAGCAGCAACACATCGTCTCCAACCATCTTATCTCGCAACGCGTCGCGCTCGTCGGGCATCAATCTCGGGCCGTCTACGGCAAGCGCTCGCCGCGCTTCGATCTTCTCCTGGATTTTGGGCACGTCGGTCGCCCGATTCGCCATCACTCCAAGAAACACACACGGCAGCCACAGCGCCAGCATGCAAATCGGATATAGCACCACGGTCTTCTTGAACTGATTCATCTTGCGCGCGGTCAGACAAAAGATCGTCATGTGAGGAAACGCGATCGACGAAAGAGGAATGAACGTGTAGCTGAAGAAAAACAACGGCGAGATGCGTTCGCGCGTCAACAGTGGGGCGGTGGCGGGCGATGCAAGCAGCGCCTCGGCTGACTGACGGAATCCGCCCATTCCGGCTCCAATCACAATCAGGGCTATCGCCCCGAAGCTTAAAAACAGCGAGGTCTGAAAAGTGTTCACCCACGCCGTTCCGCGCATGCCGCCGAAGAAGACGTAACCCATCACCACCATAGCGACCAGCGCGCCGCCGAACCAGTAAGGGACGCGACCTCCGCTGATCGCGCTCAAGGCTGTTCCTCCGCCCATCACCCCGATGATGATGTAGGGCACCAGAAACGCGGCTTGGACGGCGAAGATGACGGTGCCGATGTGACTGCACTCCCACCGATCGCGAAACATCTGCACAGGTGTGATGAAACCGTACCTCTTGCCCAACGCCCAAACTCGAGTGCCGATCAAGAACAGTGTGAGAGGAATAATCAGCGCTGATGATGAAGCCATCAATCCGAACGTCACAATCCCGTTATTAAAGGCATGACCAGACGAGCCGAGTATCGCGAACGCAGTCATGTTCGTTCCGAACAGCGATAACAAGAACACGTACTGACCCAGGGAGCGGTTTGCAAGGAAGTAGTCTTCGGCTTCTTCGCGGTGGGCCGACCTTCGGAATGCGAAGATGCCGATGTAGAGGACGATACCGAGATACGCGAAGACGAAGATTGCCGGGATCATCTGCAGTCGCCCTCCTGTCCGCGTGGCGCAGATTTCAGTCTGTGATCGAGTTCGTTCGAATCCCGCAGACTGAAGTCTGCGCCACCTCCCTCTTCCAGCTCCGAAGGCCACGCGTGGCTAACCAGCACCCACAACACGATCGCGACGACCACCGTGTAGCACGCGTGGTAGAAGAGGCCTACGGGGATGAAACCAAACACGAGGGGGTGCGCAGAGCGCCAGAACCAGAAATCCTGATGCAGGACGAAAAGAGCAGCAACTATGATCACCAACAGCGCTCGCTTCATTCGGTTTTGCTTGTAGCCATAGTCAAAATGTCTGCGTACTATGGCATATCGCCGAAGAAAATTGCAACGGGCTCGCGCGGTTGTTAGAATGAATCTCGATTGCGAGGAGGCGCGCCTTGCTTCAGAATCTGAAAGAGGCCGATCATGACCGACGCATCACTAACGAAGACCGAGGTCGGCAATTATTTTGTCTCGAACTATCCGCCTTTCTCGCAGTGGAAACCGGAGCACGTTCCCTACGCGCTTGAGGCTCTCGCCCAGCCGCCGAGAACCGAGGATCCGCTCGGACTTTATCTGCACATCCCCTTCTGCCGCAAGCGCTGCAAATTCTGTTACTTCAAAGTCTACACCGACAAGAACGCATCTGAGATCGAGCGCTACCTTGACGCGTTGATCAACGAGAATGAGCTCTACAGCCGCACGCATGCTTTTCAGGGGCGACAGCTTCGCTTCGCTTATTTCGGCGGCGGCACGCCTTCCTACATAAGCGAGAAGCAACTCGACTATCTGATCGAGGGCCTCAATCGTCACGTTAGCTGGGACAACGCCGAGGAGGTCACCTTTGAATGCGAGCCCGGCACGATACGAAAGCCGAAGCTCGAAACTTTGAAGCAAATCGGGGTCACCCGGCTGAGCATCGGCATAGAGCATTTTGACGACCAGATACTGGAGGCAAACGGCCGCGCTCATCTGTCACCCGAGATCTATCAGGCTTACGCGTGGGCTCGCGAGGTTGATTTCCCGCAAATTAATGTTGATCTGATAGTCGGTATGATGGGCGAAACGGAACAGAAGTGGCGGGACACCGTCCGGCGCACGATCGAATTAGACCCCGATTCGGTCACGATCTACCAGATGGAGTTGCCATACAATACCGTGATCTCACGGGAGATGATTGAGAAGGGAATCGACTCTCCGATCGCGGACTGGCCTACGAAGCGACGCTGGCTTGATTACGCCTTCGAGCAGTTCCAGGAACGTGGCTACCGCGTTGCCAGCGCTTACACGGTGGCGACTACGAAGAAGCCCTGCCGGTTCATTTACACAGACGCCTTATGGCACGGCGGCGATATGATTGGTCTCGGGGTTTCGTCGTTCTCGCACTTCGGAGGAGTACATTTCCAGAACGCTCACAACTTTGAAGAATACATTCGGCTCCTCGACGGAGATCGACTTCCGCTCTTGCGAGCGTTCCCTTTAACCCCCAAACAAAAGCTCATACGCGAGATGATTCTTCAGCTCAAGACGGGCGCGATCGAGACTAATTACTTCAATCAAAAGTTCGCGGTCGATGTCTGGGAGCAGTTTCATCCGACATACTCCCGGCTCGCCGAACAAGGACTGCTCTCGCGGACCAACGGGACCATAAGTCTGACACGTAGGGGGCTCCTGGAGGTCGATACGTTTCTTCCGGAATTCTTCGAACCCGAATTGAGAACTGCTCGTTATGCATAGCTCATTGGCGTCTTTGCGCGAAACCTTTTCGCGCCTGACCAGTATGAACGAGTAGACAAGTTCATAGATGGACAAACAAAGCAACAATTATGATGTGATCGTGATGGGTGGTGGCCCCGCAGGCAGCAGCGTCGCCAGCATACTCGCTCGCGAAGGCCGCAGCGTCATTCTGTTTGAGAAGGAAGAATTCCCTCGTCACCACATCGGCGAATCGCTGATGACCGATACTTACTGGACGTTTCAGCGCATGGGGATTCTCGAGAAGCTCAAGCAGAGTCCGTTTGTTCGCAAGTACAGCGTTCAGTTCGCGAACTCGGCCGGTCGGGAGTCGCGCCCGTTTTATTTCTTCGAGGCGAATCACCACGAGAGCGCTGTGACCTGGCAGGTGACTCGCGCGGCCTTCGACAAGTTCTTGCTCGAGCACGCCAAGGAGCAGGGCGCCGTAATCAATCAGGGAACGCCGGTCAAACGTGTGCTCTTCGAGGGCGAGCGTGCCGTTGGCGTTGAAGTCCAACCGAAGGATGGCTCTCTTCAGACTTTCAACGCGAAGGTAATCGTCGACGCCACTGGTCAACAAGCGATCCTGTCTAACAAGTTCGGCTGGCGCGTGCGCGATCCAAAGCTGAGAAAGGCGGTGCTCTATTCCTACTACAAGGGCGCGAGCCGTGAGCCGGATCTGAACGGAGGCGCGACTCTTGTGCTGCGCACTGAGCCGGGCAGCAGCGGGTGGTTCTGGTACATCCCGCTCGAGAACGACATCACCAGCGTCGGGATCGTGGCTGATCCTGATTACCTCGTCAGGAGGCGCGGAAAGGACCTGGCGAAGATATTCCAGGAAGAAGTTGAGAAGTGCGAATCTTGCCATCGCCGCGTCGCCGGCGCCGAGCGTGTGGATAAGATCTACTCGATCATCGATTACTCGTACCGCTCGAAGCAGTGCGCGGGTGACGGTTTCATCTTGATTGGTGACGCTTATGGTTTTCTCGATCCGATTTATTCATCGGGCGTCCTGCTGGCGCTGAAGATGGCGGAACTGGCGGCCGATGCGATTCACGATTGCTTTGCGAACGACGACTTCTCGGCGGCGCGGCTTGGGCAGTTTCAATCTAAGCTAGACCGGGGCATCGAGTCGATGCGTAAGCTGGTCTATGCGTTCTACGACGAGGACTTCAGCTTCTCGAAGTTCCTGCAGAAGTATCCCGACCAGCGAGTTAACATCATCAATCTCCTGATCGGCGACGTGTTCAGGAGCGGGGTTGATGATGTCTACGGGCCGCTGAGTGAATTCGCCGAGATTCCACCCCCGCTCTATGAACAACTTCCGGCCTCCGACGTAAGCGGCAACGGTTCGAGAGACGCGGAGCCTCAAGAGATTCTGTCGGCACAGTACCAGTATTATGACGACCGCGCGGCGAAGCAGGAATCAACGGAGTAATCCCGTAGGGATGACCTGTCTATAGTCTCGATTGTGCCTGGATATTTGTAGCCCCGTAGGGGCGACCTATTTCGCGTCGGCAATAAAGCGCTGCCACCAAAGGTCGCCCCTACGGGGCTACGTGTAGCGACAAACATATCTGGTCCTACAGACAGGTCGTCTCTTCGGGACTGCGATACTTATTGTTGGATGGTCCATCCAAATCACTGCGACTGAGGCTTTGGTTCTGCCTTAGGCCCAGCTATTCACCTATGCCCAGTCTCGCGCTGCTGATCGCGCAGATGTTAACGATTCTCGTCGCCGCGCGGTTCATCGGTTGGCTCTTCCGAAAGATCCATCAGCCGCGTGTCATCGGTGAGATGGTGGCGGGTATTCTGCTCGGACCTTCTCTCTTCGGCTGGATCGCACCAGACCTTCACGCATCTCTTTTCCCGCCCGCAAGCCTGGGGCATCTGAGCGTGCTCAGTCAGGTGGGACTATTGCTGTTCATGTTCCTCGTAGGCTTCGAACTCGATTTGAGGCAACTCCGCGAACTGGGTCGCGCTGCGGTCGTCACCAGCCAGGTCAGCATCATTTTGCCTTTCGCCTTTGGCTCGCTCTTCGCCCTTTATCTGTATCCGAGATTATCCGACCGAAGCGTGAGCGTCGTCGGCTTTGTTCTATTCATGGGCGCGGCGATGAGCGTCACAGCGTTTCCGGTGCTCGCTCGAATCCTGACCGAGCATAATATGCTGCGGACCAGAGTGGGGTCGGTGGCAATCACCTGCGCGGCCGTGGACGATGTCACCGCGTGGTGCATCCTGGCAGGGATCATCGTCATTGTTCGCTCTTCGGGTTCGGCGTTGCCATTGTGGCTGATGTTAACCGGACTCATGGCATTCGTTCTGGTGATGCTGTTCGTAGTCCGGCGCTTGCTCGTGAAGCTTAAGCTGCTCTACGAGAAGCGTGGAAGTCTAACAGCGGATAGTGTCGCCATCATTTTGCTGCTCGTGCTTGCCTCGAGCTTGATAACCGAGAGTCTAGGGGTTCACGCCTTGTTTGGAGCCTTCCTTGCGGGAGTGATAATGCCCCGTCACGCAAAGTTATCGCAGGAGCTATCGCAAAAATTCGAGTCTATCGTTGTCGTGCTATTGCTCCCACTCTACTTCGCGCTTACCGGTTTGCGCTCGAGCATCTTTCTGATCACCGGAGCGAGCGTGTGGTTCTACGCTGCGGCGATCATCGTTCTGGCGGTCGCCGGGAAGCTGGGCGGCTCGATGATCTCCGCGAGGCTGAATGGCATGACGTGGCGCGAGTCTGCGGCCGTCGGCGTTCTGCTGAACACCCGCGGACTCGTGGAATTAGTCATTCTCAACATTGGTCTCGACCTTGGAATTCTCTCTCCGGCGCTGTTCTCGATAATGGTGTTGATGGCCCTGGTCACCACGTTGATGACTACACCACTGCTCAATTGGATCTATCCCGAGGGAACGAATAAGCCGAAATATGAAGAGTCCGAGTAACCATCAGTCTTTCATCCGAGGTTGATTAAACATCATCTGCGTTGCCCGATCCGGTGGTGCGGTCTATGATGTTGCAATGATATTCCCCCTGGTTGCTTCGGCGGCAGGGTGCGGGGCCGCAGCCGACATTGGTTGCGGCCCCTGCTTTTATGAGTACTAGCAGCCTTGAGAACCTTTCCGGCTCTGGTTATACTCCCGGTATGAAGACGGCGGTATCAATCCCTGACGATGTCTTCGAGAAGGCAGAGCGATTGGCTCGACGGATGAAGAAGTCCCGAAGCGAGTTGTTCAGCCGTGCTCTGACTGAGTATTTAGCTCGCCATGCGCCAGATCACGTTACGGAAGCGATGAATCAAGTCTGCGCCGAGATTGACGGTGAACCGGATCCGTTCCGTTCAGCAGCAGCCCGGCGCACACTGGAGCGCGTCGAGTGGTGATCTCCCAGGGCGACATCTGGTGGGCAGATCTTCCAGATCCAACAGGTTCTGGCCCAGGATTCCGCAGGCCTGTCTTGGTGGTGTAGGGAGACTCATTCAACCGGAGCCGTCTCGCCACGGTTGTTTGTGTTCCGCTGACGAGTAACACCAAGTGGGCCGAAGCTCCAGGCAACGTTCTGCTATCAACGCGATTGACGGGCCTTCCAAAAGAATCGGTCGCCAATGTTTCACAGATCGTCACCTTGGATAGAACACTGCTCACCGATCGCCTAGGTAAATTGCCGAGAACGAAACTAGGTTTGGTGCTATCAGGAATCGATGTCGTGCTCGGGAGGTAGTAACTCGTCCGTAGAACGCCGCGATGTTATCGGAATAGCGTCTTCACTTGAACCGCCACTCGGTAGTCTCGTCATAAGCCGAAAGTTTTCTACTAGCTCGCAAGAACTACGAGCTTTCGCATTAAAACGAGCATTGAAAGCCTTGTTAATCGGCGAGCCGTCGCGTTGCAGATCCGTCGGGTTGCTGTATAATCCGGGTCGCTTGGATAGATGTAAACATTGCAATTCGTGTCCCCACCATTTAGTGGCAGGGCTACTCGATCGAGGGCTTGCATCGACGTTCTGTGAAAGAGCACCAGGAGGAAAGCTGCAATGGCCAAGACTTACTATTGCTGCCCTGAGGACGAAAAGCAGGTACTCTTCGTGGAGGATACCAGCTTTATGAAGTTCATGGTTCCCGACCCTCCGGCCACATGTCCTAAGTGCAAGAAATCCTATTACAAATGGGAGTGCACTCCAGTGTCGGAGGGCGACATATGAAGATTCGCGGTGAAGATGTCTCCGAGGGTCTACGCGAATGGGCCAAGTCGGAACTCAAGGAAGGTCCGAAGCAAGGTTACGACCTAGGCAAGTTCTTCTTCTCCGTCTCAGCCGCCACAATCGGTGCCATTGCAGCGATTGAGAAATTGAATTCGACTGCCAAATTGGATAGGCCAATGGTGGTTGGTCTGAGCTTGCTGTTCGTTTCTATTCTTGTATCCATCCATCTTGTGCTCCCTCGAAAGCACGCGCTAGGCGGTGAGACGGACTTGCTGATGGAATATAACAGGCAAATCAACCGGGTCATTCGCTGTGTGTGGCTCTGGTTCATTCTGTGGCTGGCAGGAACCCTGGCTGGTGGATACGCCCTCAGAAACTGATTGCAAGACAAGTGTTGGACTCTGCCCGCTTTTCTTTTTCCTCTTCCATCAACTAAAATCCACCGCGCAACATCGTTAAAGTCTCTACGAGAGCTTTCAGTTAGTTGGCTTAACATGGATTTCCTATGTCGAAGATCAAGCACCTACTCTTAGCGTTCTTAATGGCATCGTTCTCTCTTTCGCCCGTCGTTGCCGAGGATTGGTCGCAATTCCGAGGACCTAACGGCACTGGAGTTTCATCAACTTCAGGATTGCCTACCGAGTTCGGGCCGGAGAAGAACGTCGTATGGAAAACGCCGCTTCCGCCCGGACACTCATCTCCTGTGCTTGCGCGAAACCGAATCTTCATCACCGCGCATACTGCGGAGAAGCCCAACTACAAGCTGCTCGTCTTCTGTCTAGATCGTCAGACTGGCAAGGTTCTATGGCAGCGCGAAGTGCCTCGTAAGCAATCAGGCCGCTTGCAACTCGTCAACGGCCCGGCCTCGCCAAGCCCGGTCACCGACGGCGAGAACGTCTACGCCTTCTTTCAAGAGTTCGGGTTGCTCTCTTACGACGCAAACGGAAAGGAGCGTTGGAGGCTCCCGCTCGGTCCCTTCAACATGTTTTACGGGTTCGGGGCGTCGCCAATCCTCGTCGACGACAAAGTAGTCCTGCCCGTGGACCAGGACAACCCGAGCTCGTTCCTGATCGCAGTAGACAAGAACAGCGGCCGCGTGCGCTGGAAGGTTGATCGCCCTGCAGTCATCTCCGGCTATTCGACGCCGATCGTGTATCAGCCAAAGCAGGGCGCAAAGCAGATCGTGATTCCTGAATCATTTCAGCTCTCGGCCTACTCGGTGGAAGATGGCAAGCGGGTCTGGTGGGTGCGGGGACTTGCATGTGAAATGAAATCAATCGCCAGTCACGATGCCGAATTTGTCTACATCAACGGCTGGGGGTTCCCGCAGAATCAACCAGGCAAACAGGTCAAAACGATCCCTTTCGAAGAAGGTCTCGCTAAGTACGATAAGAACCATGACGGGTTGATCGCAAAATCAGAAATCTCCGGCACTGAGCCGATGGACAAAATGCTCGCGGCAGCATTCGAGGCCTTTGACACGGACCGCGACGAGAAACTCGACGCAAAGGATTGGGAAGTGTTTCGCGCGATGATGGCCTCTGAGAACGGGCTGCTGGCGATCAAGCTCGGCGGCGATGGCGATCAGACCTCTGCCGCGATCCGATGGCGCTACACGAAACCTGTTCCTCAAGTTCCGTCCACATTGCTCTATCAAGGCGTGCTGTACATGGTGAACGACGGCGGGGTGCTGATCTCGTTTGATCCGGCTACGGGCAACGTGATCAAGCAAGGCCGCCTGCAAGGCGCGATCGACAAGTATTTCTCTTCGCCCGTCGCAGCCGATGACAAAGTCTTTCTGATCGGGGAAGGTGGAGCGGTGTCGGTGCTGAAGGCAGCCGGCGATTGGCAGATCCTCACGGTGAACCAGCTCGACGACGAATGTTTTGCGACGCCGGCGATTGCCAATGGACGAATTTACGTGAGGACCCGAAGCGCGTTGTACTGTTTCGGCAAGCAGTAATCCCGTGAGGGATGACCTGTCTGTAGCGAGCGAGGTGCCAACGACGCGTAGCTCCGTAGGAGCGACCTTGCGATGGCGAATACCTACACACAGATCTACATTCAGGTAATATTTGCCGTGAGTGGCAGACAATGTTTAATAGCTACTAGAGACAGGTCACTCCTACGAAGTTGCAAGAGGGGCGAGATACCGTCGTTGCTACAGACCGGTCACTCCTACGGAGTGGCCCCGAGGTTTGAAAAGTGATTGAAACCAGGAAGGAGAAGAGCAAATCTATGACGTGGGTGATGTTTGCTTTTGGCGCGGCTCTAGCGTGGGGACTGTACGGCCCGACTCTTCACAAGGGTCAGACCGAGCTTGGCAATCCATTTCGAGCTCTGCTGTGCGTCGGGGTGGCATACTTTCTGATCGGCGTTCTGGTGCCGCTTATCGCACTCGGCACGCTAGGCGAGTTGAAAGGGTTCAACGGAAGCGGCATTACAATGGCGACGCTTGGAGGCGCGCTAGGAGCGCTTGGCGCGGTCTGCATCATCTACGCATTCAAGACGGGCGGAGTGCCGAACTACGTTATGCCTCTGGTGTTCGGAGGCGCGCCGGTAGTGAATACGCTGTTCTCGATGTGGCAGCATCCGCCTAAGGCCTCGCCGAATCCGCTTCTCTATCTTGGGTTTCTTCTTGTGGCAATCGGCGCGGGGTTGGTGTTGTATTTCAAGCCGCAATCCTAAGGTTCGTAGTCCCGCATTCATGCGGAAGTTTGTAGATCGATCCTCAGACAGCGCCCTACGAACTTCCGCATGAATGCGGGACAACGAACTT
>DASXSR010000362.1:0-6797 GCA_036505875.1 Blastocatellia bacterium | reverse complement strand
GCACGACTGATCTGCCGACGCCGGATGCGACCGGTAATATCGCAATGAGCGCCAGCGCGGGCAAAGTGGCATTGGTGAACAACACGACGGCGCTCAGTGGCGCTTGCCCGAGCTCGGTTTCTATTATCGATCTCGTCGGATTTGGCAGCGGCGCGAATTGTTTTGAAGGCTCGGGGCCGACACCGGCGCCCAGCAACACTAACGCAGTGCTAAGGAAGGCGAACGGCTGCACGGATACCGACAACAACTCGTCAGACTTCAGCGCCGGATCGCCCAATCCTCGGAACAGCTCCTCGCCGGCAAATGTCTGCAGCAACAATGCGCCGATCACCACCGATTGCCCGCCGGGCCTCGCGACCACTGCCGGAACCGAGGCGAGCGAACCTGTCAGTGCCACTGACTCGGACGGCACGGTCACGGCGGCTTCGATCACCAACATCAGTCCGTCAAATCCCGGGACAATCACGCTTACCGGCTTCACGCCGGCCGGCTCGATTGGCGGAACCGCAACTGCGACGTTGCAGGCAGACAATTCAACACCGCCTGGCAACTACAGCGTCACGATCACCTGGTCAAACAATGACGCGACCTCACAAACCGCAACTTGCACGGTATCGGTATCAGTTATCGTGGGCACTACCACTGCCATCCACGACATTCAAGGCCCAGGAACAACGTCGCCATTCGCCGGCACTCAAGTGACGACAAGCGGCATCGTCACCGGAGTCAGAAGCAACGGCTTTTTCATCCAAGAACCCGACGCTGCGGTTGACGCCGATCCCAATACTTCTGAGGGCATCTTTGTCTTCACGTCTGGCGCGCCTCCCGCACAAGTGGCAGTTGGCAATAGAGTTCTTGTCGGCGGGACGGTGCAGGAGTTTGTTCCATCCCAGGACCCGTTGAGCCCGCCGACTACCGAAATCGCGGGCTCACCGACGGTAATCCTTCTCTCAACAGTCAACCCTCTTCCGACGCCCATCATTCTCACCACTTCTGACACCGGGCCTGGTGGATTAAGCTCAGGCTCGATTGAGAATCTCGAGAAGTACGAAGGCATGCGCGTGCGTGTGAATTCGCTCACCGTTGTTGCCCCAACCCAGGGCAGCGTGAGCGAGGCAAACGCGACCTCAACTTCCAATGGCGTCTTTTATGGTGTGCTTACCGGTGTTGCGAGGCCGTTCCGCGAACCGGGAATTCAAGCCAACGATCCGCCGCCGGTCGGAAGCGGCGTAACAATTCCACCGGTGCCGCGCTTTGATTTCAACCCGGAGCGCATTCGAGTCAACAGCCTGGGCCTCGTAGGCTCAACCGCGATTAACGTCACCGCCGGCGCGACCGTGACCGGTCTGGTCGGACCGCTCGATTACAGCTTCCGCACGTACACGATCTTGACTGATCCGGCTTCGATAACTCCCGCGCCCGTCATCTCCGGCAATGTCAGTTTCACTGCCGTGCCTGTGCCAACTGCCGACGAGTTCACCGTCGCGTCGTTCAACATGGAGCGTTTTTTCGACACCACCGACGACCCAAGCGTCGACGACGTGGTATTGACGACTACTGCATTCAACAACCGGTTGAACAAAGCCTCTTTGGCAATTCGGAGTGTTATGCGCATGCCGGATGTGATCGGCGTCGAGGAGATGGAAAACCTGAGCACGCTGCAAGCTGTTGCCGACAAAGTCAACAGCGATGCTGGCGCATCTAACCCAGGTTACGTGGCTTACCTTGTGGAAGGTAACGACATTGGCGGGATCGATGTAGGCTTCCTCGTGAAGTCTGCGATAGTGGCAGGCAGCACTCCTCGAGTCACGGTGAACGCCGTCGTGCAGGAGGGCAAGACAGTGACGTTCGCCAATCCCGACGGCTCGACGTCGCTGTTGAACGACCGGCCGCCGCTACGGTTAAGAGCAGTGATCAATCATGCCGACGGTCGAAGCATTCCCATAACCGTCATCGTCAACCATCTGCGTTCGCTGAACGGAATTGACAGCACGGCTGCCGGTTCGAGCGGCTGGCCCACGGAAGGCGCCCGCATACGGGCGAAGCGACGCGCCCAAGCGGAGTTTCTTGCCAACTTGATTCAAGCTCGGCAAGTGGCCGACCCGAATGAGCGAATCATCTCGATCGGCGACTACAACGCGTTCGGGTTCAACGACGGTTACGTGGATTCGATAGGCACAATCAAAGGGACGCCGACCCCGGCCAATCAGGTCGTCCTTGCGAGCTCCGACCTGGTCAATCCCGATCTGATCGATTTGATCGAGATGGCGCCCGATGATCAGCGCTACTCCTTCAGCTTCGATGGCAACGCGCAGGCGATCGATCACGAGCTTATCACCAGCAATTTGCTTGCGGCTTTTAGCCATCTGAGCTTCGCGCGCAACAACGCAGATTTCCCGGAGACGTTCCGCAACGATTCAACAAGGCCCGAGCGGATCTCAGATCACGATATGCCCGTTGCTTACTTCACATTCCCTTGCGCGATCACTTGCGCGGCAAACATTACGAAGCCCAACGACACGGACAAGTGCGGCGCGGTCGTAACTTACGCGGGTCCGACGGCAAGTAATAATTGCTTTCAGGTTAGCTGCTCACCCTCGGCAGGCTCGCTCTTTCCGGTGGGGGTCACTACGGTCAATTGCGCTGAGCCAATCAGCGGGGGAGCGTCGTGCTCGTTCACAGTGACTGTCACCGACTCGCAGCCCCCGAAAATAACCTGCCCGCCGAATACAACAAGGTCCGCTGATCCAGACAAGTGCTCGGCGGTAGTTACATACTTACCTCCTGGCGTCTCGGATAACTGCACACCGGCCTCATCGCTCGCTCCTTCGTGCAGCCCGGCATCAGGATCAACCTTCCCTAAAGGGACGTCGACTGTTCTTTGCACGGTTATCGACGCCGCCGGCAATCAAGCGAGCTGCGCCTTCACCGTAAGAGTAAACGATACGCAGCCCCCGGTGTTCGCCTCGTGCCCGGATAACGTCTACACTGCAGCCGCCGCGTCCTGTCCATTGCCCACGAGCAAAATGGTGAGCTATGCCTACCCCGCCCCAACCGAAAACTGCGCTGGTGTCGTTACGGTGACCTGCAATCCACCCACCGGCTCAACCTTTCCGGTCGGCGCGACTACGGTGAACTGCGCGGCCACTGACACTTCGGGCAACACTTCCACGTGCAGCTTTCAGATGAAGGTGTTCACTCTGTGCCTGGTTGACGAAACCAACACCGGACACGTTGTTTTGGTCAACACCAACACCGGCGAATTTCGATACTGTTGCAACGGATTGGTGGTGGCTACAGGAGTAGGCGCGCTGACGGTGCGTGGGTGCATCGTCACCGTCGACAGCCGAAAAGGTGATCGCAGTGTGATCATAACCGCCGACACGACCGCCGGGGGAGTCGGCAAAGGAACGGCTTTCATAGAACGGGCTGGGACGCGATTGTGTCAGATTAGCGATCATTCAATGGCTGGAAACGCTTGCTCCTGCAACTGACGCCTCTTCAGGTTTCACGCAGAACTGCGTAAATTCTTCGCAAACCGATTGGCGCATCACTTCGAAACAAACGAATCCGGCACTGTTCAAGCGGCATCGCAGTTGCGTACAACGATCAGACTAACTTGGTTGGACAACAGCTTGTGGATGCAGAGTGGGTCGAACAACCGCTGAAAAGGAAGGGCACAAATGAAAGAAAACGTGGTTAGAGCTACGCAATTTGTCGAGGAGCAAATATCCAATCTCGGGCGTGAAGCGTCACGGTTTAAGGGAACGGTTACCGATGCAGTTGAGGACTCGCTCGTGAGCGCCAAGCGGGCGGTGAAGCGCGGCTACAGTTCCGCTGAGGACTTGGTTGATGAAGCCACCCATCGTATCAAGCGTTATCCGCTCGGCTCGGTCTTAGGCGCTTTTGCGGTCGGAGTTTTTGCCGGCTGGGTTCTTTTCAGGAATCACAGACTCTGACAATAATTCGGTGAAGATACTTCTAGCAATCGATTCATCCTCACTCTCCGAAGCAGTCGTTCGCGAAGTCGAGGAGCGGCCTTGGCCGCGCGAAACGGCGGTGTGTGTGCTTACCGTCATTGATTTGCTGGGAAT
This sequence comes from Blastocatellia bacterium, assembly GCA_036505875.1. Taxonomy (GTDB): domain Bacteria; phylum Acidobacteriota; class Blastocatellia; order UBA7656; family UBA7656; genus Onstottus_A. Next base: position 2,703 of record DASXSR010000362.1, on the reverse strand, counting down.
GACTTCTGCAGTCGGGTATCTGGAGCCGTTTATAAAGAGCGAGAACGAGGCGGCCAATCAGCTCGTCGGGAACGTCGCTGAGCGGCTTGGGCGACGAAATCTTAAAGCTTCCGCGCTGGTGGTCGAAGGATATCCGGGCACGACGGTCGTCGAGCAAGCCGAGAAGTGGGGCGCCGATTTCGTTTTCGTCGGCTCACACGGACACGGCGGTTTCGTGCGGTTCTTGCTCGGAAGCATCGCCAAAGCTGTCGTGCAGAATGCTCCTTGCTCGGTCGAGATAGTCCGACAGCCGGAAGCTGAGGGTTCAACTGCGCGCGGCGGCAGCCGAAGAGTATTGCTAGCCACTGACGGATCAGACTTTTCGATGGCTGCTGCGCGGTCGATCGCCCAGCGACCCTGGCCCGACGGCAGCGAGTTCAGAATCGTAAGTGTTATCGAAGAGATTGTGGCCGCGCTGGGTCCGTGGCACGTTGCCGGAGCAGTCGCCAGGCGCGTGCGCCAAGAGAGCAGGGAAAAGTGCGAGCAAGCGGCTAAGACTGCGAGCGAAGTATTGACCGGTGCCGGAATCAGTGCTGACACGGCGGTGGTCGATGGCAGCCCGAAAAGACGGATTCTGGAGGAGGCGAAAAAGTGGGCGGCTGACATCGTGGTAGTTGGTTCGCACGGTCGGCGAGGGCTGACGAGATACTTGCTGGGAAGCGTCTCTGAAGCTGTGGCGATGCACGCGCTCTGTTCGGTTGAAGTGATTCGCGACCGGTCGTTGCTGGCGGCGACGAAGGCTTGAGCGTCCCGTCAATAATTCGGGAACGCATAATCTTTAAGCATCTCCGCGCGTTCCTTTTCCTCTTCGACTCTCATCGCGTTGCAATCGCGCATCGAAACCATGCCCGAAAACTTCCCCGCAGAGTCCTCGACTATCAGGTGATAAACGCCGCTCTCCTGCATGATGCGCATCGCCTCTTTGATTTCAGTCTCGGGAGTAATCTTGATCAGGTTAGTGCTGGCGATAGCCTGAACGCTCACCTCTGAAGGGCGGTAGTTCTCGGCAACAACTTTGTCGGATATATCACTCTGAGACACGACGCCCATGATCTTTCCCGACAGGTTGCAAACGCCGGTCGCGCGGATGCCTCGGTCCTTCAAGTAGCGCGCGGCTTCGGCTACTGTCGTCTGATTTGAGATGCAATAGACTTCTTTACGGTCCTTGATTATGTCATGAACGGTCTTCGGCATAACTCCTCCGTAGTCCAGGTTGTCAATCAAGGCGTACAGCTTGGGGCAAGGCCTATAATAGCGCGGTTCGAGCCCAACAGCCAGCGTCTTGCGTCTCGACACTAGTTACTGAGAGAGGTCTTGCTGGGAATCGTGCCGGTGTGAAGGCATACTCCGCCAATCATCCTGGCGCGATCTATAATCGCCACCCGTTTGCCGATCTTCGCCGCCGCGATGGCGCCCTTTTGTCCGGCCGGTCCGCTGCCGATCACTATCAGATCAAATTGGTTTTTTTATCGGTACTCATAAGCAATCAACCTCCTCCTTCAATCAAAATCCGTTTGAGCTAGCTTGTACGCGGCGGCGCTCTGTGACCGCCTCTCATTCGATGGCGGGCGCGTTGTGGCGCCGCGAGGGTCGGCCACGGAGGGTTGCCGATACAATGGTGGCTCCGCAAGCATCCATCCGCCACGCACCGTTGCACCCACGACGATTCCTGCGCTGATCAGCACCAGGTTCTTGATGATGTACTGCCCTTCCAACGTCGGAGCAAATGGCACCTTGGTGAATACTTCGTGAGGAAAGAGCACAATCGGTGTCAGTGTGCCCAGCATTTGCGCAAAGAGCAGCAAAAGGGTGACGCGCAATCCGCGGCCGACCACCAGTCCGATGCCAATGATGCATTCCCAACTCGCTAAAAGCGGCAGCGAAACCGCCGGCGTCACCAGGCCCCTCGTAAGAACGCTGATCGTTCGGGTCGCCAGGTCCTGGGCAGGACTCATCTCCGGGAAGAACTTAAGCGCACCAAACCACAGGAAAACGATCCCCAGGCTCAGCCTCAACAGCACGAGACCGTAACGCGCCATCCAGTTCGTTAGCTCAAGATCGGTCACCCGCACGATCGCTCTGATGCTCTCAATGGCTTTCATTTGCTTTCACCTCCGAGGCCTCACGCGCCTGCTGCTAAATTAGCTTGTTGTGCCCTTTCCTAAACTCTCTCCCATTTCACGATCTTCAGATCGAGAACGAAGATCGCGTAGATCACCGGCACCAACAACAACGTGATGAATGTTGCCACGACCAGTCCGCCGATCTGCGCGAAGTCAAGTTGATGAACGATGAAGGGTTATGTTGATCTCCAACGCGATGACGAACAGAAGTGCCGAAGAGTTTGGTGCCGAGATTTCGTCGCGGGCCGAGATCTCGGCGCGACAAGAGCTTCGTTGGCTCGCGGAACTTAAGCCGGCCGAAGGGCCGATAGAGAAAAGCAGGATATTCTCGAAGCGGGTTCTGCAAGAGAGGAATGCGTCCACTCTTTCTAATGAGTGGTTGCGCGCCCGCTTATTGAGCCGCAGCCTCAACACGAGTGCGAAGCTCCGCGATTAGTTTGGACGCGTTTAATAAGCTCTCGAAAGTACCCGCGTCGGTCCACCATCCTTCGATCACGTCCCAGCTCAAATCGCCAGCTTCGATATAGGCGTTGTTCACGTC
>DASXSR010000361.1:0-20465 GCA_036505875.1 Blastocatellia bacterium | reverse complement strand
CATCCTTCGCTTTTGGACCGACTGACATATACACAGCAAGTCAACCTGTAAAGATATGCATCGAGCCCGGTACGACTTTCCGCGCTTCGGCTAATCGAAATGACACTACTGGCGGGGCCGGCACAGACATCATCGTAAGTGTGACCGGTTACCTTGTTGATGTGCCTTAAGTCGTGCAGATGTGAATCGAGATGCTGCTCAACCTGGCGAGGCAAGTCGTTAGAACTGGGTGACGGGCAGTCTCAAAGTCCAAAAGTTGACACTTCGAGCGACGCTAACCTATCATCAAACTTACTTTCTCAATCTTCCTTCTCTCTTGTGATTTTGGTTTGAGGAGAGCTTGATGAGCGCGATCGATCTAACGACCCCTCTAGAAGAAGCCGAACGCGAATGGGAGGAGCGCACGCTTGGGCCCGCGCTGAAGCGGGCGCCTGAAACCAGGGAGCGCTTCACGACGGTTTCGCTTACGCCAGTCGAGCGGCTCTATACACCCAACAGTCTCGCTGATTTCGATTACGAAACCGAACTGGGCTTTCCAGGCGAGCCGCCTTACACGCGGGGCATTCACGCGACCGGTTATCGCGGGCGGCTGTGGACGATGCGACAGTTCGCGGGCTTCGGTTCTGCGTTCGATACGAACAAGCGGTTCAAGTATCTGCTCGATCACGGCCAAACGGGATTGTCAGTCGCATTCGATTTGCCGACCCTTATGGGGTACGACTCGGACCATCCGTTCAGCGAGGGCGAAGTCGGCAAATGCGGGGTCGCGATCTCGAGCCTCGCCGATATGGAAGCGCTGTTCGACGGAATTCCGCTCGACCAAGTCACGACCTCGATGACCATCAACGCGCCGGCGTCGATGGTCTTCGCGATGTTTCTCGGGGTCGCTGAGAAGCAAGGCGCGGATTGGAAAAAAGTCGGAGGGACGATTCAGAACGATATCCTCAAAGAGTACATCGCTCAGAAAGAGTGGATCTATCCGCCGCGTCCTTCAATGCGCTTGATCGTCGATACGATTGAGTTCTGCACGAACGAGGTGCCGCGGTTCAATCCGATTTCGATCTCGGGTTATCACATTCGCGAAGCGGGCTCGACAGCGCTTCAGGAGCTGGCGTTCACTCTCCGCGACGGAATCGAGTACGCGCAATACGCGATCGATCGCGGAATGGACGTGGATGATTTCGCGCCGCGGCTGAGTTTCTTTTTTAACTCGCATAACGATTTCTTCGAGGAGATAGCGAAGTACCGCGCGGCTCGCCGAATCTGGTACAAGGTGATGACCGAGCGATTCAACGCGAAGAATCCTCGCTCTTGGGCGCTTCGTTTTCACACACAGACCGCGGGCGTGTCGCTCACCGCCCAACAGCCTTTGAATAATATCGTGCGCGTGGCGATTCAAGCGCTTGCCGGAGTGCTCGGCGGAACACAATCGCTGCACACAGACGCCTACGACGAAGCGCTGGCGCTCCCATCGGACGAGGCTGCGTTGATTGCGCTGCGCACTCAGCAAATCATCGCGCACGAGTCGGGAGTCGCGAACACGGTCGATCCCCTGGGCGGGTCATACTTCCTCGAGAAGCTCACGCGCGATATGGAAGAAGGCGCGTTCGACTATTTCCGCAAGATCGACGACTTCGGCGGGATGATCGAAGCGATCGAAGCGGGGTTCCCTCAGCGCGAGATTCACGACGCGTCTTACGAGTTTCAAAAAGCGGTCGAGGCTGGCAAGAAGATCATCGTCGGGGTGAATGATTACGTCATGAAGGAGGAGCATGCCGATATGAACATCCTTCAGATCGACGAATCGGTTGCCGAGCTTCAAGCTGGGCGCCTGAAGAAGCTTCGATTAGAGCGGGACAACTCGCGAGTAGAGGAGACGTTAAAAAATCTTGCACAAGGTGCGCGGGGGGTCGAGAACACAATGCCGCTGTTGTTAGATTGCGTGCGAGCTTACGCGACGCTCGGAGAGATGTGCGAGGCGCTCAGGCCGGTGTTTGGAGAGTATCAGGAGCCTGCGTTCTGAGGCGCAAATGGGAAGGAATAGGAGGCTCCGTAAAGGGATCAGAAGTTTAGAGGACCGAATTCGCGAACACGAGGATTTTATTGCAAAAGAAAAGGGGCGATTCAATCCAGATACCGGGCTCATATCGCATTGGGAGAAGGAGATCAAGACGTGGCAGAATCAAATCGAACGCAAGCGACGCCGCCTGCCCGGAAGGAATAAAAATGTCCTTAATTGATGCTAAAAAGAGATCGCTTGTTAGTCCCTCTTCAACGCTGCTGGATATGCATCTTGAAGAACTGGAAGAGGAATGCACGCGCTTTCTTTCTCTGATTGCTGCTCTGCGGTCTTTGGCCGAATGTGAATCGCCGAACGAAGACGAACGCGATACCATCGAGGGCGAGTTGTATGCCTCCTTATCCCATCTCCACAACCACGCTCAACCGGCGTTGGATGAAATAGATCGCTTGATTGATGAGATGCCGGATGATGATGAAAATTTGGAAGCAGACTAAACTTTCCGATTTATTTCATCACGACTCCAATGGCCGAAGAACGAATCAGAGTATTGCTTGCCAAGCCCGGGCTGGACGGTCACGATCGCGGCGTGAAAGTCATCGCTAGGGCGTTGCGCGACGCCGGAATGGAAGTGATCTATACCGGCTTGCGCCAAACGCCTGAACAAGTGGTTGCCGCCGCGGTTCAGGAAGACGTTGACGCGATCGGCTTGTCGATTCTTTCCGGCGCGCATATGACGTTGTTCCCTCGCGTGGTCGAGCTGGCGCGTCAAGAAGGTCTCGACGACGTGATCATCTTCGGCGGCGGCATCATACCCGATGAAGACATCCCGCGACTGAAAGAGTTGGGCGTAAGCGAAGTGTTTACCCCAGGTGCAAGAATGGAAGACATAATTCAGTTCATTCGTAAGAACGCTCACCAGGCAAGCGCATGAAACTATTATCGGGCGGCGCAGCAGTCATCGAGCGCGTTGATCTAACAGAGATTGAAGGCACGCGCAGTTATCGAGTTCCAATCTCCCGAGCGATGGGCGCGCGCGACATCGCGCAGGCTGTGAGCGCTTACTCTGAAGGCGTATCGCCCGCGCGGCGTAATCCCATTGGCGAAGAAGTGCTCTACGTGACGCGCGGCAAGGGCGTCTGCTACATCGATGGTCATACCTACGCGTTGTCAGAAGGGGACGGCGTCTACATTCCGCCGGGGAGCGTCTATCAAGTTGAGAACCGCGAACCGGTCGAGCTCGAGATCGTGAGCGTGTGTTGCCCGGAGAATGACGCTGAGATCGGAATTGAATGCTCGCTCCGGACAGCGCAGGATACAAAGCCGTTTCGCGTCGTTAGCGAAAGCAATCAGCCGGCAATTCCCGTCGCGGATAGAACCTTCAAGCTGCTTGTGAATCAAGACCTCGGCGCGCAGCTAGTGACGCAATTCGTCGGCGTAATTCCACCCGGACGCGCGCCGATGCACTATCACACTTACGAAGAGGCGATGTACATAATCGAAGGCCAAGGTCGAGTCTGGACTGATGAACGCGACGCCTCGTTCACAACAGGTGCAAGCATTTACCTTCCGCGCGGCGTCCGTCACTGCGTCGAGAACACGGGACAGTCGAACATCCGTTTACTCGGGGTGTTTCATCCTTCGGGTAGCCCCACCGCAGCATACGATGACTAGAATGTAGGCCGATCAAGCGGCGGCTGTGTCGCGTAGAAATCCTCATAAAAACGGCGCGTGTATTGCGCAAGCAACTCCTCGATTCGATGCGGGTCGGTCGAAGCGGTCACCAATCCCGCGTGATGAAGTTTGTTCAAACGGAAGACGATTTCAGGATCATCGTAAGCTGAGGTGTCCGGATGTTCCTGCCGCGCGAGCGAGATAATCACACCGGCGTATTCGTCGCGATGCGGGGGCAGCTCGTATGAGCCGTCCTCTCCGGCGATCTCGACCTTAGCCCACTCAGCCCACAGGTTCAGCCCGGTGGCTGCTTCGACGGATTCGGCGATGTTTGCGCCTCCAACTCGCGCTGCGATTTCGAGAAAATGGAAGCGCCCGTCCTCGCGCGCTTTTATGAACTCCGCGTGTGTGACTCCGCGTACGAGTCCCAGGGTCTCGATCACTTTGCGATTCAGCAGATCCAGAGCTTGCGCGTCGGCTGAATCGCGCGGGATCTTTCGCGTCGTGAAAATGCCCCCGAGCGAGACATCCATCGGCGGGTGTCCGTACTGGTGCGGAACGGCAAACATCACCTTTCGATCCGACACGATCGAATCGACGTGAAAGATGTCGCCGGGCACGAATTGCTCGAGCACGTAAAAGGACTGACGGTCGCTGAGCGTTTCAAGCAACGGCCACAGCTCATCGGGAGTATTGATTTTCTTGATGCCCATCGAGGCCGCTTCCGAGCGGGGCTTCAGCACCCAGGGCGGCACGACTCGCGACATGAACTCGCGCAATCGATCGTAGTTCAACACGTGAACGAAATCGGGAACGAGTATGGCCTCGCTCCGAGCCTTGACTCGCATCGCAAGCTTGTCGCGAAAGTAACGCGCAGTCGTCTCGCCCATTCCCGGAACGCGCAGGTGCTCGCGAAGCAGCGCCGCAGCTTCTTGATCGTACTCGTCAAGCGGAACGATGCGATCGATCGTTTGGGTGCGAGCCAGATAGCTGACGCCTTTGACGATGTCGTCGCGCGAATAGCGGTCAGGCATGTAGAAGATTTCGTCGATCGCTTCACGCGGCCAGTTCGCCTCGCGTAGTTTCTCGACCGTGATCAAAATAACGCGACATCCTTGACGGTTGCACTCGCGAAGAAACGCTTCTCCTTTCTCGTAGCTTGCGAGGCAGAGCATTGTGGGCGCTTGGTTGGACACGGCACGTTCCCGCACGAGATTATAGCTTCTTTGCAAGCCCTCAACTAATCGGTTAGCATTTTGGGCGTGCGAAGGATTGTCGAGTGCATACCGAATTTCAGCGAAGGCCGTCGCCCCGAAGTCATCGATCAACTAGTCGCTGCGATCAAATCAATTGAAGGCGCGGTGTTGCTGGATCGCGAGTCGGATCCCGATCATAACCGTTCAGTTGTCACTTTCGTTGCCCCGCCCGATCGTGTGGTCGATGCCGCGATCGCAGCAGCCCGGAAAGCGTCTGAATTGATCGATCTCAACAAGCATAGCGGCGAACATCCGCGAATGGGAGCGACCGACGTGATTCCATTCGTGCCCATCGCGGGAGTGACGATGGATGATTGCGTCGCACTGGCGCGCGCGTGCGGCGAACGCATGTGGAGCGAGCTCGGAATACCGGTTTACCTTTACGAGAAAGCCGCGACCAGACCAGAACGCGAGAACCTGGCAGCCGTCCGCAAAGGTCAGTTCGAAGGTATCCGCGACGAGATCGCGACCAACGAAGCGCGCCGGCCTGACTTGGGCGAGCCTCGAGTTCATCCGACCGCCGGCATAACCGCGGTCGGAGCGCGACCGCCGTTGATCGCTTACAACGTCAACCTCGGCACGGCTGATATTGAAATTGCCAACAAGATAGCCCGCGCGGTTCGCCATCAATCCGGTGGTCTGCGCTACGTCAAAGCGCTGGGTTTTGAATTGAAGGATCGAGGAATCGTGCAAGTCTCGATGAACATGGTGAACTACGAAGGCACGCCGCTTTTCCGCGCGTTTGAGATGATCAAACGCGAAGCCGAACGCTACGGCGTGACGGTCGTCGGCTCCGAGATTGTAGGATTAGTGCCGCAAAACGCGCTAAACTCGGTTGCCGATTTTTATCTGCAGCTCGAGAAGTTCAGCGAGGACCAGATCCTCGAAGATCGGCTCGCGGCTGCGATTGAGGAAGCCGAGGCGTGAGCGATCGGTCACTTTCTGACAGCGTGGGCGATTTTGCCGAGTTGGTGGCGGCGGGCACGCCGACACCCGGAGGTGGAAGCGTCGCTGCTTATTGCGGTGTGCTGGCGGCGTCGCTCGGCCAGATGGTATGCAGCATCACGATCAGTAAGCCGAAATACGCGGATGTCGCACCACGGCTGACGGAGATTAAGTCCGAGCTAGAGCGCCTGGGGGCACGGCTGCGCGAGCTGATCGCGGAAGACGCAGCGAGTTTTGAGGCCGTGCTTCGGGCTTATCGATTGCCCAAAGACACCGACGCGCAAAAGGCGGAGCGGTCGGGTTCGATTCAGGAGTCGATTCAGGGAGCGATCGATGTTCCAAGTGAAACGGCGCGATGCAGCTTTGACGTCCTGAAGCTGATGGACGAGCTTGCGGAAATCGGCACTCCGACGGCGCTGTCGGACGTCGCTGTCGGCGCCCAGATTGCGCAGGCGGCAATTCGCGGCGCTTTCTATAATGTCTGCGTCAATCTGGATTCAATGGCCGATCGAGACGCCGCGGACAGCACACGAAAAGAAATCGAAGCCCTCGTACATCAGGCGTTGACTATCGCGGAACAGGTCTCTGCTAGAATGGAGTAATGAGGATAAACGATGCCGGATCGCTACAAAGACATTCAATTCATGGTGGCTGATCGCGTGGCGCGAATCACCCTCGCGCGGCCGCCGTTGAACATCCTGACGATCGCGATGATGAAGGAGATAGCCGACGCAATCAACCGCGTCGGTCAAACGCCTGAAACTTGCGCGATTGTGATTTCGGCGTCGCCCGCAAGTAAAGCTTTTTGCGTGGGCGTGTCAATCGAAGAGCACAAACCTGAGACGGTCTTCCAGATGCTCGATGGGTTTCACTCGATCTTTCGGAGTCTCAACACAGTCTCGAAACCGGTGATCGCGCTTATCGGCGGCGCGGCTCTTGGCGGCGGTTGCGAGATTGCCGCGTTCGCAGACATCGTGATCGCCAGCCGTTCGGCGCGGTTTGGGCAACCCGAGATAAAGCTGGGCGTGTTTCCGCCGGTGGCTGCCGTCGTGCTCCCTCGAGCGATCGGCGAAAAGAAAGCCCGAGAGATGATCTTAACCGGCGAGTTGTTAACCGCGGAGGCCGCGCATTCGCTCGGCCTGGTCAACTACCTGGTTGACGAAACCGAACTCGAGGCGAAGTCGGAGGAGCTGTTGAATGTATTCAGGCAGATGAGCGTCCCCGGCCTCGAGATGGCGCGTAGGGCGATGCTCAGGACGTGGGGGCTGGGGTTCGACGAAGCGCTAAAACGCTCGGAAGACATCTACTTGAACGAGCTGATGTCATTGAGGGATCCCCAGGAGGGAATTGAGGCCTTTATAGCAAAACGTCCTCCAAAGTGGAAGCACAAGTAGCACAGACTTTAGTCTGTTTGCTTGGAATTGGAAGATAATGGGAAGAATACAGACTAAAGTCTGTTCTACGTCTCCTCTATGCCTACCCCGATCGAGATAAAGAAGACTGGCGCGACCGAGATAACCGTCGTCTGGGACGACGGTCACCTGAGCGTCTATCCGATCAAGTATTTGAGATCCGAGTGTCTTTGCGCGAACTGTGTTAATGAAGTTACGGGGCTTCGGATACTTGATCCCCGAACCGTGGCCAATGATTTGACGGTGCTGGGGGCCGAGCACGTCGGCCGCTACGGCGTGAAATTCATGTTCAGCGACCGACACGACGACGGCATCTACACGTGGGAACGGCTCCGAGAACTTTGCCCGTGTGAGGAGTGCAAAGCGGCAAAACGGGTTGTTACATAAAACGCTAACTGTCTCGAATTCTACTGTGCGAAAAGGATCCTTATGAACCTTCGTTTGAGTAGTACTGCAATCCTGCTAATAACGTTGATGACACATCCGCTTTCCATCTTTGGAGGCGACATTAAGAAAAAGGAAGAAGCCGTCGCGTCCATAGAAAGTCACAAGACTGAACTTACAAACATCAGCGATCAGATTTGGCGCTTCGCTGAGACTGCGTTGCGCGAGACTCGCTCGTCGAAGGTGCTCGCCGACTACGCCGAGAAGCAAGGCTTCGAGGTCAAGCGCGGCGTGGCAGGAATGCCAACTGCGTTCATAGCGAGCTACGGGCAAGGCCGGCCCATCATTGGGATCCTCGGCGAATACGACGCGCTTCCGGGCATTTCACAGAAGGCCCAATCCGTGAAAGAGGCTCTGGAAGCCGGTTCCGCGGGACACGGCTGTGGACACAACTTGTTCGGCACGGCGAGTCTCGGCGCCGCAGTCGCGGTTAAAGAACTGATCGCAGCAGGCAAGCTCAAGGGAACGGTTCGCTTTTACGGCACGCCTGCCGAAGAGTCGATCGGCGGCAAGATCTACATGGCGCGCGACGGCGTGTTCAGCGATCTTGACGTCTGTTTGGCGTGGCATCCTGACGATCGAATCCGCGCGGACGTAGACAGCACTCAGGCGATAGTCGATTTCATCGTCGAGTTCAAGGGCAAGGCTGCTCACGCGGCCGCCGATCCGTGGAACGGCCGCAGCGCGGTCGCTGCACTCGAGTTCTTCACTACGGGCTTGAATCGGATGCGGGAGTTCGTCAAACCAACGGTCCGCATGCACTACACGATTCAAAAAGGCGGAGACGTTCCAAACGTAGTGCCCGAGTACGCGAGAGTTTGGTGCTGGCTGCGGGACTCCAAGCGCGCCGGAGTAGAAGAGCTGCTCGCTCGCGCCCGCAAGATCGCTGAAGGCGCAGCATTGATGGCCGGAGTCGAGTCGAAGCTGACTGTGCAAGGCGGCGACTATGAGCTGCTGGTGAACTTGACCGGAGAGAAAATAATTCACTCGAACCTTACGTGGCTTGGTCCCATTCAATACACTGCCGAAGAGCAGGAATTTGCGAAGACGATTCAGCGAGCGACCAGCGTCGAGCCGACGGGCCTTAACGGTGCAGTCCAACCATTCGATCCGCCGAAGCCCGATCCGGAAGGTGGCTCGACCGACGTCGGCGACGTGAGCTGGCTTGTTCCGACGTTGCACCTGTCTGTGACCACCGCTCCTGAGAAAGCGCCTTGGCACGCATGGCCTGTTGTTGCTTGCGGAGGTATGTCGATAGGTCACAAGGGCATGGTTTACGCGGCGAAGGCACTTGCAGCGACGATGGTGGACTTGTTCGAAGACGCCAAGACGAGGGAAGTAATTCAGGCTGAGTTCAAAAAGAAGAGCAAAGGCGAGGTGTACAAGCCTTACGTGCCCGACGGCCCGCCCCCAGTGCCGAAGGATTGAACCCGCATCACCGAAAAAGAGCAGACACGTCGCAGGATAAGCTGATTTTTCCTTACCCAGCGTGTAGAATCTTTAGTTCATCTTTGCCTCTGAACGTCATCCATGAGCCGTAAGTCTCTTGGAGGTCTGATGGATTTCGAGCTGAACGAGGACCAACAACAGATCAAACAAAGCATCCGCGAGTTTGCGGAAGCCGAACTTGCGCCGCAGGTCTCGGAATGGGACGAAGCCGGCCACTTTCCGGTCGAGCTGCGACCCAAGTTCGCCGAAGTCGGGATCATGGGCGTCCTCGTGCCCGAACAATACGGCGGCGCTGGGATGGGTTATATCGAGTACGCAACAATCATTGAAGAACTCGCGCGAGTTGATCCGTCCATCGCACTGGCAATTGCCGCTCACAACTCACTTGGCGCGGGACACATTCTTATCGCCGGAAGCGAAGCGCAAAAGCAAAAATACCTTGTGCCCCTTGCCAACGGAGAACACTTCGCGGCCTGGGGACTCACTGAGCCAAGCTCAGGTTCGGACGCCAGCTCGATGCGCACCACTGCGGTTCGCCGAGACCGCGGCTGGGTGCTGAACGGATCTAAGAACTTCATCACCAACGCGACTTTTGCTGAGACGACGGTGGCGTTGGCGATTACCGATCGAACTGCCGGCTCGCATGGCATCTCGGCGTTCATTATCGAGCGAGGCACGAACGGCTTCTCAGTCGGTAAGAAAGAGAACAAACTCGGCATGCGCGCGAGCGACACTGCAGCTCTAATCTTCGACGATTGTTTCGTGCCTGAGTCGAATGTTGTCGGTGACCCGGGTCAGGGATTCATTCAGGCAATGAAGGTGCTCGACGGCGGAAGGATTTCGATAGCGGCGCTGGCAGTAGGCATCGCGCAAGGCGCGTTCGAAGCGGCGCTGAGATATTCGAAGGAGCGCCATCAGTTCGGACGGCCGATAGCCGAGTTCCAAGCGATACAGTTCAAGCTTGCCGATATGGCGACCGAAATCGAAGCCGCGCGCTTGATGACATATCGCGCGGCCGCGACGAAGAGCGCCGGCAGGCTTACTACCAAGATTTCGTCGATGGCTAAGCTGTTTGCCAGCGAGGTCGCGGTTCGCGTCTCGGAAGAGTGCGTTCAGATACACGGAGGGTACGGCTACATCAAGGACTATCCGGCCGAGAAGTACTGGCGCGATTCGAAGCTCTGCACGATCGGCGAAGGTACCAGCGAGATCCAGCGAACGGTAATCGCGCGCCAGATACTGAGAGCATGATGCGGGAAAAGACCGAAAGGACCTAAAGGACTCTTCCTTTCGTCCTTTTAGTCCCTTTCGTCACTTCAGTACCTTCGCGTTACAGTTCATGAGACCAACTGCCACAAAGATTCTCGCCGGCGACAAGCGCTCGATTGGCCGCGCAATCAGCACCGTTGAAGACGCGAGCGGCGATGCCACCGATTTGCTTAAAGAAATCTTCCCACACACCGGCAAAGCATTGATAATCGGCATCACTGGCGCTCCAGGGGCGGGTAAGAGCACGTTAGTCGACCGCTTAGCCGCGGCGTATCGCGCGCGCGGTGAACGGGTCGGGATCATTGCCGTCGATCCCTCTAGTCCTTTCACCGGCGGCGCGTTGCTCGGCGATCGCATTCGGATGCAGAGAATGGCGACCGATCCGGGAGTTTTCATCCGCAGCATGGCATCGCGAGGATATCTTGGCGGGCTCGCCCGCACGACCGTCGACGCGGTAGCGATACTGGATGCCGCCGGCTATAATAAAGTCATCATTGAAACAGTCGGCGTCGGTCAGGATGAAGTCGACGTAGTAAGAACGGCGGATATCACTGTAGTCGTACTTGTGCCCGGAATGGGAGACAGCGTTCAGGTAATGAAAGCCGGCATCATGGAGATCGGCGACGTCTTCGCGATCAACAAAGCTGACCGCGAAGGTGTGTTGAGGACCGAGCGCGAGCTTGAGTTGCTGGCATCGACTTCCCGTCGAGCCGACGGTTGGACGCCGCCGATAGTCAAGACCGTTGCGACTGAAGACAAGGGGACCGGAAAGTTGGCTGCTGCGATTGAAGATTACGAGAGATTCATTACATCACGCGATGAACGGTTCGGCGAACGTCGAGCCCGGATCGCTGAGCATCGTCTTATCGAGCTGCTGCGCGACCGATTGCTTACGGTCGCGATGAGGAAGAGCCTTAGCGAGGGCGAATTACGCGAGTTGGCAAAGTCAGTAGCTGATCGCCGCCGCGATCCGTATTCAGTTGTCGATGAGATAATTGGAAGATTGGGAATTGGTCCGTAGTCAGTAGTCCATCGTCGGTAGCTCACTACTGACCACGGACTACTGACCACGGACTACTGACCACGGACTACTGACCACGGACTACTGACCACGGACTACTGACTACAATGAAAATCGATCACCTCGGAATAGCAGTCCGCTCAATCTCAGATTCGCTCGCGTTCTATCGCGACGCGCTCGGGCTTAGGCCTGAGAAAACTGAAACGGTTGAGGACCAGGGGGTTCGCGTGGCGTTGCTTCCAGTGGGCGAGTCGCGAATCGAGCTCCTGGAGCCACTTTCAGAGGAAACAACGGTTGGCCGCTTCATCGCAAAGCGCGGCGAGGGCCTGCATCACATTTGTTATGAGGTCGAAGACCTCGGATCTAAGTTAGACGATCTCAAGTCGCGTGGTGCGCGGTTGCTGGAAGGTTATCCGCGGCGCGGCGCTGAGGGAAAACTGGTTGCCTTTCTGCATCCGGCGAGCGCGAGTGGGGTTCTCGTCGAGTTGGTCGAGAAGGCGAGAACATCAAAAGGAGAGTAATGACGCTACCAACCAAAGTAATTGCGAGCATTGTTGTACTGGTCGTGGTCGCATCGGCGCTGCTGTTTGTGCAACACTCGTCTTCCAAGGCGAAGACAGTTCGGCTCACACCGCATGATATGGAAGTTATCTTCCGGGAGATGTTGCGACCTCAGGAACAGCAACAGATCGCATCTGATCCCGAAGAGAAAAAGAAACTTGCGACGCAAGTAAAAAAAGTGCTGGCGGTCGCTCAGGTCGCTGAGCAAGAGGGATACGCCCAGCGTCCCGAGCTGCAGATGCAGCTCTCACTTCAAGCCGATGACGCTTTGAATGAGGCATACAGAAAGAATAATCCGGATGTAAAGGTTACTGACGAAGAGATAACCGCCTACTTCCAGTCCCATCCCAGGGATTTCGAAGACTATTTGCGAGCTAACGCTAAGGCGCAGGAGACACAAGGACCTCAGCGAGATGACCTAAGGAAGCGATTCGGCGAGTTCCGCGTGATAGCCGAGCGGGCCCGCAAAGAAGGTATCGACCGTACCGACGTTACGAGTCTGCGGATACTGATGCAACGCAGTTCCGCGCTTTTCGGAGCTTACGTCAGTGATCTCCAAAAGAACGCCGAGAAGCTGGTAAGTGATGCCGACGTCGAACAGTATTACAAAGATCACCCGAGCGAGTTTGATGAGGTCCGCGTTCGGCATATCCTAGTGAGCACCCAGCCGAACGAGCAAGCTGACGACGAAGAAGAGGCGAAAGATAAGAAGACCGCAGACAAGCCCAAGACCTTGAGCAAAGAAGAAGCGCGGAAGAAAGCTCAGGCGTTATTGGAGCGGGCTCGCAAAGGCGAGGACTTCGCCAAGCTGGCAAAAGAGAACTCGGACGATCGTGGCTCGAAGGATAAAGGCGGCGAGTACGACTTCTTCAGCCACGGCAAGATGGTACCAGAGTTCGAGAAGGCTGCGTTCGCGCTCAAACCCGGCGAGATCAGCGATCTGGTCGAGACGCAGTACGGCTTCCACATTATCAAGCTGGAAGACCGGCGAACGGTGTCATCTCCGGACAACGACCAGAAGGTGCGGCAGCAGATTGTGGACAAGCTCAAGCAGGACAAACTCGAAGCTCGAATCGACGAGATCGCAGCAACCAGCAGCGTAGTAGTGCCCGAGGACTTCGACACGACCCCAAAGACCGCAACTCAGACGCAAAATTCATGAGCGGAATTGCAAATCTCAAACCTCATATAAAAGAAGTATCTCAAATTTCAAATTTAAAATTAGAGATTTGAGATTTGCAAATTTCCCTTGTGCACCTCGCTGTTCATTCGTCGGAGAAGAAAGTGGCAGAAGCAAAGATCGGTGTGATTGGCGGAAGCGGGCTATATCAGATGGCCGCGCTCACCGATATTGAAGAGGTCAGTTTGGCCACGCCCTTCGGCGAGCCGTCCGATGCATTCTTTATCGGCACGATAGCCGGAGTTAGAGTCGCCTTCTTGCCGCGGCACGGAAGGGGTCATCGGCTTCTCCCTACCGAGATTCCGTTTCGCGCGAACATCTACGCGATGAAACTGCTCGGCGTCGAGCGCATTTTGTCAGCAAGCGCAGTCGGGTCGCTGCGCGAAGAACTCAAGCCAATGGACATCGTCCTGCCCGATCAGTTTTTCGATCGCACGCGTCAGAGGCCGTCGACGTTTTTCGGCGGCGGCATCGCGGCGCACGTGGCCTTTGCCGATCCCGTCTGTCCCGAGTTGGTAGACGCCTTGGTCCAGGCTGCCAGAGCCGATCTCAGGGGAACCGATGTTCACCGTGGCGGAACCTATATCTGCATGGAAGGCCCGGCGTTTTCGACAAAAGGTGAGTCGGAGCTTTATCGGTTGTGGGGGATGTCGGTCATTGGCATGACGAATCTGCAAGAGGCGAAGCTCGCTCGTGAGGCGGAGATTTGTTACGCGACGATGGCGCTTGTTACGGATTACGACTGTTGGCATCCTGATCACGATTCGGTGACGGTTGAGATGGTGATCGATTACTTGAACCGCAACTCTGAGAATGCCCAGAAGCTTATTGTGGGCGCCGTAGCGCGGTTGGCGAATCAAGAGCGAAAGTGCAAATGCGGCGACGCTCTTCGCCATGCTATCATTACGTCGCCCGATCGCATCACGGCCGAAGCGAAGGAAAGGCTGAAGGCGATCATAGGCAAGTACGTCAGCTAAGTGAGGTGTTTTAAAATGCCCGGCATGAAGTTCTTTGCCAAGACGTTAGCAGCGGTCATCGTGCTTCTGATTTTGTTTATCGCGTTGACTGTCGCACAGGGACCGGGAAAGCCGATGGCCCCGTCACGAGATCCGGCGATGGAGATCGCCGCTAAGCATAATCTCGACGTCGCGCGCTGGTACTTGACGAAGCGAAAGGCTTATGAGGGCGCGCGCGACAGGCTTCAGGAGATTATTGACACTTATCCCGACTTTTCACGGATGGACGAGGTGATCTTTCTGATGGGCGAAGCGCACGTGAAATTGAATAAGAACGAGAAGGCCATCGACTATTACAACAAGCTCTTAAAGGCGTATCCCGACAGCGAGTTTGCGAAGAAGGCTCGCGCGCGATTGGATGAGCTGAAAGTAGAGTCGGAGAAGAAGGGGTGAAAGTTTAGTGTCAATATTGGTCGTGGGCTCCGTGGCGTTTGATTCAGTCAAGACGCCGTTCGGAGAAAGAGAACGCATCTTGGGCGGCGCGGCGACGTACTTCAGCGTCGCCGCTTCTTTTTTTACCAGCGTGAGAGTCGTCGCTGTGGTGGGCGACGATTTTGGTCCCGCTGAGGAAGCCGTTTTTCGCGAGCGAGAGATCGACATTACCGACCTGGAACGGGTGCCGGGCCGCAGCTTTCATTGGAGCGGCGAATACGGCTACGACCTCAATGTCGCTCGCACGCGTGACACCCAGCTAAACGTATTCGCGGACTTCAAGCCCAAGCTATCGGATGGCGCTCGCGAGACGCCGTATCTTTTTCTCGGTAACATCCAGCCGACGCTTCAACTGGAGGTGCGCGAACAAGTAGCCGCGAAGCTTGTCGCCGCCGACACGATGAACTATTGGATCGACAATACGCCCGATGACTTGCGCAAAATGCTCGAACGCATCGACGTTCTTGTGATCAATGACGCGGAGGCGAGGGAGATCGGCAAGGAGCCGAATTTGGTTCGCGCGGCGCGACGCATCCTTTCAATGGGACCACGTCGATTGGTCGTGAAACGGGGCGAGTACGGCGTGGCGATGTTCAGCAAAGAATCTTATTTTGCCACGCCCGCATATCCTCTCGAACAAGTCTTTGATCCGACGGGCGCGGGCGACAGTTTCGCTGGCGGGTTCATGGGCTATCTGGCGGCGA
Source organism: Blastocatellia bacterium (assembly GCA_036505875.1). GTDB lineage: Bacteria > Acidobacteriota > Blastocatellia > UBA7656 > UBA7656 > Onstottus_A. Next base: position 5,082 of record DASXSR010000361.1, on the reverse strand, counting down.
CCAACGCGATCGACGAGCCGGCGTTGCGGCGAGCGATCATTTACGGCTCGGTAATGGCTTCGTTCAACGTGGAAGAGTTTGGATGCGAGCGTATGCGCAGACTAACTTACGATGAGATAAACGCTCGGTTCCGCGAGCTGCGAGCGTTTTCGCTTTTCGAAGAAGCAGAAATGCCGCCCTTTTGAACTCCGATAACTTCTCGTAGTGACGAATTCATTCGTTTCAGCGCGGAGCGAATGAATTCGCTACTACGTGCCGATAACTTCTCGTAGTGACGAATTCATTCGTTTCAGCGGGAGCGAATGAATTCGCTACTACGTGCGTCAGCTCGATTGATGACAGGTTCCCATCACATAAGCTTTTTCAAAGCCCAGGGAATGGGCAATGACTTTCTGATTGTCAAATCGGATGATGTCAGCGCGCTGCCGTCATCAAGTGAACTTGCCCGCGAGATGTGTCAGCGCAACTACGGCGCGGGCGCGGACGGCCTGATATTTGTCGCGCCTGCGACCGAGGATGACGCCGACTTCGCATCGAGGATCTTCAACGCCGATGGCAGCGAGGCCGGAGTCTCAGGCAACGGGACACGCTGTGTCGCAGCTTTTCTTTATCACGCGGGCTTGTGGGACAAACCCGAGATCAGAATCGCCACCGCCGCCGGTGTAAAACACGGGCGGCTCATATCGCGTGAAGGCGCTCGCTTTGAGTTTGAGTTTGATATGGGACGTCCCGATCTTTCGAGCCGGGCGGTGCCGATGGCAATCGCGCCTCCGCTTGAACGCGTCGTGCGCTACCCGTTACGGGTCCGGCAAGAAATCTTTGAGATAACTTGCATGTCGATGGGCAATCCGCAATGCGTGACTTTTGTAGCAGATTTGAATTCTGTCAGTCTCGAACAAATTGGCCCGCTCATCGAAACTCATCCGATCTTTCCAGATCGCGCGAACGTCGAATTTGCGCGAGTGATCTCGCGCGACGAGATCGAGATTCGAATCTGGGAGAGGGGCGCGGGGCACACGCTGTCATCAGGGACCGGGTCGTGCGCTTCCGCCGTGGCCGCGGCTTTGAACGACTTGACCGATCGCAGTGTGCGAGTGCGAACCGAAGGGGGGACACTGCGAGTCGACTGGCGTGACGATGACAGGATAATGCTGACCGCGTCGGCCGAAGTGGTCTACGAAGGACTGTGGCTCCAAAGGAACTGAGGGTATGTGGTATTAGTATTGCCGACGATGCAATTTGAGGTTGAAAATGAGAGAGACTCTCGCAGCGACAGCCGCGGAGCGTCGGCAGAATGTAGCTAAGAAGAAAAAACCGTCGCTTCCAATGTGCAGGCCTGGCGCCATCTTACCGAACCTCTGAGACCAAATTCCCATCAACCTTTGATGGGTGTTATCCTATCGGCGACAGATTTGTAGCTGGCTGCCAGCACTTTTGTCAGGAGACGCATTGCGAATGTATCAAGCATCCATTTTGGCCCTTTCATTGGTCGCCATCTCTGCCATTAGCTTCGCGCAACCGCCGGACTCGCGCCTGCTCTGGAAGGCTGAAACAGGGGGCTGAATCTGGTCCACACCGGCGGTCGCCGGGGACCTTGTATTCATCGGCTCTTGCGCCGGCACCTTTTACGCATTCGATAAGCAGACCGGGCAGAAGCGGTGGAGCTACGACATTAAAAAGGATGGGAACCAAACAGGTTTCCATGGCAACCCGCTTGTCAGCGGTGACCTGATCCTCATCGGCACTGACGGAGAAACAGGTCATGTATACGCCTTTGAAAGAGAAACAGGTAAGGTCGTTTGGAAACACGCGGTCACTCGCAAAGTCTTGGGCAATGCGGGAGCGACGACGGACGTCCTTGGCTCAGGCACGAGTGCATACATCGTCACAATAGGCGACGAGTTGCTCTGCCTCGATACGAAGACGGGGCGGCTGAACTGGTCGTTTCAAAGCGGGTTTAGCGGAACCGAGTTTATGTGGAGCCGAAGCCCCGCCGTGTCCGGTGATCGCGTTCTCTTCGGCAGCATCACCGGCATCCTTTATGCGTTCGATGGCAAGAGCGGCAGAGAAATCTGGAAGCGAGATTTCGGCTCGCGCATCTCCACCCATCTGACAGGATCTGGTGATGACCTGTATCTGGGCACGGCGAATGGGCGCCTCTATCGGGTCACTCAGAAGACCGGCCAGGTCAAGGGGGACTTTAATCTAGGAGTAACTCCGGTCGGAGTGCCGGTCATCGCGCAAGACGCGCTGTTGGTCTTCCTCAACCCCCACGGCGGAGATGGGGGCGCCGAATCGCTGGCTTGTCTCGACCTGCCCCTTACAAAGGTTCGGTGGACGGCAACGAGCGGCTGGTCGCTGACAAGGCCCTATCTCTGGCGAGACAGTGTGCTCGCAGGCAACGAGGCAGGCGAGGTGCTAGCGTTTCGGGTCAATGACGGCTCCAGGCTGTGGGCACAGCTCTTCAAGGGGACGATCCGTTCGATAGGCGGAATGGGCGATGTCCTCTACATCGGGACGTTGAACGGGACGGTGTACGCCTATTCAACCGGACAGGGCAAGACACCTAGCCCTCAAGAGATTAGAGAACTGCGAACCGAGCTGGAAAGAATGATGGAGGAAGATCAGGAATTCAGAACTCGGGTGATGTCCGTTGAAGAGAAGTATGGGCAAGACTCCAAAGAGCTTGCCGCCCTGTGGAAAGAACAAGCCGAGATAGATAATCGGCTTCTGAAGAGGTTGGAGGAAATCATCAAGCTGTACGGATGGCCGGCAAAGAGCCTGGTCGGAGCAGAGGCAAGCCTTGCCGCGTTCCTCATCATCCAGCACGCGGATTACGAATATCAAAAGAAGTATTTCCCTTTAATAAAAGAAGCGATGGAAAAGGGAGAGATCGAGCGGGGGCATGTCGCGCTCCTGGAAGACCGAATCTTGATGCGCGAAGGAAAGAAGCAGATTTATGGCTCTCAACTGAGGAGGAATGAAAAGAATGGCAAGTATGAGATGTGGCCGGTTGAGGACGAACAGAACCTGGATAAGCGTCGGTTGTCGGTCGGATTGGAGCCGATAGCAGAATACCTCAAGCGGTTTGGGGTTACATACATACCTCCAGGAAAGAAGTGAAGCGCTGCTTTGACCAGGTTGGCGGCAGCGTTCTACAATTCCGGTTCCATACAGTGGGAGAAGAAAGGTTTATGAGAGAGCGAAATCGAGAGATAAAGCGTCGACGACATCGCTACCAAAAGCGCAAACGGCTTCGTCAGCAGCTTGCCGCGGTCGATTCAGACAGCGATCGGCAAAGGATAGAAGAGAAAATCCGCAGGACTTATCCGTCCTACAAGCCCGCTGCATGAGTCTCCTCGAAAAAAGCGGCGAGCGAGCAAGGCGTTCTGCCTTGCCGCTCGCCGTGCCAAGAGGGCGAGAGAAGCGACGGATGAAAATCAACACTCGGAGTAACCGCAAGCGTAACAGGTTTGACACCCTTCCATGCGCACGAAGGCGGAATCGCCGCACGAGGGACATAGATCGACTGACGTTGGCGTGACCGTTTCCGGATTGTGATCGGGAATCGCAGCAATCGAGCCGTGGATGCCCATCTGGGCGCCCTGCCCGCCATCCTCGTTGCCGTAACTCACACCTAAATAGTTCTCCGCAAGCGCCTGGCCGACAGCATCGGGCAGCGAAAGCACTCTTCGTTTTCCGAATCCATAAGACCGCGCGCCGCCGATGCCTGTAATCTGTTTTACGATCTCTCGGACACGCTCGAGCGGCGAAACGGGAGAGGCCATTCGCAGAATCAGCGACATCAGCCGGCCCATCGCTTCCGCCATCGCCTTTATGTCCGAACCTGCCTTGCCGATTTCAAGGAATACCTCGAACGGATGGCCTTCCTCGTCTTCGTTCATCGTCACGTGCGCGGTGCCCGAAGGCGTCGCCTTGCTGACGGTGTAGCCGCGACGCTTGTAGGGGCGCGGTCGCACCTTCGGCTGCCAGCCGCCGTCGCTTTGAACTAGCTCGCTCGAAGAAGTCGCCGCTGGTTCGATTTCAGCCGTCGCGACAGGTTCGACCGCCGCCTCACCGGCCGTCTCGACAGTCGCAGCTTTCGAGACGCCGGGCTTGTCCTCCTCCTTCAGGTTGAGCACTTGCACATCGCGCGAACCGTCACGATAGATCGTCCCGCCCTTGCACCCAAGCCGATAGAGCTGCTCATAAATCTCGCGCGTTTGATCTACCGTGTAGGACTCCGGCAGATTGCAAGTCTTGGAGATCGACGAATCAACCCAACGCTGGATCGCGGCTTGCACCTTGACGTGTTCTTCGGGCGCAAGGTCCATCGCGGTGACGAAGTAACCGGGCAACGGCTCGCCCGCGTGAGATTGCTGCCATTCCTCGAGCACCTTCACTCGCTCCTCGTGCTTGCCTAGGCGCGACTTGCGGAAGTAATTCCAGAAATAAAACGGCTCGATGCCCGTCGAGGTGCCGACCATCGTTCCGATGGTTCCGTTTGGAGCTTGCGTCAGCAACGTTACATTGCGTGCGCCCTTCTCGCGGACCTGTTCGCGAACATCATCAGGGATCTGCTGCATGTAACCCGACTGCAGAAACTTCTCGGCGTCAAACATCGGGAAGGGCGACTTCTCAGCCGCGATGTCCGCCGACGCGTGATAGGCCTCCGTTGCGATGAAGCGATAAAGCCGATCTATGAACTGCACCGATTCTTCTGAACCGTAACGAATGCCGAGCCGAATGAGCATCTCGGCGAGACCCATCGTGTTCAGACCGACACGACGCTCGGCCTTCTGTTGGGCGTAGTTCTCATCAAAGAAATAAGGTGTGGCGTCAATCACGTCGTCGAGGAAGCGGACCGCGTAGCGCACGGCCTTGCCCAGTTCATCCCACGCGACGTCGCCCTCGCTCACGAACTTGGAAAGATTGATCGCGCCCAGATTGCAGACTCCGAAGGCCGGCAGCGGCTGCTCGCCGCAAGGATTGGTGCAGCCTAGATAACCCCCGTCGTAGTACCACGAGTTGGACATCTTGTTCGCGCGTTCGATGAAGAACACGCCCGGCTCGGCCGAGGCC
>DASXSR010000360.1:0-65922 GCA_036505875.1 Blastocatellia bacterium | reverse complement strand
TCCCGTCGAATCATCGAGCACCAGCGAGCTTTCAAGAAAATCCGAAATAGCCGCGTCGTAACGCGCCGTCGTCTCAAACGCGCGGCGCGCGAGTCTCAACCTCGTGGCCCGTGAAACCTCACCGGTTCGGTCAATCTCATCAGCGACAGCAGCATAGTCCGAAGGATCGACCACAACAACGACATCTTCAAAGTTCTTTGCCGAGGAGCGAATCATCGACGGGCCGCCGATGTCGATGTTCTCGATCGCATCTTCCGAGGTCACGTCTTCGCGAGCGACTGTTTCGCGGAAAGGGTAGAGATTCACGACAACCATGTCGATGTACTGGATCTCGTTCGCCTGCACCTGGCGCTGGTGTTCCGGGTTGTCTCGAATGGCGAGCAATCCTCCGTGCACCTTCGGATGCAACGTCTTCACTCGTCCGCCGAGTATTTCTGGAAAGCCTGTCAGACTGGATACATCGCGGACTTCAAGCCCGGCTTCTCTGAGCAGCCTGGCGGTGCCGCCCGTCGAAACTAACTCGACGGAGCGAGCGCTGAGCCGCTTGGCGAATTCTACTAATCCCGATTTGTCCGACACGCTAATGAGCGCGCGTTGAATCTTTTTCATCCTGTTCTCCGATTACTCGTGCGTCCAGTCGGTTAACTGTTGTTCGTAGTCAAAGCCGCTGCGATGGCCTTCCCACCGCGCAATCAGATAGAAAACGGTTCCTACCGCCAGCCAAATCAGGAGAAGCTGCCAGATCGCCAGTCCGCTTTGTCCGGATGACGAGCTCGCATGCCGAGCAATGTCACGCGCGAGGGTCACGAATGTCAGGTAACCCATCGACGCGACCGATGCCAGCCCAAGCCCGACCAGCAGCGCCGGATGAAGCTTCACGCGTGCCTTTTCATAGAGCTCGCGTCTGACGAACGGCAGAGCAATCAGCGCCGCGCTGTGCAACCCATAAACTAGAAACATCGCAACGATCGCGATGTCCAAAACATAGCCAAAACTCTTTGTCCACAGCAACGCGAGAGCGATGACGGCGTTTACAACCAGGCTTACCCACGGCGTGCGAAACCTAGAACTGACGCGCGACAGCCAGCGAGGCAGCACGCGATCTTCGCCGAACACGTAAAGAATTCGCGACGGAACAAACAACGTTGCGTTAAGACAAGTCGAGAATGCCATCAACGCTCCAACGGTCACCACGGCGCCGCCCCACCACGGCAGGTATCGCGCGGCCGCGTCCGACATCGCGTAGCTTGAATGTGCGAGCTCCTGGTAAGGCATCACACCGAATGCCACGAGCGACATCAGAACAAACATCACCATCGAGATCAATATCCCGTTGATGAAAATCATCGGCAGCGACTTGCGTGAGTCTTTCGTCTCGCCGGCCGTTTGCGCGAGGCTCTCGAATCCGGCATACGCAAAAAATAGGGGGCCTAGCACAGCCAAAAAGCCCTTCTCACCTTCTGATGTCAGGTGAGCCCCAACCCCGTACGGGAACATTGGCGAAAAATTCTTCCATTCAATTGCGAACAGACCAGGCAGAACCAGTATGACAATGGCAAGGCATTTTACGATAACCATGACCGTTTGAAGCCAACCGTAGACCTTAACTCCGAGCAGATTGAAGACGAAGAAGAGCATCAGCGCCGCCGTCGCGAAGACCGCTTCCGCAAGAGTTGGATCGCCCGTGTAGCTTCGGCTGAGCGCGTCGCCAAACGGCAGCAGGGTCGCCACCGCCTGATCCATTCTCGGATAGAAGAACTTGAGGTATTGAGCGAGCGACGTTGAAAGAATCACGAGTGCGCCGATGTAAGCCAGCCACTTCAACCACAGCGCTACGAAGCCGAGATAGTAGCTCCCGGTCGTGCGAGAGATGTGTGCGTACTCGCCGCCCGGACTCGTTCCCAGCGGAGTCGAAAGGTACACCGAGTAAGCGACGGCAGTGACCAGCATTACCGGCGCAAGCACCAGGTAGGCTAGCGGGACCGATGGTCCGGCGATCGCGCCGGACTTGCCGGTCACGACAAAGATTCCCGAGCCGACTAAAATTCCGATTATAGTCGCGTAGCTCTCGAGCTTGGTGAGCTCGCGCTTGAGCCCGACTTCTTGTTGCGTTTGTTTTTCTTGAATTGTCGCCAAGGAGTTCAGACTCGGTCGTTGGTTTTCCAACGGCGATTATTGTGTCAGGAGCGATACGCGTTGTCCACTTGCAAGCTTAATCGTTGCTTGCGGTGTGTAGATTGAGCCGGTGGGTTTGAGTTGGCTTCGCATGACGATTACTTCAGTCGCCTTGAACCTCTCGGGTGCGAAGCCCTCGCCCATCAACGCCTCCGCGACAGCGGCGGAGCTCTTCGGATTGCGCGGACGGCCAATTGTTAGATGAGGTGAGAACTTTCGATTTTCTCGTGGGAAGCCTTCGCGGGCGAGTTCGTCTTCGACGTTGGCGTAGAGTTGCTTGAGCGGGTCAGGCGCGTTCGGTAAGCCGATCCATAACACTCGGGGGCTTCGAGGGGAAGGGAAGCAGCCTGCGCCGCTGACTTCAATTTCAAAGTGATGAATACCGCTGGCGGCGCGTTCGACTGCTTTCGCGACTCTTTCGATTCGAGTCGGCGCGACTCCTCCGAGGAACTTCAATGTCAGATGGATGTTTGAAGGCTTGGTCCAACTAACCTGCGCGTCGATCTGACGAAGAGTGTTCTGAAGACTGTCGATTCGGTCCTTGATCGATTCGGGTATCTCGATGCAGATGAACGTACGTATGCGATCGACGTCTCGTTGTTCGCGTTTTTCTTTCTTTCGGTTCACTGGTTGTGAATCATGCAAGGGCGCCCTCCGTGGCCGCGCCTCAGTCAATTGAGGTGATCCTGGCCGAGGAGGGGCGGCCGCGGAGGGCCGCCCGTACATGTTTTCTAAACAAACACGAACCGATCGGCAAGCGCGAAGTTTACAATCGAGCAGATGCCGATCGTAATCAGGTTAGCCGCATAAGGGTTGATCTTCAACACGCCGACCAATATGAACATCACTACGAGGTTGCCGATCAACGAGGCCGCTCCGTTCGTTGCGTTGAACCGCAAAAACGTTAGCGCGATGCTGGAACTCGGGCGGTCACGCCAGGTCCACCTTCTGTGCCACGCGAAATTGTGTAGGATGGCTGCCTCGACTGCCAGCGCCGTCGCCGGGAGATAATGCATTCCTGCGACGCGCAACAGAAACCCAAGCGTCACCACTTGCACGAGGATGCCTAATCCCCCGACTGCGCTGAATTTGGCGAAGCGTCTCAGTATCAGCCGCGAACGACCAAAACAGGGATACACAGGATTGACAGGATGATATGAAGAGAAGTCCTGTACATCCTGTCTATCCATGTTTGATTCTGTTCGTCAGACTCTCTCTGCGCGATAAAGCGTTATCGTATTGCGGACGACTGAGATAATCAGAATAACAGACATCAGGACCACTGCGATTACCGCGCCAACGTCGAACAATCGGTATTCCCCGCCGAACACGTGGGCCGTTGGACGCAGAAACGCTCGCACGTTGCCTACCACAAGCAAGACCCGTAGTTCTGTCGGGCTGAATTTATAATGCGAGAGCTTGAAAGTGCCAATCGTGTAACTTGCAAGATACAGCTCTATCGATAGTAGCAAGAAAGCGACCAACGCTACGAACGCGACCGTCCACGACATGTATCCCGACAGGCCCAGACCGCACAGCAGGAACACGGCGCCGAAAGAATCGATAATGTGATCGACGTAGAAACCGTAACGCGGTCTCTGCTTGTTGCGTGCTCGGGCCAACGTTCCGTCGAGGCTGTCGCCAAACCAATTGAGAGCGATGAAGAGGTTAACAATCAAGAGTGATGGCGCCCACCATTTCGAAAGTGCGTAGCAGACGCTGGCCGCCAGCATCGCGGCAAAGCCCAGCAGCGTTAGGTGATCGGGCTTGACCCAAAGCGGCATCTCTCGCGCAAGCCACCTCAGACACACACGTTCGAGCGGAGCAAGCAAACTCGTCTGTTGTCGCGTTGCGTTCTTGAATTCCAAAGTCGGCGATGAATCAATCGCCGGACTCCTCGTTGCGGTTGCGCTCATATCTGCCTCTCCAGGCTTTTCACCGTCGTGTAAGCATCGAGCGGCGAAAGCAGCACGATTATCAGCCATACCGGGATCGAGACCAGCGCGAGAATCAGTCTCTTGATCAAAGGACTTTGACTGACGGTTGAAGTTCCGACCAGGGTGCCAGTTAGCACTGCGCTCACCAGCGGCGTTGAAATGGGACGATAGACTGCGGGCCTCGCGCCAGTCGCAAGCGTGGTCGTTTCGCACGCAGATGCATTTTCACGAGCCGAGACCAGCGTCAATGAGAGCGGGTCGGATTGACTCGCGCCGCACCAGCGGCAGAACTTGTCGCGCTCGAGCAGCCCGGACCTGCAAGCGACACAGGCTTTGATGGCGATTGTTTCCTGTTGCGACTCGTCCATGGCGACTAATCAGGATCGACGCTCGATCTGCCCTCGTTCCGAGATAAGTGCAAGGGCAACCGAAGTGCCAAGATTCATACAGCGGAAACGATACAAAAGTGAAGGTTAGATGTGCGGTATGAGCGACCGCGCCGCAACAAAAATCCGACAGGTGCAATCAAGGATCACAAGTGACGGAACTGACGAAAAGGACGAAAAGGTGCTCTCTAGTCGTGTCGTTCCTTTTGTCCCTTTCGTCGTTGCACCAGCCAATCCCATGAGGCGATCATCGCAAGACTGCAGGCAGTCACGACGAACGCGAAAAACTCTACCACGTATCGAGGCTCGGGGTTCTCCATGCTGGTCAGAAATGCGAGGCGCGGGAGGATCAAAAGGGCAAACAGAAGCAGCCAGCCTCGCGAGCCTTTGTCTCTCCACATCAGCCACGCTCCGCCCACGGCAAGGCCCGTATAGAACACGGTCAAGAACATGAAGAACGGCAGCCAATACTGCTGATGAATGTCGGTGTCCAACTCCGACAGCGGCAACATCTCACCCTGAAAAGGATAGTATTGTGAATGAGTGTCAAACCACATAGATGCCGCCCGCTTCAATGGTACGAACACGTAATAACGCAGCGGATGACGACCGATGCGCTCGCGGGCGATCTCGGCAAATCCGGCATCTATTTCGGGTGTCATCTCGCCTGGCTGCTGGGCTTCTGGTTTAACATCTGAGGAGTCCGACTCCTCATCCTGCGAGTCAGGCTCATCAACCTGTTCTTGGTCTTCATCAGCCGTGTCGGTCGACGATTGTTGCTGCGGGGTGCTGGTCGGGGATTGGCCTTTCGGATCGGGCACAGGCGGGACGGGCTGAGCAATGTTTTGGGCGCCAGCTTTGGCTGGCGGGTTGTTGTAGCGGTCCAACAGGGCCGCCACGCGTTCGCGTTCCTCAGGCGAGTCGAACGCGTAACCAGGCACGCGATCGATGTGAATCTGCTCGATATCAAGTGGAAACTCGAGCAACTCGGTGTATTTCACATCGTCCACCCAGGTTCGAAGCCATTGGATGTATCCGCGCGGCACGAAGTCGCCGGGCATGTTGGCGAACTGAGGAGCGATTGGCTGAAACACTCCGAAAAGCCGCGCGTTCCTGATGGTCCACGGCGTCAGCGTGAGAACAAAGCCCAGCGAGAGCGTCGCAGCGAGGGCGAAAGCGCGTGCTGCTGATAATCGCTTAGTACGACTACGGCTGATTGCGCCGCGCAACAAGACAACTGCGAGAGTCACTCCGACTGCCGCAACGAACATTCCGCTATCGGAACGAAAAAGAGTGGCGAGCCCGCCAAAGACGCCGGCTGCTGCGCACCAGCCCATGGCTTTGATGCCGCTGTTCTTCATTGCCAGCGTCGCTGTCAGAGCACACGCGGTTGCCAACAAAATAGTGCATGTTTCAGTCAGGATAGTTGTGACGTAGATAGCTGGAAACGGACAGGTCACTGCGAGGCCGAGCGCTATCAAAAAAAGCCGGCGCCGCTTCTTCGGCAGCCAGCTATCTGGCGCCCACGCCAACGCGAGCAAGGCGATCAGCCAACAAGTTATGGTGTCCAGCAGCGCTTGGACGACTCGCACGGCTCGGTTGTTCTCATGTCCAAACAGCGCGTAGATGCCGGCGATGAACAACGGATAACCAGGTACCCGTATGAGTGTCGGTGAATATGGTTCTTCGGTTTCTAAGGAATAGGTTCGATGTTCGAGGACGTTAATCGCGATTCGCGAGTACACGCGGCCGTCGTCCGGCTCATCGTTGGGAAGGCGCAAGGCAAGAAACAGCCGAAAGCCCAAACCGGAGAGCGTAAGCAGTACAAGAACCGCGGCGTATTTTTTCATGGACCTTGTGTAAGCTTGGATTCCTTGTAGCTCCTAAGAGTTTATCACAGCCTTGCCGGTTCGATTTGTGACTCGCTCTAACGCAATTGCGGCCGCCGCAGTAACAAGCGCGAAGAACTCAACCGTGTACCGGGCCTCCGGGTGTTCCTGAAAGCTTAGAAACGCGAGTCGCGGTAATATCAACAACGCGAGCAGGAGCGCCCATCGCCGCGCGGAATTGGCCCTGACCAACAACCAAACGCCGGCCAGGCCGACTATCGTGTAGAACCAGGTCAGCGTCGCAAATAACGAGAGCCAGTATTGCTGACCGGCGTCGGTGTCGAGGTCATACAGCGGAAACAACTCGCCCTGAAACTGGTAGTACTGTGAATGCGTGTCAAACCACATCGACGCGGCGCGCTTAAGCGGCAGCAAGACGTACTGGCGCAGCGGATGGCGCGCGATGCGCTCGCGAGCGATCTCGCCGAACTCGGCGTCGATCTCCGGCGTCATCTTCACCGTCGGAGCGGTATTGTTCTCAGAATCTTCCTCGGCGTTGGGTTCCACGTATGGTCTCTTTGGATTGTTATATCGATCGAACAGCGCTTGCACATGGTCGCGCTCTTCCGCTGTATCGAACGCATAATCTGGCAGTTGCTCGGCGTGAATCGGGTACAAGTCGAGCGAATCCTCGATGATACCCACGTACCGCTCGTCGTCTACCCATGTGCGCAACCAGGCAATGTATCCAACCGGGCCCACCTTACCGGGATCAGTCGCATACTGAGGGGCGACCGGTTGAAAGACTCCGAACACCCGAGCGTTTCTTATGGTCCACGGCGCTAGAATCGCGGCGAACGCAATCGCTATCGCCGCGCAGTTGACAAGAGTCCTGGCAAGGAGAACGACCCGTTGTCGCCGCTCTCTGCTCGCTCGAAAGAATCCGACGATAATCAACATCAGACCGACGCCGCCGGCGAACAGCGCGCAGTCGGGGCGAAACATCGTGACGATCCCGCCGAGCAATCCAGCCGCCAGCCACCACGCGAGCGCTTTTCCACGACCCTCGTTCTTCAACGCGAGAGTGGCAGCGAGTACGAACGCGACGGTCAATAGTATTGCCCAGGTTTCGGTAAGGATCGTCGTCACGTAGACTGTCGTGAACGGACAAGCCGCAGCCAGCGCGAGCGCGATCAGCAATGCGCGCCTTCGTCTCCAAACATGCCACTCAGCGGGCGACCACACGTACGCGAGCAAAGCGATCAGCCAGCAGCATACCGTATCAAGCATAGCCTGGATCACGCGGACAGCGCGATTGTTGTCGACGCCGAAGACGGAGTAGACTCCTGCGAGGAACAGCGGATAACCGGGCACTCGCACGTAGGTCGGAACGTAAGGCTCTTCCTCTTCCCCAGAGTAGCCGCGGTGGTCGAGAAGATTGCGCGCGAGCTGAGAATAAAATCGACCATCATCATCATCGTCATTAGGCAGGCGAAGAGCCAGAAACAGACGAAACGCCAAAGCTGCGATTGTCAACAGCACCGCGATTGCTACAACTCTTTTCATGGGTTTTGGGGAATTCCTCACGTAACGAAACCGCAATGTGCGGCTCAGCGAGATAGTGTATTATATACAATTACAGGCGCATCGGTCGGACCCCACGCGAAATCAGTTTAGGCGACTTCAAGCCTCGCCAAGTGGGAGGCTGTTTGTCTATGAGCAAGTATCGGGAAACACCGGTCTTCTTTGACCCCGATCACAAGCGCTGGCCTCGCTTGAGAGGGGGTGTTTATCTGACTGGCCTCTTCCTGTCTATAGTCTTCGGAATCCTCGTAATAAGCGTCATTCTAATCATCCCAAGGCTAACACCGCTTGCCATGCCGAAGACACCCAGCGTCACTCGTCCGGTCACCGGCCAGTCGAGCGAAGACAAGTATCAGAGTAAGCGAGAGCGCGCATATCGAGAGGCCAAAGAGAAATTGGAAATCGAACGAAGCAAACGCGCGGCTCGGCTTCGAGTTCAATCTGCCCACCCTAGTTTTGGTCAGCCATTGACCTTTGGTTTCTACGTCAACTGGGACGAGACGAGCATGAGCTCGCTGAAGGAGAATATCAAGAACCTCGACGTTGTCGTGGCTGAATCTCTTCACTTGGCCAGCGCCGATGGTTCTCTCGGCGAAGATAATCCCTTCGTGGAGCGCTCGATGACCGACTACGTTCGGACGGCGCGCCCGGACCTTCGCATTATGGCGCTGGTGAATAACTTCAACGGAACGGAGTGGGAAAGCAACAAGCTGAAGCAGATGCTAAATGACCCTTCGGCACGCGCGCGTTGTATTCAACAGTTGGTTGATTACGTCAAGCAAAACAGTTTCGCCGGCATAAGCGTCGACTTCGAAAGCGTGCCAGACGAAGCTCAAGCGGGGTTGAACGAATTCATGGCCGAGCTTGCTATGGCAGCTCATCCCGAGGCGCTCGAAATTTCGATCAATCTGCCTGTGCACAACGACTCGTTCGATTACAAGAAACTGTCAGCAGCGGCTGATTACGTAATCCTGATGGTCTATGATCAGCACTATTCGGGAAGCGATCCCGGACCGGTCGCGGCTATCGACTGGACTGAAGAAGTGCTCCGGCTGCGACAAATGGACGTTCTTGAATCCAAGACGATCGTTGGGATAGCTAACTACGCCTACGACTGGCAGAAGCATCGCGAGCCGATGGTTAAGACCTTTGAAGAAGCGGTGATCACGGCTTCAGAGTCTTCCACGGCAGAAGACAAGGTCGATATTCATTTGGACTCGGCGTCGCTTAATCCGACCTTTCAATATGAAGAGAGCGAAGATGATATCCATACGGTTTGGATGCTCGATGCGGTGAGCGCTTTCAATCAGATAGTTGTGGCGCGACAGTTTGGGGTGCGTGGCTTTGCGCTTTGGAGGCTTGGGAGTGAAGACCCTTCGGTGTGGAAGTTTCTCGGCGCCGACGAGCCGCTCAACGGATCGACGGCGGCGAATCTGACGAAAATGAAATATGGTTACGGGCTCGACTACGAGGGCTCTGGTGACATTCTGCAGCTCACCGGCCACCCCAACGAAGGACTGCGAGAGATAAAGTTTGATCAAGCTCGTGGGATGATCACTTCGTCGAAGTTCGTCGAGTTTCCGTCGCCATACGTGATTACCCGCTATGGAGGCATGAGCAAAAAGATCGCCCTCACTTTTGACGACGGTCCCGATCCGGCTTACACGCCTGCGATTCTGGATGAGTTGAAAGCGGCGAATGCGCCCGCCACGTTCTTCGTGGTCGGGTTGAACGGCGAACAGTATCCGGGCCTCTTGAAGCGAGAATTGGCCGAGGGACACGAAATCGGGAATCACACCTTTACTCATCCGAACATTGCGACAATCTCGGACCGGCAATTCGGTCTCGAGCTGAGCGCTACGCAGTTTCTGTTTGAGAGCGTCCTGGGTCGCAGCACACGGCTGTTCAGACCGCCATTTGCTGAGGACTCCGAACCGAACACGCCGGACGAAGTTCATCCGCTCGACCTTGTCAGTAGTTACCGCTTCTTTACAATCGGGATGCAGATTGACCCCGGCGATTGGAAGCATCCAAGCGCTGACGAAATTGTTGCGCGCACGGTGGAACTTGCTGAGCAGAAGGCGGTCCCCGGACGAGACAAGACGGTCGCAGGAAATATAGTCCTGCTGCACGATTCGGGCGGCGACCGCTCGCCGACCGTGAAGGCGCTTCCGCTGCTGATTGCGGCCCTTCGAGAGCGTGGCTTCCAGCTGGTCACTGTCAGCGATTTGCTAGGCAAATCTCGCGACGACGTGATGCCACCTGTTCCGCCGGACCGGTGGTGGCAAACCTGGGCAGGCCGAACTGCATTTGCGACTATCAACTTCTTTATCACCGCGATACGCTGGCTGTTTCTGGCGGGCATATTGCTCGGCATCGGAAGATTGTTTTTTATCGGGGCACTTGCAGTGATCGAACATTGGCGCGAGCGTCACGCAGTTTACGATCCCAACTACTCTCCTACAGTCGCGGTCATCGTGCCCGCCTTCAACGAAGACAGAGTCATAGTCCAAACGATCACCTCGCTGTTGGCGTCCGATCATCCGCCAAGCTTCGAGATTGTAGTCGTCGACGACGGCTCGACGGATGAAACTTCCTCGCGCGTTCGAGAAGCTTTCGCCGACGAGCCGCGGGTGCGATTGTTCACGAAGCCGAACTCAGGCAAGCCTGACGCGCTTAATTACGGAGTCGCGCACACCTCGGCTGAAATTGTCATCGCGTTGGACGCCGACACGATTTTCGCCCGCGACACGATGACCAAGCTTGTCCGACATTTTGCCGATCCGAAAGTCGGGGCTGTCGCCGGCAACGCGAAGGTTGGCAACCGGGTGAATCTGCTCACGCGTTGGCAGGCCCTCGAGTACATCACCAGCCAGAACCTCGATCGCCGCGCGTTCAACTTGCTCAACTGCATCACGGTGGTTCCCGGAGCGGTGGGCGCGTGGCGGCGCGAATTGGTCGATTTAGCCGGCGGCTTCACTCACCTGACGCTCGCAGAAGACGCGGACCTGACAATGGCAATCCGTAAGCTCGGTTACTCGATCGCCTACGAAGACGAGGCTGTCGGTTTGACTGAAGCGCCCGACACGCTCGGTGGATTCGTACGTCAGCGGTATCGCTGGATGTACGGAACCCTGCAAGCGGCGTGGAAGCACGCCGACGCGTTGTTCCGTCCACGTTACGGCGGGCTTGGGTTTGTGGCGCTGCCAAACATTTTTCTGTTTCAAGTTTTCTTCCCATTAATCTCACCGGCGATGGACCTGCTGATGCTTGTTACTTTGATTACCGCTGCGCTGAACAAGCTTCAGCACCCGCGCGAGTTCTCGCCAGACTCGCTTTGGCGCGCGTTGTTTTACTACGCGATTTTCGCCGCGGTCGAGTTCTTGGCGGCGGGGATTGCATTCCTCCTGGAGCCAAAAGAGAATCGGCGGCTGCTGGTGTGGCTCTTTTGGCAGCGCTTCTTTTATCGACAGTTGATGTATTACGTGGCGATCAAGTCAACTCTGGCGTCGCTACGCGGTGTGGCTGTGGGATGGCAAAAGGTCGAGCGCAAAGCAACGGTGAAGGCGTATCGTGATGCGTGATAAGTGATTGGTGATGCGTGATCCGTGAAGCGTTAAACGTGATCGGTCGCATGACGTGTTGCAATCACGCATCACGTTCCAGGAGGGCCAATGACTCGTTTTCGTTTACAACGCTGTTGGTCGGCGAAAGTGGCGCCACTAATCTTCATTATTGTATTGCCATCGATTCTCTTGGCGCAGAATCCCGCGCCGCCTCAGGCACCCGAGCCTCCGCCTTATCAGTGGCCGCGCAGTCACAATTACGATGTCCAAGACTATCGCATCGAACTGAGCTTTGACTGGGCCAAACAGTCGGTCGCGGGCGAAACGACAATCAAGTTTCAACCTTTTGAAAGTAACGTCAACGAGATCGAAGTCGACGCGGGCGATATGACGATCATATCGGTCAAACTCGCCGGCGGCGCGCCGCTCAAGTACCGTTACGTTGACAACGAAAAGCTCTACGTTGCGCTTGATCGAAACTATCCTGTCGGAGCCGATGTCTCGATCACGATTGGCTATGCCGCGACGCCAAAGCAAGGCCTCACTTTCATAACGCCAACCGAAATAGATCCCACGCGCCCCTACCAGATTTGGTCACAAGGCGAAGCGCGCACTAATCATTACTGGTTTCCGTGTTACGACTATCCAAACGACAAGGCTACCAGCGAGCTTGTGGCGACTGTCGGCGAAAAGTTTCAAGTCATCTCAAACGGCTCATTGATCAGCGTCAAACCGAACTCCAGCGCGAAGACCAAAACCTGGGATTGGAAAATGGATCGCCCTTTTTCGAGCTATCTGGTCTCGATCATCGTCGGCCAATACGAAGAAGTGAGAGGTGAGTTCAAAGGCAAGCCGGTGATCTCGTATGTCTATCCCGGCCAAGCGGAGGATGGTCGAGTTTCTTTTAGCAAACTCGCTCAGATGGTCGCTTTCTTTTCCCAGAAGACCGGCTACGACTACCCGTATCCGAAGTATGTTCAAACGATGGTGCGCGATTTCGGCGGCGCGATGGAAAACATCACCGCGACTACGATGACCGACACTGCTGTACACGATAAACGCGCGGCGCTCGATATTTCATCCGACGACATCAGCTCGCACGAGCTTGCGCATCAGTGGTTTGGCGATCTGCTGACTTGCAGGCACTGGGGCGAGATATGGCTCAACGAATCATTCGCCACCTTCTTTGAGGCGCTCTGGAATGAACACGATAAGGGCAAAGACGATTTCTTGTATGAGATGTACAGAAATCAGCAAGGCTACCTTCAGGCGTGGAACCAGGGCATCCGCCGCCCCATAGTCACAACGCGTTACAGCGATCCAGACGCGGTGTTCGACGCTTATGCCTACCCGCGCGGCGGCGCCGTTTTGAGCATGCTTCGATTCGTGCTCGGAGAAGAGTTGTTCTGGAAAGCCATCCACCACTACGTCAAGAAGTATCAATGGCAAAACGTTGAAACCTCTGACTTGATCACAGCGATCGAGGAAGCGACCGGGGAGAACCTCGCATGGTTCTTTGATGAGTGGGTCTACCGGATGGGTCATCCGGAGTTCGAGATCACTTCGAACTACGACGGCGCGAAGTCGCTCAAGCTCACAGTAAAGCAGACGCAGAAACTCGACGACAAACGGCCGTGGTTTGCTTCGCCCGAGTTCTTTACTACGCCCGTGAACATCGCGATCACAACCGCAGCCGGAGAGAAGATTCATCGCGTGTGGATCGACAAGCCCGAAAAAGAGTTCACGTTCGAGGTTGATTCGAAACCGCTGATCGTTAACTTCGATCGAGGCAACTACATCATCAAGCAGGTCAAGTTCGGGCGAAGCGACGAGGAGCTTGCTTACCAGTTGACGCACGATGCGGACGTGATGGGCCGCGTGCTTGCCGCGATCGCGCTGAATTCGCATCCGGGTGACGCTGTGACCAAGGCGCTCTCACAAGCGGCTACCGGTGACGGCTTTTGGGGAGTGCGCGTCGAAGCTGTGAAGGCCATGGCTGGTTTGAAGACCGATGCGACGCGCGCTGCTCTGATTGATGCGGCGAAAGACAAAGACTCACGCGTTCGGCGAGAAGCAATAAGAGCTCTCGGCGCGTTCAAAGATCCGAAGCTTGCCGATCTGTTTGCAAAGATCATCAACAGCGATCCGAGTTATTTTGCGATTGCGGAAGCGGCAAGGGCGCTTGGGCAAACTGGCGCACCGCAGGCGTTCGACGTTTTGACCGACGCGATGAAGCTTGAGTCGTGGCAAGGCACGATTCGCGCGGGCGTGCTTGGCGGACTAGCAGCGACGGGAACCGCCCGAGCGCTCGAAGCAGGATTGAAATATGCGTCGCCGGGTAATCAGACGGGCGTTAGATCAGCGGCGTTTCAAGTCTTGGCACAGGCTGGAAAAGGAAATGATCGCGCCCTTGAAGCGTTGGTTTCGGCCCTCAAAGAGAAGTCGACTCAGATCAAATTCAGCGCGCTTCAAGCACTCGGCAGGCTCGGAGACCAACGCGCGCTTCCAGCGTTGGAAGAACTCAGGAACTCCCCTGATCTGCCGCCGTTCGCCAAGCAGTTCGTCACCAATACGATCAACCAGTTAAAGAGTGCAAAACCGCCGGAAGAGAAGAAAGAGTAAACTCGTTGTTGTGAGCCATCCGCCAGACTTGCAACATCTCAGTTTCGTCACGTCTTCAGTCCAAAAAAAGTTGTGACCAAAGACGGCTAAGAACCCTCTTAACACTATGTAGCTGTTTAGGGCTGCGCGCGAGCTCGCATTTCAGTGGATTGTCACAGGCGCGGCTGCAGAGATCGCGCTAGTCTCTGCCCTAATCGGCTTATTCACATGGATCGATGCGCTAATGTCCACGGTTTTGCTGCGGTTACGGCGGTGGAGCCGATGTCCACCGCGCAGACTGACGATGAATTGGTGGCGGCTGTGCTCGGGGGAGACGAAGCTGCGTTCGAATTGCTATTCGAGCGCTACCGGCGCTCGGTCACGCGGCTAGCTTACAGGTTCTTTTATCGCCAAGAGCAGGTCGAGGACATCGTGCAGGAGAGTTTCGCTAACGCTTATTTTGCGTTTGGCAGCTATCGAGGCGGCCATGAGAAATCATTCATCGCTTGGCTGTCGCGGATCACGATTCGAACTTGTTACGACGTGATGCGACGCACGCGCCGCGCCGAAAATATGCTGAACGAGCTGAGCCAGGACGAAGAAGCCACTCTCGCAGCGAGGCTTCGAGGAGCTGCCCTTGGGAGCGAGATCGAGAGCGCGGCTATCTCGCGCGACCTCGCTGCGAAGCTGCTTCAGCGACTGGATCCCGAGGATCGGCTGGTGCTGACTTTGCTCAACGGCGCGGATCTCTCCGTGCGCGAGGTCTCTGAGTTGACTGGCTGGTCGCCGTCGAAAGTCAAGATGCGTGCACACCGCGCGCGCAAAGTGCTGCAGCGCGTGCTGCATCGATATGTGTGAATGTTTGGTGTTGTTGACTCCTTTTCACTAAGGAGGTGGGACGATGTTTCGAAGAAATGAAAAGTTAATCCAGGCCGAGCAGCTCGATCGCTTTGAGCATGAAATGCTTCGGGCGGTCAGCGCAAGTGAAGAAGAGTTGGACGCGGTGGCTGATTCGCCTGATCTTTATGAGAAAGTGCGCTTGCGAATAGCGGTTGATGAACGAGCGTGGGCGCAACCTCGATCAGCGACAGGCCTCTTCGGAACGCCGTTGCGCTGGAGTCTCGCCGCCGCGATCGTCTTGATCTTGCTTGCAGTGGCCGCGTTACTTTGGCTGCCGAGGCCGTCGCGTGAAACACATGAAGTTGCGCCGCTCGTGCCTCACTCCATACCGGCGCCGCCGCCAAGTAATGTCGATCAAGCGATCACGCCTCCCTCGGCTTCAACTCCGCAGCAACCGCGGCGCGTTGCTCGACGCCGACCGAGGACCGACAACCGGGCGGATGAAGTTGCGACCGACTTTCTTCCGTTGACTTACATCGCCGGTCCGGCTGCATCCGACAGCGGACACGTTGTGCGAATGAATGTTCCGCGTTCGGCCCTGATTGCAATGGGGTTCCCGATGAATGTCGACCGCGCCGGCGAGCTGGTCAAGGCAGACGTTTTTGTTGGCGATGACGGTTTGGCCAGAGCGATAAGGTTCGTTCAATAAATTGGAGATTGAGATGCAAACGGGCGAGAGTCTGAGACATCAACCGGACGGCGGAAATCTGGCGTTGTATTTCATTTTCTTCTGCATCGCGTGCGTAGCGATGATGGGAGTGGTTTTGATGGCTTACGTCTATTGGGGTTTTCAATAGGCATAAATTGATTATCTTTGCTTTGGAGGGACAGATAAATGAAGAGAACATTGTCGATCATTTCTGTTGTTTGTTTGCTTGCGGTTTTGGCGCTGGGCCAGGATAGTGGCGCGCCGGCGAAACATCATGGCTTTTCTCCGCAAGGTCGAGGCCAGGAGCGGCCGTTTTCGCAGGATAGGAACTTTGCCTTTGTCGGTTCGGAGATGCATCTCAGCGGGAAGGTCGTGAAGGGAGCGCCTTACTCGGCGACCTCGATTACCGAAAGCGTTCAACCGCTGAGCAACGGGAGCCGTATTACACGGACGACCACTGCCTCGGTCTATCGGGACAGCGAGGGCCGCACTCGCATGGAGCAAACATTCGGTGACATGGGGCGATTTTCGTCGGAGAGTAAAGGCCGACAAATGACCTTTATCCACGACCCGGTTGCGGGGGTGCACTACGTGCTCGACGCGGCCAACAAAACCGCGCAGAAGATGAAAGCTTGGAGCGGCCCTCATCCTGAGAGCCGTCCGCCCTCGACTTCAAAGGCGAACACGGAATCGCTCGGCACACAGACGATTGAAGGCCTGCAGGTTGAAGGCACGCGTTCAACGATCACGATACCTGCCGGTCAGATCGGCAACGATCAGCCGATCGAGATTGTTTCCGAGCGCTGGTATTCACCGGAACTGCAAGTAGTGGTGTTGAGCAAGCACAATGATCCGCGGATGGGTGAGCACACATACCGGTTGACGAACATCAACCGCGCTGAGCCCTCGCAGTCACTGTTCCAGCTGCCTTCGGATTACACGGTCAGCGAGCGATCGTTTGGACGCGGCCCAAGGGGCACGAGGCAGCAGAACAACGACTAGTAGCGTTTGCAAGGATCCTATTAACGCCTAACTTCAATTGGGTGTAACGCGGCTGAGTCGTACATCGTCTAAACCATTCAACGGTTTTGTCTTAAAACTGATGAATAGTCGTTAATAAGAAAAGCACGCGTCGTATTTCAAGGAGGTTTCAAATGATGAAGAGAACTTTAATTGGTTTGACAGCAGCGCTGGCGCTGCTTGCCGGCATCTGGTCGGTCAGCGCCGCCACGGATTTCTCGGGCACCTGGACCCTGGACAAAAGCAAGAGCAAGGGGCTCCCGCGGCAAATGGACAACATCGAAAGCTACACGATGGTTGTTACTCAGGATGATAAACAACTTACCGTGGAGAACAAAATTACGGCCGGAGCGCGAATGGGAGGCGACCAGGGCGGCTCCGGAGGTCAGGGCGGAAGACCTGAGGGCGGCGTCGGCGGACAAGGCAGCGGACGGAGACAGGGTGGTTTCGGACAAGGCGGCGGGCGCGGCGGCCGCGGTGGTTTTGGTATGGGAATGGGCACCGCGACCTACAAGCTCGACGGCTCGGAAACGAAGATCGAATCCGCAGGGGGCAGAAGCGGGGCCGCCGCGCTCAGCGCGAAGTGGAAGGACGGCGGCAAGAGTTTGGAGTTGACCAACACTCGCAGCATGAATTTCCAAGGCAACGAAGTGACGCGCACCACCAAAGAACGGTGGGAGCTCGCTGATGACGGAAAGACGCTCAAGGTGAAGCGCTCAGTCGAGGGCCCGCAAGGTTCGCAGGAATCGACCTTGGTTTTCGTCAGGCAGTAACACGGAAGACCTGGAACACACGGCCTTTCACTCCTCCGTGGGTCGTGTGTTCCTGGTTAGGGATCGAATTGGAATGAAGAAGCTTGCGTGGCCACTCCTTGCCTGCCTCACAATCGCAATCGTTGCGACGGTAGCTATCGCTCAGAGTTCGGGCTTACGCGGTCAGGTCGTTGATGAGCAAGGAGCTGTCATAGCGGGAGCGCGTGCGACTCTTGTCGGTGTTGACGCCAAGAAGCGAAGCGCTACGGCAAACTCCAACGGTGAATTCTCCATACCTAATGTGCTGCCGGGCGCCTACACCCTTTCGGTGGAGTTCAAGGGTTTCGACACGGAAGTCCTGGATAACCTGCAGCTTCCTTCGGCTTCGGCGCTGAAGATCACGTTGAAGGTGGCGCCGATCAAGGCTGAAACCGAGGTGAAAGCCGAGAGCTCCGGCATATCAGTCGAACCCGACCAGAACATGAGCGCCATTGTCCTGGACGAGAAGATGATCATGGATCTTCTTCCCGATAACGAAGATGAGATGCTCGAGTTTTTGCAGGCGCTGGCGGGTCCAGGAGCTGGTGGGGCAAGCGGGGGCCAGGGCGGCGCTCAGATCTACATCGATGGTTTCGCGGGCGGAAGATTGCCGCCTCGCGAATCAATTTTGCAGATCCGCATAAACCAGAATCCAGTTTCAGCCGAGTTCTCGCATCCTGGCATCGGGCGCATCGAGATCATCACCAAGCCGGGCACCGAAACTTGGCACAGCAGCGTTGGGTTCAACTTCGCTAACTCAGCTCTCAACGCGCGCAACGCCTCCGCGCTCACTAAACCCGACCTTGATCAGCGTCATTACTCTTTTACTCTCAGTGGCCCGATCATCAAGAAGAAGATCTCGTTCTTTCTGAACGCGGACCAGCGGACGGTGAATAGCGGCAGCATTGTGAACGCGATCACGCTCAATGGTCCGTTGATCGAGAACGTTCCGTCGACAAACGAGAACCGATTCATAGGGTTGCGCGTCGGCTCGACGCTGACCAAGCGAAACGTGCTCAACTTCGGTTATAATTATCACCAATCGGATCGAGTCACGAACGGCGGCGGGTTCACGCTGCCCGAACGCGGCTCAACTAACGACAATACCAATCACACGCTGACGCTGTCGGAGACATTCGTAATCAACTCGCGCCTGGTGCACGAAACCAGAATGCGGTTTCAGCACGAGGTGAGCGACTCAACCGCAAGCACGACGGGTGTCGCAATCAACGTGCTTGACGCTTTCAGCGGTGGCGGCGCGCCGTGCTGTCCGTCTAGCTCACGGCAAGATCAGCTCGACTTTCAGGACTACCTCACGTACACCTACAAGAAGCACACGGTGCGTGGCGGGTTTCAGCTTCAATACTGGAACAACCGCGATCTGAGCGCGAGCAATTTCAACGGAACCTACACTTTTTCGAGCCTCGATCAATATCGCCGCGCGGTTGCCGGTGAGCACGTGGATCCGACTGATCCCAACAGCCCGATAGTGCGCGCAACGCAGTTCACGATCTCTCTCGGCAATCCGCAATTCCGCTACCACCAATACGAAGCATCGTTGTTTGCGCAGGATGACATTCGACTGAGACAGAACCTGACGCTCTCGGCCGGATTGCGATATGAAATCCAATCGCATTTGCAGGATAAGCTAAACCTCGCGCCGCGTTTCGGAATTGCCTGGTCTCCATCCAAAGACCGCAAGACCACGTTGCGCACCGGCGGAGGGTTGTTCTTCAACCGACTGACTGGCGGCTTGTACGAGAACACCGTGCGGGCCAACGGCGTCAGTTTGCAGAGCATTGTAATCCGCAATGCGATATTCAATCCGTTAGGGCCATTAGCTGTTAACCCGACAGCTGCGGTTGACTCTTCTCGGACGGTTGTTCGCGCACTGGATCCGAGCCTTCGAGCGCCATATACGATTTATTTCCAGAGCAGCATCGAGCACCAGTTTCCGTGGGGTATTACCGGATCGCTTACGCACATATACGCGCGCGGTGTCCACTTCTTCCGGTCGCGCAATATCAACGCGCCATTGCCGGACACGCTTGTGCGCCCGGACCCGACACAAGGCAACATCTACGAGCTTGAATCGACCGCTAACTCGCGCCACAACGCGTTCATGTTCCGGGGCGATCGTCGCTTCGGGCGCAATATTTCCCTGTTTGTTAATTACACGCTCTCGTGGACCAACAGCGACTCCGACAGCCCGCAGGCGTTGCCGGCAAACAGCTACGACCTCCGTTCTGAGTGGGGACCGGCATTCACTGATCGCCGCCACTTCCTCAACATTCTAGGTTCATTTACGCTTCCGCATGGGTTCCGCTTGACGCCAATGATAATCGCGTCGTCGGGCGGTCCGTTTAACATAACCACGGGTACCGATGATAATTTCGACACGGTGATCAACGATCGCCCGGCCGGAATTCATCGCAACTCGGACTTGCCTGCAAGCTTGTATCCGTTAATACCGAATCGTTGCATACTTAACTGTGCGCCGGGCAGCACTCCGGTTCTGTTGCGAGACTTTCTGGAGACCAACTACCCCAATGGCGTACACGCTATCGGGCCCGGCTCGTTTAACGCGAATTTGAGCGTGAGCAAGACCTTCGCTTTGGGTAAAAGCGCGGGCAGGTGGGCGCAGAATGGTCCCGGAAACCAATCCGACAGTGCGGGGCCCGAAGGTCAAGACCAAGTCGGCGATAATCAGAGTGCCCAAGGCGGTGATCGCGGTTCGGGTGGTCCAGGTGCTGGGCGCGGAGGAAATGGCGGTGGGCGCGGCGGCGCCGGTGGATTCGGCGGTCGCGGTGGAGGCGGCCTCGGCGGTCGCGGTGGATTTGGAGGCCGTGGCGGCGGTCGCGGAAACAACAACCGCGGAAACAATAACGAAGGAGCGCGCTACAACATCCAACTTTCAGCGCAAATTTCCAACCTTCTCAATCACGTCAACTTCGATCGATTCAGTGGTGTGCTGACCTCGCCTTTCTTTGGGCGATCGAATAGCACGGGGCGAGCTCGTAGCATTGAGTTCAATTTCCGCTTCAGCTTCTAAGCCAGGACAGTGGCTGGCGCCGGTACCGCGCGGCAGTACGCCCGTTTTATGAAACGAATCATCGCGGCGACTGGTGTTTTGTTGGCGGTTGGCGCGCTAATCTTGTTGATTCTAGCTGTAAGGAGACGAGATGCCCGTCCCAATGCGTTCCGCATC
This sequence comes from Blastocatellia bacterium, assembly GCA_036505875.1. Taxonomy (GTDB): domain Bacteria; phylum Acidobacteriota; class Blastocatellia; order UBA7656; family UBA7656; genus Onstottus_A. The sequence continues at coordinate 45,276 of DASXSR010000360.1, read as the reverse complement.
ACCTACCTGGATTCTAATTACCAAGTGGGTCCAAAGAAGGCTGACTTCGCCATTCCAAGCGAGGAAGACAAAGACCTTCTGGATGAAGTTCTGGCCAACATTTTTCGCGGAGAAGATAGCCTTTCAGATGAAGATAAGAGCATCGGGATTCTAAAGTACGTGTCCAGTTCTCTTGCTCACAAAAACAAATGCACATTTACCGCTAGCCGTGGCGGCTTGATATGCGTCTTTACACACGCGACGCTCGAGTTGCGAAGAAGCGCGAAGCCTGACGAGGAAGCTCGCGCGCAAGCATCTCTTCCACTTCAGAAGCTGAAGTTAGCTTCAAAGCCTCCTTCATCAGTGCACGCGCATGATCGAGCTCGATTGACCGAATTGCATTCTTGACCAACGGAACCGAGCCCGGCACAAGACTCAACGTTCGGATGCCGAGTCCGATCAGCGCGATTGCTTGCAGCGGATCGGCGGCCATTTCTCCGCACAGCTCGAGCGGCACACCCGCGGCGTCGGTTGCTTGAACCAGTTGAGCGATTATGCGCAGCACTGCGGGGTGAAGCGGTTGATAAAGATGCGCCACATTTTCATTGATTCGATCAACCGCCAGGATGTACTGGATCAAGTCGTTGGTGCCCACGCTCAGGAAATCAGCTTCGCGAGCGAACAGGTCGGCCATCATTGCCGCAGCGGGAACCTCTATCATGACGCCGATTGGCAGCGATGCGTTGTGCTCGATGCGGGCCTCGGCCAGCTCTTGCTTGACGTCGGAAATGATCCGCTTGGCGTCGCGCAGCTCGGCGATCGTGCTGATCAGCGGGAGCACCACTCGTAGATGCCCATGCATATTCGCTCGCAGAATCGCCCGAAGCTGAGTTCGGAAAATATGTTCCACTTTGAGCGAGAGCCTGATGGCCCGGAGTCCCAGCGCAGGGTTCTGCTCGGCTTCGAACCCTTCGAGCGTCAGCTTGTCTCCGCCCAGATCGAAGACTCGAATGTTTGCGCCGGCGTCGCCGGTCGCTTCGGCCAGCTTGCGATAGACTTCGTATTGTTCATCTTCGCCCGGCAGCTCAGGGAGTTGAGTCAGAAACAAAAACTCTGAGCGGTACAACCCGATTCCTTCCGCGCCAAAAAGCGCAAGAGACTCGATCTCGCTCGGAAGCTCAACGTTTGCTCGCAGCGTCACACGCACACCGTCCCGAGTTTCGGCCAACTGCGCTCTTTCTGCGACGGGTTCTTTGACCTTCGCTTCGGTCTGCTGCTTCTGGCGATAAATCTGTAAGACGGCTTTTGTGGGCCGCAGAATGACCTCGCCGCTCGCGCCGTCAATTACGATCGAGTTGCCTGTCTTGGTCAGGCGGGTGATGTCGTGCAGTCCCACTACTGCCGGTATGCCGACCGAGCGAGCGATGATGGCCGAATGCGAAGTAAGACCGCCAGCGTCCGTCGCGAAGCCAAGCACGTGGTTGAAGTCCAGTTCGGCAATCGTCGAAGGCCAGATGTTGTTTGCAACAATGATGACGTCCTGATCCAGTTGCGACAGATCGAACTTATCGTGGCCCGACAGGACGGTAAGCAGCCGCGTGGCGACGTCTTCCAGGTCCGAGGTTCGCTCGCGAAGATAGGGATCGTTGACCTGTTTGTAGACCTCGATGGCGCGGTCGGCGACCGAACGGACGGCCCACTCCGCGTTGACTCGTCGCACGCGTATCTCATGCTCGAGTTCCTTTATGAGCTGCTCGTCTTCGAGCATCAACAGGTGCGCGTCCAGAATGAACGAGTGCTCGTAACCTAGCTCTTCCGCCAGCCGTACTTTGATTTCTTGTAATTGAGCGCGCGCTTCATCGAAAGCCTCGCGCAAGCGGCGCACTTCCGTCCGCGATCGCGCAGGCGACACGCCGGTGTAATAGAAATGATGGCGCCCGCGCTCATCGAGCCTGAGCACTTGACCGACGGCGATGCCGGGAGAAGCGGGGATACCTTGCAGCTTCACGTCGCGCGAACGAGTCACGCTAGAAGACGCCATCCGACAGTTCCTCTCCGAACTTCTGTTCGACTAATTCCACGAGCGCGTTTGCCGCACGCTCTTCGTCGTCGCCTTCGGTGTTGATTATAAGGCAGGTCCCTTGCGAGGCGGCAAGCAGCAGCACGCTCAGGATCGACTTGCCGTCGGCAACCTCGCCGGTGTCTTCGCGTCGAAGCTCGACCTTGCTTGTGAAGTGCGAAGCTCGTCGGACCAGTCTCGCCGCCGCGCGAGCGTGAAGGCCAAGGCGATTGGAAATCGTTACCCTTCGCGTTTGCATGAAATGACTTGGGCGTATTTGCGCTTCTTTGCGTGCTCTGCGCGGATAGGTCAAAGATGCCGCCTCGCGTAAAGAACGCAAAAGGCCCGAAAAGGCGCCAACTCTAAGCTCGGTTCACGCGAATTGAAGCCCGAACGCGATCGCGATAGCGGATACATTCCTCGATTACTTTGCGATACTCGTCAATCTCGACGTCCCGTTCGCAGCACAACAACAGCAGGTTTCTCTCGTCGGTGAAGTTTCCATCCCACTCGATCACTTGATCGTTGCTCCATGCCGGGGAGTATTGGGTCATTTTTTCGTCCGGCATTCGATCGAAGTAAGCGCGCAGGTTGACGCTGGTTTCGTCCATCGGCTCGCGGGACGGTTCTTGTTCGAAATTCCAGACAGGTTGCTGCATGTTTAGGTGAGCTATTCTTTGCGTGCGTGACCTTCTATCAGTTCGATCCTGATCTTGTCGGGGCCCTCGATGAAAGCGTACTTGATTTTCCCGCCCGCGGCCGTCTTGATCTCGTCGGTCACCTTTACACCATCTTTGCGCATTCTCTCCAGCGCTTCTGACAAGTTATCTACGCTGAACCCGACGTGGTCGACCACTCGACCTTTCGTCGAAGACACGCTTGTTTGATTCTTCCACTGATCGGCGTAAGCCTTCCGCGAGTATTCTATTGGAAAGATGATGATGTTGACGTTGTCCATCATCAAGGACATGTTCGGTCCGATCTGAACACCTCGATAGATGCGAGGCTGTCGCGACACGGGCCCGGTTCCGCGTCGGACCGCTCCCAAGTATTTCATATACCACTCACCGGCCGAAACAGGATCTTCGCTGAACAGATGCAAGTGTCCGAAGTGATGGTGCGCGGCGGTGTTCAACTCGATCAGCGCGTGATCGGGACCCAACACGTAAGCGTAATAGAACAATCCGGTCGCGCCGGTGTTGCCGCCGATGTCGCTTATGTCGGTTATTGGCGTGTCGAACTTAGTGCCCAACTCGAGCTGCTTCTGATAAGTAGCTTTCATGTCCTCCGCGCCCCACCCGAAATGCCAGACAGCAGAAGTCAGCTCCCACGGCGGCGGCGAGCTCACCTTGTTGAACAGGAGCCATGATTTTTGCGCCCACACTGCATCCATTGCGCCGGCGAAACGCCCCTTCTCGCAATCGAACTTGCTCGTGTAAAAGTTGATCGCCGCGGCGGGGTCCGTCGTGTTCAAGTGCAGGTGGTGAAAGTGCGCAGCGACACTCGGCGCAGCGGCTTCCTGAGGCTTGGCTAGCTCGAAGCCATCAGCTTTCGGTTTGACGCCGATCAACAGACTCGTCGCGCAGATCAGCAAGAATGCGAGCAGTGGCTCGTATCCGGTACGTCGATCGGATGTGTGCTTGATCATGGACTTTTTGTGAAGATCAGTGGAAAAACCCGTTAGAGCTGGCCTTCAAGGAAATCAATAGTCCGCTGCCTCGCGCCTTCATCAGCCTCATAAGGCGCGGCGAGCAGATCTGTGACACCGATCTCCGCGAGTCGCTTCAGTTCGGCCTCAACAGTCTTTGCGTCCCCTACCAGCGCAATGTCTGCCGGACCTGACAACCCCTCACGATCAAGCATCGCGCGGTATGCCGGCAGTGAGCCGTAGAGCGCGAACAGTTCTCCCGCCACTTTACGCGCTCGGTCGGGCTCGTTTGTGATGGCAATTGGAAACCCCGCCACCACTCGCGGCTCACGCCGACCGGCCTCTTGAGCTGCCGCGCGAATGCGCGGCCCAATGTGGGTTTCAAGCGTCCGCGGACCTGTCATCCAGGTGATGGTCCCATCCGCGAGGCTCCCCGCCAGCCGGAGCATCACCGGTCCCATCGCCGCCAAAAGGAGAGGAACTCGCTCTGCTTCGGGAAGCCGCAACTCCGCGTTGACGCGATAGAGTTCGCCTTGAAACGACGCAGCCCTTCCCTCCAGGAGAGGCGCGAGTACGGAGAGATACTCCCTCATGTGCCGGGCCGGTTTGTCATAGGAGAGTCCAAGCATGCTCTCGATGACCAACGCGTGCGACAAACCGATTCCGAGCGTAAACCGACCTCCCGAGGCTATTTGCGCTGTCAGCGCCTGCTGGGCCATGACGTAAGGGTGACGCGGGAAGGTTGGTACAACCGCAGTGCCTAACTCTATACGCTGCGTTTCTCGACCTGTGACCGTAAGAGCGCCAATGGCATCGAGCTCGAAGATGTGAGCCAGCCAGGCGGAGGGAAAGCCGCGCGCTTCGAGCGATTGGGCCTCCTGCGCGAGTGCATCGAGGCGAGAACGCTTGCGCGCGCCCTCGCCGGGTTGCGACAACGGCAGTTGTTCCTGACCAATGAACACGCCAATCCGCATAGCTCTCTATTTCTTCCCCGATGCCTCGTTAGTCGCCCGCGCGAACCCAACCGTAAGCTGCGTTGCTCCGTTGGCCGCCGTCATCGACGTAAGCCATCTTCAGCCTCGACAGCGCATCAGCAGGCAGCGCGTTGCGTTTCGCTTTAACGTCGACCTTATACAGCCGTGCCGCGTTCAAGCCGAAGATCTTCGCCTTGTCTTCCTTGGTGATTTTCTTGTAGCCGAACTTCTCGCAGAATTCATCTGAGATCTGGAAGCGCTTCAAAGCGTCAATGCCCCATTGCGGCGAGCCCCACCACAGACAGTCGGTGCCCCAAATTACATGGTCCGATCCGTAATACTTGATGTTCTTCCCCATGCCGTGCATGCACAATTCGGGGTGCATTATGGCAAGCGTGTTGAAGAAGCTTCCGATCTCGCAGTAGACATTGTTCATTTGCGGGTTGCGCTTCTTGATGTCCATCAGCACTCGGTGCCACTCGAAGTCGCCGGTCGTCGGATCGTAGTTGTTGTGGTCCTTGTCGAGCCAGGTATCCTTGGTCGCCGTTCCCCCAGGTTCATTCAGACCGTGCTTGAGCGCCGAGTGATAAACTACGAAGTTGAAATCGGGATTGCGAAGCGCCGCTTTCTCGACATCTTTAGGATTGGCCAGATGACCAAGCGTGCGCGACTGGTATGAATAGCCTTTGTGCACGCTGATCAATTTGAGACCGCGCTTTCGTGTTTCTTCGATGAACCACTGCGCGTTGTCGTCATCGAGCTGAAAACCGTTACCCGACTGCCCGGGATCAGTGTGGCAATACCATTTCCAGGAATTGATTCCGTAGACTTTTAGCTCGCGCTCCATCTGCTCGAGGCAAGCCGCTTTGTCAATTTGGTTCTTGACTTTGTCCCAATAATGATTGGGCGCGAGGTTACCCTGATTCAAAGAGCGCTGCGAACCTGCGATCTCGTTGATTTGTTTGCGGGCTTCAGCCATAACCCAGCTTGGCAGAACGCGCCCGGAGACTCCCGGTGTGCGCGCCATGCCTTCAGCCACTTTGCCCTCCTTGTCGCGCAAGACCTCTCGACCAGGAACGCCTGAGATCACGACCATCGAAGTCTCGCTGTCGAAGAACATCTCCTTGACGAAGTTCTTGAAGCTATAAGCTTCCGGGTCTGTTTTGAGCTGAAAGCCCATGTTCTTAACGAACTCGGCGTCGCGGAAGCCGGGAATCGCGAAGCCGTTGGTGAAGTGGGCCTGTACGTCGATGATGAAGTACTCGCCCTTGGGCCACCTCTCATCATACGCGGCAGCCTCCCAGGTTTCAGCTTCGTCGACGTCCCAGTACTTGCCGTAGACCTTGTTGGAGGCGAGAAAGCAGGTCGCCAGGCCCATCGAGCTCGCCATAAACGCTCGTCTGCTCATGCCGAGTTTCTTGGCTCGTTCGTCGCCCATCTCGCCGATCAACTGCTCGACCTGTTTTTGACGGTGAGTCTGCGGTCGCGGAATGAACTCCTCGTTAGACACGACCTGCGTGGGCATGGGCGAGTCAACTCCCTTTTTCAAATCCCTGAGTCCTTTTCGAATCCACATAACATCCCTTCCTTTCAGAGAATAAGTTACGCCTGACGATCTTGCTTGTTGATTGATCCACTGTTACCCAAGATTTCCGGCAGTTTATCGCATTCGGTAGGCACTTGCAACAGCGCGGGCGATCGAGGTTGGCAACCGCGCCAAAACTCTGTCAAGATAATCGGGATTCCAATTACGCGGAGGAGCATTAGTTTTGCCTCGAAAAGCATTCTGGGCCTTGTTGGTAGTCGCGTGTTTGACGATTCACGCGATGAATCAAACGCCACAAGAACACAACAAATTGAGCTTGGACGAACGGCTTGGCGCAGACGACGGGGCGGCGCTCGCGATCTTGTTCGGCGCGAACATGCGCGGGAACCTCGACACCTGTGACTGAAATTACCCCCGCGGGGGACTGGCGCGTCGCGTCGGTTATGTTGAGGCGTTCAAAAAGAAGTTCAAAGAAACGCCGGTTATTCTGTTGGAAGGCGGGTTCTTTTTCTATGGGAACGCCGAATATCCGTTGGTTCAGTTGCAGAACGAACAGGTCGCCAAGGCTTATAGCCGATGGCCCGTCGACGTCATCAACTTGAGCCGCGACGACTTGTTCTATGCGCGAAAGCTTCTAAGAAAGGAAGGCTTTGAAGAGCGAGTTGCAAAACTTCCGATGATTAAGAACCTGATCTCGGCGAACGCCGTGTTCAGTCAGGATGAGACGAGGCCTCCCACGTACTCAGTCAAAGAGGTTGCCGGTTCTCGAATCCACGGCGGCAAGGGAAGAATCAAGATTGGATTTGTTGGGTTGGCCGAGTCTAGTGCTCCCGGAGACGGCGTGAGAGACGCGACGGTCAGTGATATGTTTCAAGCTGCCACGCCGGCCATTTTGAAAGCGCGCAAGGAGTGTGACGTATTAATCGTTGTTGCACACTGCGATTTGGAGCCTGCGCTCAAACTTGCCGCTCAGAACCTCGAGGCTGACGTCGTTATTGCGGCCGACGCCGCGGGCTTTTACAAAACGCGACAAGTTGCAAATACGCTGGTGATAACCGCGGCGCCCGGCAACACCCAGGAGGGCGATCTGCGTTTGTACATCGATAAGGACGGCCGCGTGAGTTTCAAGTTTCGGGCAACCGACTTGGATGAATTGGCGCCGTCGGATCCGGCTGCGGCGGCCTTCGTCGAGACCGCTCGCGCAGAACGCGACCGGCTTCGATATAATTGATAATTGATGTGCAAGTTGTGCTACCTTTGCGACTTCGCGGATTTTTTTGCGTCTTGGCGCGAAACTGTCATCGATTTGTAGAAGCACTTCGCGCAAAGAAGCCAAGTTTCGCAAAGCCGCTAATAAGATCGTTTGCTCCTGCTGATTCGACTAGTTATCATGCGAGTTACTGATTGCCCAATTAATCAATGGAGGACTCATGAGTAAACCATCAGCCAGAGCGATGGTGCCGGTCGATCCCAAGGAGATCATCTGGAATCCCTCGGCTGCAGAGTTACGGCGACTCACGGAGGAAATGCCTAATACTCGCATCACACGCTACGACAACACCAACACTCAGACTCGCGTGGATGCGCGATCGAAGCTTTCCACTTATGTCGTGACCGACGCTCCCGACCGACACGACTCTCAGACAATCACTCGCGAAGAGTATCAACGTGTTGCCCAGATTCAGAATGAGTATATTCGCGGATGTGAGATGGTGCTGGTGGATGGTTTTATCGGCAACGACCCAACCTTTCGGGTGCCGGCGCGGCTGATCATCGAACGTTCGAACGCAAATGTTGCGGGGATGCAAAAACACCTCTACTATCCTGCGACTGAGAGCGAGCTTCGAGGTTTCGAGCCGCGTCTGACCATCATCTACACGCCGAATCTAGAGGCGAAAGGCTATCCGGCGGATCGGCTTATCGCGGTCGATCTGGACAACGGAATAACTCGCGTCTTGAACAGCGATTACTTCGGTGAGTCAAAGAAGGGCGGCCTGCGAATGTGGAATCAGATAGTATACGAGCGCGGCGGGCTTGCGCTTCACGCGGGCTGCAAGGTGATACCGGTCGACGATCGCAAACGAGTGGCGCTGATCATTGGGCTGTCAGGGACCGGAAAGACTACGACGACCTTTACCAAGCAAAACAACTCGTCGCCCGTACAGGATGATTTTGTGGCCTTGATGCCTGGCGGAAAGATTTACGCGACAGAGAACGGCTGCTTTGCCAAGACGTTCGGGTTGAACGAGAAAGATGAGCCGACCATCTATCACGCATGCACGACCACGCATGCTTATCTGGAGAATGTTTCGCAGAACGAGAACGGCCAGTTGGACTTTTACGACTCCAGCTACACACAGAATGGCCGCGCCGTGGTGCGCATGCAGGACATCGCCGGCGCAATGGACGCGCGCGAAATCAAATCTGCTGACTTTTTGTTGATTCTAAATCGCAACGACAACATCATCCCCGGCGTGGCTAAGCTCAACCGTCATCAAGCAGCCGCCTACTTCATGCTCGGCGAGACGCGAGGCACGTCGGCGGGCGGCGCTGCCGAGGCCGGAAAGTTCCTTCGCGTTCCCGGCACCAATCCGTTCTTCCCGCTCAAGCACGCGCAGCAAGGCAATCGATTCTGGGAGCTGCTTGAGTCGTCGCCGATGGAAGTTTACTTGATGAACACGGGCCGTGTTGGCGGAACGGATGAAGATGAGCGGTCAAAGAAGGTTCGCATTCAGCATTCGTCGGCGATCGTCAAGGGAATTGCCGAAGGAACGATTAACTGGGAGCCCGATGACGACTTCGGCTACCTGGTCGCTGCGCAAATTCCCGGTGTGAATCGGGAGGACGACGACATCCTTCAGCCGCGCAAACTCTACGAGCGTCAAGGCAGGGCAGACGAATACAACCAAATCGTCGATCGCCTCAAGAGAGAGCGTCGCGAGTACATGGCGAAGTGGGAAGGTCTCAACCCCGAGATCTCGCAAGCTGTGAGCTAGAGTGCTATCGTTCCAGTGCGGCTTCTCGACTCGTTTCGGCCTCGCCTTCATCTTGCACTCGGGTAAAGCTGCCGCTGTTCCGTGAGATGGAATGACTCCCGGAATGATGGTTGTGAGCGCTGTAGCGACTCTCGGCTTTGGTGATTTCCTCGATATGAGAATCAAGCTCGATGAACTGATCGGCGACGTCGATCAACCGCGGGCTGGTGTTGCTCCGAAACCCCGCAAGCTCGACGCGCACGCCTTTGTAGGCCACGGCGTTTATGGCGTACGCGAAATCTTCATCGCCTGAGACGAGCACCGCGGTGTCGTACTTGTCGGCCAGCGAAAGCATGTCGACGGCGATCTCGACATCGAGATTGGCTTTTTTTGTGCCGTCGGCGTAGGTCTTCAATTCTTTCTCCACCACTCGGTAGCCGTTCCTTCGCATCCAGAGCAAGAAGCCCTGCTGGCGCTCAGCCTTTTCGTCGACCCCGGTGTAAAAGAAAGCTCGAAGAAGTGGCGAATCGTCGCGAAGAAAATTCAAAAACTTTGCGTAGTCAATCTCGACTCCAACTGACCTAGCGGCGTGAAATAGATTGTTGCCATCGATGAAGATCGCTATCTTGCCTCTCATGATCGCCCCTTTTATTGCAGCAGTTGAACATTTGGTTTTTAATAAGTCACTGAATCTTTAACATACAGCTTTGATGGCTTGCAAGTCAGTCTCCCCTGAGATTGACAGTCCGGCTCCCGCTTGTGTAAGCTTTTCGCTTGTTAAAACTACGGAGGATTGAGTGGCACAAGTCAAGGTTCACGATAACGAGAGCATCGAAAGCGCAATTCGCCGGTTCAAACGGCAAGTAGCCCGCGAGGGGATCATCACCGACACCAAGAAGCACGCCTTTTATCTGAAGCCGGGAGAGCGCCGTCGCCTGAAGTCCCAGGTCGCCAGGCGCCGCGCCAGAAAGAGTCTACGAAAACGAAATACGCACGAGGAATAGAAACAACAGAGGTCAGAAGTCAGAGGTCAGGCGCGTCGGATGGCTGGCCTTTCGATTTGGATTAGGAAGTGGCTCGGGTTCATGATCATGCCGCCCAGCATCTTACCCACCTCGGCACAGTGGACCGACAAGACGCGGTGCTCCTCGACGGTAATGTAACGGCAATCTCTGGCAAAATCCAACGAGGAATCTGTTTCACTATTCTCTCCGTCGCAATCGGTTAGCTTGCTGACAAAATGCGCTTCGTACCGCCGCTTCGCCCAAGCCTCACGCAAGTTCAGACACACCGAGCGCGAAGATCGGCGCACCTGGCCGGTTAGAGCGAATCTCTCCTCGGGCGAAAAACGTTTGCTGATCTCAAAGATATCCATTGCCAACCGATACGCTTTCTTGTAAACCTCCAGATCCTTTGCCGAGTTAATCTTCATTCTGTCCTCTGATTTCTGACCTCTGACCTCTGACTTCTATTCCGGAGATGCCATCAATCGCTGAAGGGCTTCTTTCATCTGTGATCGCGCTTCTTCGTCCTTCTCACTCGCGACCGCTTCGTTCAGCGCGGGGACCGCACTCTTATCGCCAATGTCCGCGAGCGCAAGCGCGGCCGCCAGCTTTACCATTCGATATTCGTCCTTTAACGACTGAATGAGCGGCGTGACCGCGCGTTTGTCCCGAAGATCACCCAGCGCTGCCGCAACGGCCGACCTGACATCGGGCGCCTCATCTTTAAGCGCTGCAATTAATCCCGGAACCGCTCGAGTTTCTTTCAGCGAACCTAATCCCAATGCGGCGGCGCCGCGCACCGTCGAGTTTCCGTCTCTGAGGCTTGCGGTCAGTGGATCAGCAGCGCGCCCGTCGCCCAACTGCCCTAGAACTCTCGCTGCGGCGGCGCGCACGAACGAAACCTCGTCGTTGAGTATCAACATCAGCGGCTGTACCGCTCGCTTGTCGCCAAGTTGTCCGAGCGCGTTCACCACCGTTGCTCGAACGTCGGGTTGCTCGTCCCTCAACGCAGCGATCAGAGGCTCGACCGCTCGCGCATCGCCGGCGTCGGCGAGCTGATCTATAGCTTCGCGGCGTTCTGCGGGAGACTTGCTCCTGATTCGCTCCAGCAGGCTCCCTACGTCGTCTTTCTTCTGCCCTTTTTCGGAGCCACCCTCCTGAGCAAGCCAACCGGCTCGAGCCGATTGGAAGGTGACCACAAAAACGATTGTGAGCGTCAGAACTAGCTTCATACCTGATTCAGTCTCGGCGTTTATGCAATCTCCTGCAAGAAACTTCTGCCCGCTTGCAAGCTCAATCCAAAGTTGTCGGCTACGGTCTGGCCAATATCCGCCACCGACGATCGGGTGCCGAGATCAACTCCCGACCGCGCTCGTCGTCCCCACGCCAACACCGGCACGTACTCACGAGTGTGATCCGTTGATACGTCAGCCGGATCGCAGCCGTGATCGGCGCTTATCATCAAAAGATCGTCCTCGCGCATCGCCGCTTTAATCTCCGGCAAGCGCAGATCGAACTCTTCTAGCGCGCGAGCGTAGCCTTCAACGTCGTTTCTGTGACCGTAAAGCATGTCGAAGTCAACGAGATTTGTGAAGATCAGGCCGCGTCCGGTCTCGCCCAGCGCGCGAACAGTTTGATCGACGCTCGCAGTGTTGTTGCCCGCTTTCAACTCTTCGGTCATCCCTCGGTGGCAGAAGATCGAGCCTATTTTGCCGACCGCGGTCACCGCAAGACCCGCCGACTTCAGGCGATCGAGCAAAGTGTCTTGGGGTGGATCGATCGCGTAGTCCTGTCGAGCTTCGGTGCGGCGAAAGTTGCCAGGCTCGCCAATAAATGGGCGCGCGATCACTCTTCCAACCTCGTCCTCACCGGTGAGTATCTCACGAGCGAGCCGGCTCCAGCGATACAATTCATCGAGGGGCACGACCTCTTCGTGAGCGGCAATTTGAAAGACACTGTCCGCTGAGGTGTAAACAATAGGGCGTCCGGTTCGTACGTGCTCTTCGCCGAGTTCTTTTATGATCTCGGTTCCCGAAGCAGGCTTGTTGCCGAGGATTCCTCGTCCGATTGCGCGCTCGAACGGCTCGATCACGCGCGGCGGAAACCCTTTTGGATAAGTTGGGAACGGCCGGGAAGTAATAATACCCGCCATCTCCCAATGACCTGTAGTCGTGTCTTTTCCGCGCGAAGCCGTCGCCGCTCTTCCAAAAATTCCAATCGGCTTTTGAATCGCGCCAACGGCAAACGGTCTGATGTTGGCCAGCCCAAACTCCCGAAGGTTTGGAATGTTGACTTCGCGCGAAGCGAGCACATGTCCGAGGGTGTCAGCGCCCGCATCGCCGTAGTCGGAAGCGTCGGGCATTTCTCCAATGCCGGCGCTATCGAGCACGATGAGGACAATTCGATTGAACGGACCTTTTGCGGGCATCGCTGATCTCCGGTGCGATTCTAAGTCGGCGCGTATGAATTATCAACACGCCTGCAGCAGACCAGCCAGAGCCCGTATGGGGATACTTCAGACGACTACTGCGGCACAATCATCTCCTGACTCCTAAAAATTTAGTTGACATCGGCTTCGTCCCTCTATATACTCCTAAGCATTTAGGAGATAGCCTATGGCGAGCAAACGAACTCAGCGGCTCACGCCGCTGGAGCTGGAGATTATGAATATTCTCTGGGAGGCCGGCCCGGCGAACGTTCACACGGTGCAGGAGCGGCTTGACCGGGAACTGGCCTACACAACCGTGCAGACTATGTTGAACATTCTGCATCGCAAGGGACGGGTTAAGCGGACGCTCAAGGATCGCGCTTACGTTTATAAGGCTGCGGTAACGCGAACGCAGTTCATCAGTCGACATCTCGGCGATTTAGTCGACCGCCTGTTCGGCGGCTCGGCCGAAAACCTGGTAATGAGCCTGGTCGAGGCGAAACATCTCACGCCGGAGAAACTGGCGCGATTGAACAAACTGCTGGAAGAGCAAGAGGAGAAAAAGAAATGAGAACAACCGGCGAATTTCTTTTGACTTTCCTGCTGAACGCGTGTTGGCAAATCGTGCTAATCGTCGGTGTAACGGCGGTCGGCGATCTCTTTTTGCGAAGAACGCTCGCGCGATATCGACACTGGCTTTGGGTTGCCGCCCTGGGGCTGTCGTTCCTACTGCCATTTGTGACGTCAGGTCGTCTGGTTCTGACAAGCAGCTTGTCCAATACGACAGGAGAGGGGTTCGGTTCGGCGACTGTCCAGCTAAGGGACGTTCCTCCATCAAACGAGGAGCCGTTAGCGAACGCTTCAAGCTCGGCCTTCCAAATCAGCGGACGCGTTGCATTCGGAGTGCTCGCTATGTACCTGCTGTTACTTTGCTATCGAGGCGTGAGATTGTTTCGCGCCTGGGTCAGGACGCAGGCCGCCAAGCGAGGCGCGTCTCTGGTGGTCCCTGCGCACCGAATCCACGCCACCGTCGCTGCCTGTCGAGAAGCAATCGGGTTCGACAAGGCCAGGACGATGACTTCTGGTTCGGTGAACTCGCCGGCAACAGTAGGAATCTTTCGTCCTTTGATCATTCTGCCCGACGCGTTGGCGCGCGACGCAAGCGATGAAGAATTGACTGCCGCAATCGGCCACGAGTTAATGCACGTTCGGCGGCGCGACTATTTGCTGAATCTGATTTACGAGTTTGTTTTTCTTCCGCTCTCATTTCATCCGGCGGCGGCGCTGGTGCGACGCCGGATCACGCAGACCCGCGAGCTGCGTTGCGACGAGTTGGTAACGGAGCTTTTGCTTCGCCCCGAAGTCTACGCGCGCTCGCTGGTACAACTGGCCCGTTCGGCGATGCCACTTGCAAATCGCGCGCGGACCGTAGCCGTCGGCATCGCCGACGCCGATATTCTGGAGGTAAGAGTCATGTCATTGCTACAAAGAACCAAATTGAGTGCAGGCAAGAAAAAATTCTGGTTAATCCCCGCTGCATTGTTGCTGGCGATCCCGTGCGCAGCAGCAGCTGCTTTCACGCTTCATCTGAACATTGATCCCGCGCGGGAACAGGAGCCGTCGCGTGAAGCTCAAGAGAAGAATGAACTGCGTGTTCGTAGAGAGCAGGAAATCAAAGAGAAAATGCTTCGCCAGGAGCAGGAGCTGAAGGAGGCAATTGAGAAAGAAACGGACGCGGAAGTGATAGCTAAGCTTAAGAAGCGGCTGCTACAACTTCGGGAGGACAATACCAAGAAGGTCGAGTTTGCTGTGAGTGAGGACGGAGAAACTCACGCGTTGTATATAATCGATGAGGCTCGCGCGCGCGAGGAACGCGAAAGAGAAAGCAAGCATCAGGCTGTGCTGACCCAGTTAGCGAGAATCAGCATGGATCAGGCGATTCAAATCGCGACGAGTCAAAATCCGGGGAAGGTTTTCGAATGCAGCCTCGTCGGTGAGCGCTGGCAGGATCCGGGAGAGTTGGCGAAACCCAGCCTGGTGCTCTATCACGTCGTGATTCTTTCCGGCGACGAATCAAAGCCTATTCGAACGCATGTCCTGGTGAACGCGGTTGACGGCACCATCTTCAGGACTTCTCAAGAAAAACGCCGCGAGTCAAATAATCAAGAGAAATAGGTCACATTTTCGTTAATACGAGGGCGAACACGACCTGTAATCATGTTCGCCCGTTTTCTTTCTAAGATTGCTTCTCTCGCGCGTCGAGAAAGATCGTCCATTCCTTCACGTCCCCAACCACCAGAACGTCGTGCAAGGTCCAGGGGTCAGTTCGGTACATCTCGCGAACCTGCTCGGCGTTGTCGGCTGCTACGATCACCAGCGAGCCTGACCTGTCGGCAAACGGTCCGCCCAGGATGATGACTCCGGTCTCGAACAACTCATCCATAAAGCTCGCGTGCTCGTCCCAAAATAATTGCTCGCGAGCCGACTTGTCGGGATTCCACAGCTTCCCCGGGCGAAGAAAGGCGGCGTAATAGGTGGTCATGGTCGATCCTCAACAATTCAGGTTCTTGCTCATTACAAAGCGGCTTCTTATCGCGTCGCTGTTCGGTGTCGTCGCCGAATATGCTTTTGCGGTGTAGAGCGACTCATATTCGCCAAATGCCTCGGCAAGCACCGACGCTATGTCCGGCGCATCACCCGGATTTGCCTTTCTTATGTCCAGCTGTTTCACGGCACCAGATCGCAAACCGACAGTAGTAGCCAAGAGGAGCGCGACGTGTCATCAAAGTCACGGCGGGAAGTGGGCAACTGGCGGCTGGCGTTGTCGGCACAATCAATCGCCTGTCGATGACATGCTTAAGATTGCGTAGAATTCTGCAGGACGAATGTATTGTCGGCTGTCCGTTCTGTGTCGCGCGTCTGCAGCTCACGTATTCTTTCCTTCAGGCGCTTCAACACCTGATCCTTTTCTTCCTTTGTCGTAGACCGGCGCAGGGCTTCAACCAAGCTGTCAATATCAGTAGCCAGCGCGCGACCTCGATCTTCCCGTGAGTCACCCGTCGCGGACGCTTCTGTTTCCACTCCGACGCCAAGCACTCGATCGATGGCAGCCCAAAACAGATCGATGTTGATCGGTTTCTGAAGACAGCAGTTCGCTCCAGCAGCTTCCGCTTCAACCATGATCATCGGACCGCAACCGCTTATAACTATTATTGGTATCGCGTTGAGCCGCTTGTCGGCGCGAATCTTGTTGATGAAATGAAGACCGCTCGCGCCAGGCAGCGCGATGTCGGTGATAATCAGGTCGGGTCGTTGCTGTTTGGCCAACACCAAACCTTGCTCGGCCTCGGTTGCAGTGTTGACGGTGTAGCCTTTCAACCGGAGCAGCTCGGCAAGCGGATACACGGTGTCGAAATCGTCTTCAATGACCAGAACTGACCTCATGGCGTGTGTCTTCCTCTGGGACAAAAACTGCTACGGGCGAGATACGTGAGGTCGTCGTTCGTAGCCGGAGTCGAATCAATCCTACAACGACATAATACATACCGCGGGGCGATTCCGCAATACACCAGATTTTCGTACTGGCATCCCCTGTTGACACCGCTTGCGGCTGTCAATTACGGTTTGTGTTTGTAAGAGTAATCGACGCCCGATCAAGATGGCCATCAACGAGAATCGATCAGTCAGCCGGTTTGTCGCGCTTTTCCTCTTCATATCGGCTCTGCTGCCGCTATCGAGCGATGCCCAGCGACAGACTTCGTCGCGCTCGAACACCGCGCCCACAATCACAAAACCCAAATTGGTTCTGGTGATCGTGATCGACCAATTCCGCTACGATTATCTTGAGCGCTTCGCCGATCTGTTCGGCAGCGGAGGATTCAAGCGGCTGACGAGCGGCGGAGCGCTCTTCACCAACGCAAACTACGATTATGTGCCGACTTTCACCGCTTGCGGGCACGCGGCGATCTTCAGCGGATCGGTTCCCGCTCAGAATGGAATAGTCGGCAACGCGTTCTTCGATCGGGAGGCGGGAAGAAATCGGGTAATGGTCGCCGATGACTCCACGCATCTTGTGACCCCTGGTGGAATCTCGACCCGGAACGGCGCGGCCAGTCCCCGCAACCTGATAGGCACAACAATCGGCGATCAGATGAGACTCGCGACCAGTTTTCAATCCAAGGTTATCGCCGTCTCATTGAAAGATCGGGCGGCGGTCCTTCCAGGCGGCAAGCGGCCCAACGGCGCGTTCTGGTTCGACGAGGCAACCGGTGAGTTCGTCACGAGCGATTACTATTCCAAAGAATTGCCGGCGTGGGTCAAGAAATTCGACGCCGATGTTCGAGCCGACAAATACTTCGGCGCCAAATGGGAGCGGGCGCTTGAAGCGGAAGCATATCGCCGATCGCAATCGGAGAACCTTCCCGTTCAACGTCACGCGTTGGGCCTTCGCTTTCCTTATTTGGTAACCGGCGGTGAAACCAAGCCGGGGCCGAAGTTTTACAATGTATTTGAGCTTACTCCGTTCGCCTCCGAATATCTGGAAGACTTCGGCAAGGCCGCCCTGGAAGCCGAAACGCTCGGAGCGGACGCTTACCCTGACTTGCTGTCAATCAGCTTCTCGTCGCCGGACCTGACTGGACACTATTACGGACCGGACAGCCAGGAGATCGAAGACACCTATATTCGGTTGGACCGGGTGATTTCCGACCTCTTGAGTTTCGTCGACCGCAAGGTCGGACTCGCCAACTCGATCATTGCGGTGACCGGCGATCACGGCGTGGCGCCGGTGCCTGAGTATGTACGGTCGTTGGGGTTCGACGCAGGTCGGCTCGTTGGAACAGAAGTGATCGAAGCCTCGAACAAGGCTCTGGGAGCCCGTTTCGGGGTAGGAAAGTGGGTCGTCGGTTTCGTCAACGATCAAATGTACCTCGATCAAAAGCTGATCGCTGAGAAGAAGATCGACGCCGCTGAAGCTGAGCGAGTAGCCGGCGAGGCGGCGCTCAGCTTTCCCGGCATCGTGAATTATTTCACTCGGACGCAGCTCTGCGACGGTCGCGTTCCGCCGGGGCCGGTTGGTCGTAGAGTTATGAACGGCTTCAATCGAAAATATGCGGGAGACGTATGGCTGATTACCAAGCCGTATTGGTTTTTCCAGGAGGGCGACCTGGCGACCGCGCACGGGTCTTCCTACAGCTACGACACGCACGTGCCGGTGATTCTATTTGGCGGGAATGTAAAGCCCGGAAGGTACAACGCTGACTGCTCACCCTCGGACATCGCGCCGACTATTGCCACGCTCCTGGACATAGAGACTCCTTCGAATAGGACGGGCCGCGTGTTGGTCGAAGCTCTGGCGACTACTATTCAAGGAGCAAGCGTAGTTAAATGATCGCGTTGATGAAAAGCATCGTGCGTCGCAAGTGTAAGTTGCAATCGATGGGCGATGTCGCAGGGGCCCCGGTGCGTACAATCGGCAGCGTCGCGCTTGCTATCGCTTTAGTGGTGACAATCGCCGATGGCCAGCGACCGCCGCAAAGGAGGCCCGAGCCTAAGAGGCCGAGCGTTGATGAACCTTCGCAAGCTTTGACACCTCAACAGGCGCTCGATCGCGCACGCAATGCGCCGACTCAAATAGAACGCATCGACCTCCTCGAGAAATTCGTCGCCGCCAACCGCGGGTCGCAACTTGAGGGCGAGGCGCGCGAGGCGTTGATGCGAGAGTACGCGTTGAAGGGCGAGCAGGCGCTCAGGGAGGGAAACCCTCAACTTGCTACGCAGGTCTTCAAGGCGGTCTTTCGAGCCGCGCCTAACCCGATAACCGACGCGATTTTCAGCCAATATATTTTCACCTTGCCGATCGCGATGAACTCGTTCGGTTATCGCGGTGAGTCGGTCGAGCTGATGCGCTCATTCGAGCCGCGGTTTGAAAACGAACCGAATCGACTGGTCGAGATCGGCTTCTTCTACGTTCAGATTGAAGCGCCGTTTGAAGCGGTCCGCGTGCTCGAGCACGCCGTCCAGTTGGCGCCCCAGGATCACCGGGCTCACAACAGCCTGGGAACCGCGTACCTGATCAGCTTGAGGCTTGACGATGCAACCACCGAGTTTCAGCGGGCTCTCGAGCTTGACCCGCGAGACGAATTCGCGAATCTGAATCTCGGAAATCTGTCTCGCGCGATGGGCGACTATCAGCGCGCGATTAGTTTTTATCGCAGGCAGATCGCGTTGAAGGCCGACGACGCGGAAGCGCACGGGGGATTGGCGATTGCGCTGCTGGCAGTTGGGCGCGATGAAGACGCGGCGCCCACAATCAAACGCGCGCAAGAGCTGGCGCCCGCCGATTATCACTTTCTGACTCAACTTTCTTTCTTCTACGTGATTCGCAAGAAAGCCGCGCTCGCCCGGCCTTTGATCGAGCAGGCGGCGCGCATCGAGCCGCGCTACGCGTGGGCGTACATCGCCAAGGCTGAAGTCGATGGGCTTGAAGGAAAGTTCGGTGATGCGTTGGCAACATTGATCAGCGCACAAGGTCAGGCAGGGTTCGCGACGCTAACCTTTGAACTTGCAAAGGCGCTGATGTCCGTTGACGGCTATGATCAGGCGAACGAAACAATGGCCAAGGCATTTACCGTGAATGACGACGGCGAGTTCGAAACGATTCTGGGTGGCGCGATCAAAGCTCGGTCGCCGAGATTGGATTTGTTGCTCGAACGCGAAAGACAAGCTGCGCTGTTCTTGAGCTACGATCCGACGACATCGCTTCAATACAGACTGATCGAGGCCATTGCGAAGATCAATCATTATTCCAAAGTTGCGCTGGCCTCGAGAAAACCGCCGCAGGCCGGGACCCGACGGAGCATGCAGACTGCCGAGCCGAAGCCTGGCACCCGGCCCCGCAGGGTCGGCGGTGAGCCATCGTTGACCGGCGAGCTATCAGCGGGTCGGGATTCGAACCTGCGCGGTATGACCGAGCTGCTTCGAGCGATCACCACATTCACCACGCTGGATGATGGCCGCCAGGCGTTTCGGATGGTATGGGCGGCGCGGAAGCTCACCGAAGCCGACCTCGCGTTGGATGCGGCTGAACAACTGGCGCGTCGGGCGATCGCGATGGCAGAAGCCGCAACCGAGCCTGCGGGTTCAATGCGCGACGCGCCGATGCTCGACCGCGCGGGCCGACGCGCGGCGTTTCTTGGCCGCGCTTATGACGCGCTCGGTTGGACTATGTTTAAAAAAGGGAATCTCCGCGGCGCGCTCGATAATTTGATCAAGTCGATCGATTCCTATCCGGATGGTCAGGAGCGCAAGACCGCGATGTGGCACCTGGCGGTTGCGACTCAAGAAGCGGGCGACGAGCGGCGCGCTCTCGATCTTTACATCGCGAGCTACGATGCCGAGTCCCCAACTGCCTCGGTACGGCGGGCTCAGATTGAAGCGCTGTACAAAAAGCTCAATGGCTCGCTCGCTGGTCTCGACCAGAAACTCAAGCAGTAGCAACGCTCGACTACGACAGACCGACGCAGTTGTCAGCATGCCCACCGTATTCACACACGCAGCAGTTGGTTTCGTTGCGGCCAAGTTTGCGAGTGAGGCCACCACTCCAAATACGCGCATCGCGCTCACATGCATGGCGCTGTCAGCGTTGCCAGACGCCGACGCGCTGTTCATCGGAATGGTTCCCTACAATCATCCGTTCGGTCATCGAGGTTTCACGCACTCGCTCTTTTTCGCCGTCGTCATTGGAGCGATCGCGGCGTTTTCGATTTCGAGATTTGGTTGGGCCGGCGATCGCTCCATCTGGTCCCTTGGCCTGTTGTTCTTCGCAGTCATCGCGCTACATGGTTTCTTCGATGCGATGACCGACGGCGGTCTGGGCGTCGCGTTCTTCGCGCCGTTCAGCAATAGTCGCTACTTCCTGCCCTGGAGGCCGATCCCCGTGGCGCCTCTGTCCTTCGAGGGTTTACTGACTCAGCGCGGCATGCGGGTAATACGTTACGAACTCGCGCTGTTTTGGTTCTTCGCATTAGCAGCCTTTGTTTGGGACAGACAAACAACATGGCGAATGATTCTTTCGGGCGCGTCCGGAGTGATTGGAGTAACAGTGTGGGCGTTTGCATTGAAGGGTGGATAGCGAAGTGACTCCGACTCTACCTTTCTTTTTCCGACGCGAATCTCGAACGTGATATAATGAGGCCAGCTTTGAGACTGTTCTCGCGGCCTTCCGCTAGGGAGGAGTAACTTGAATAGCAGGAGAGTCTTCGCCTTTGCACCAATCGCCGTTGTGATCGGCTGGTGTGCGGTCTGCGCAGCCGCACAAGACAACTCTCAAACCGAACCGCCGAAAATAATTCGCAAGGCTGGCGGCGTGCTTCAAGGCTCGGCGGTCACGCGCGTCGAACCCGTGTACCCGCCGCTCGCAAAAGCCGCGCGCGTATCGGGCGCCGTCGTCGTCGAAGTGACCGTTGACGAAAAAGGAGACGTCATCTCCGCGCAAGCAATCAGCGGACATCCATTGCTTAAGGACGCCGCGGTTGCAGCCGCCCGAGGCTGGAAGTTTGCGCCCACCCAGCTCAGTGAAGTGCCCGTGAAAGTCATCGGCACTATCACATTCAATTTCGTCGCGCCATCCGAGCCTCGGCCTGACACCGACAAGGGTCTCGAAAAGGCAAAACAAGCAGTCAATGCGAACTCATATTCACCCGAGGCGCATTTCAAGTTAGCGGAAGCTTATGTCTACGAGCACATGTACGAAGAGGCCATCGAGCCCTATAAGCGGGCGATCGAGTTGAAGCCTGCTTACAAAGAAGCCTATCTCGGTCTCGCTTCGGTATATATGCGTCAGGGCAAACGAGACGAGGAGATAGATACATATAGACAAGCTATCGCAGCCATGCCGAAGGATGTTGAGCTACTTGAGGCGACTGCGCGCGCTTTGAGCGCGGCCGAGCGGTTTGCTGAAGCGATCGACGTTCAGAAGCGAGTCATACAAATCAAACCCGACGACGCCGGCGTTTTCAACACGCTCGGTTCCTACCAGCTAAAGGCAGATCGCTATCAAGACGCAATAGCCGCCTTTCAGGAATCGATCCGACTCCGCCCCAATAACGGCCTTGCCCGTCACTACCTGGGTTGGACTTACTTGAGAATGCGCAGATGGGAAGATGCTATTGCGGCGTACAAAGAGCTCGTGGCTGCTGAGCCCAACTATTATCAGATGTACCGCGTGCACAGCGAGATGGGCCTCGCCGTTCTCTGGTCTAGGGGCGCCAACGAGGCGATCGAAGAGTTGAAGCGCGCAGTCGAGCTTAATCCGCGGTACGCTCCGACGCATTACAACATGGGTCTCGCTTATCACAGTATTGCACGCTACCAAGAAGCGATCGATTCGTATAAGAAAGGGACCGAGTTGCAGCCTCGCGATCCTTCCTACCACACGCGTCTGGGAGAGGCTTACGAACACCTGGGCCGAAACCCGGATGCAGAAAACGAGTTCCGCGAGGCGATCAAGATCGATCCCGAAGGTTCTCAGGGACAGCTTGAGTTGGCGGCGTTGTTGTACGCGCAGAACAAACTTGACGAAGCTGACAATCTCATTCGCCAGGCAACACAACACCTGCCCAAAAACGTAAACGGCTACGTCATCATCTCCTCGATGCTTCAACACCAAGGCCACGCTGCTGAAGCCGAAGCGGCGCTGCGAAAAGTGCTGCAACTGGATCCCAACAACGCGCTCGCGTTGAATAATCTCGGGTACGCGATGGTCGAGCGCGGTGAGAAGCTGGAAGAAGCGCTCGCGATGATTCAGCGCGCCGTAAAAGCAGCGTCCAAGAACGCGGCCTATCTCGACAGTCTCGGCTGGGCTTATTACAAATTGGATAAGCTCGAAGAAGCCGAACGTTACCTGACCGAGGCGGCGCAGCTTGGCGCCTCTCCTGCGATACTCGATCATCTCGGCGATGCGTTTCTGAAGCGGGGAAAGGCTTCCCAGGCGCGCGACGTGTGGCAGAAAGCGCTGATGCTTCCGGTCAGCAAAGAACTTTCAGCAAGAATCAAATCAAAGCTCGACGCGTTAGGCAACAAGTAATCCGCGCTACTTCGTTGAATCAGCGCCATTCGTGGTCTATGCCTGCCGCCTCGCAAATGAAAAAGACTGCGGACGTGGTGATCATCGGGGGCGGGTGCATGGGCGCAAGCACCGCTTATCATCTAACTCGCCGCGGCATCGCCGATGTCGTGCTCCTCGAACGCGAGCCGATGCTGGGGATGGGGTCAACGGGTCGCAACGCGGGTGGCGTCAGGCATCAGTTCTCTAACGAGTCTAACGTCAAGCTGTCGATCGAATCGATTCGATTGTTAGAGCATTTCGCAGAAGAGGTCGGATATGAAATCGACTTTCATCAGGACGGCTACCTGTTTCTTTTATCAAACGAGCGAGACGTCAACGCGTTTCGACGCAACGCCCAGATGCAACGTCGGCTGGGCGTCGAGGTCGTGCTGATGTCGCCTGAGGAAGCCGGTCGGCTCGCACCCGGACTTGAAAGTGATAACGTCATTGAGGCGACGTTCTGCGCGCGGGACGGGATCGCCGATCCAAACGGCGTAACCATGGGGTTTGCAAAGGCGGCTCAAGCTGCTGGAGCCAAAGTCTATCGCGACACTGAAGTGACTGGGATCACAATCGACGAGGGTCACGTTGCTATGGTCCAAACAACGCGAGGCGCGATATCGACTCATACCGTCGTCAACGCGGCGGGACCTTATGCCCGAGACATCGGCAAGATGGTCGGACTCGAGGTACCGGTGCTTCCGTTTCGCCGGCACGTTTTCATCACCGAACCGCTGGCGTCCGGCTCGCGCGTGCCCGCCTCGCGCATTATGGTTATAGACTTCGAGACCACTTTTTATTTTCATCGTGAGGGCGCTGGAATCCTTTTTGGCATGTCTGATCCGGACGAGCCTTCGAGTTACGACACGACTGTAAGCTGGCAGTTTCTAGAGAGAGTGACGCCGGTCGCAGTGAAACGACTGCCCGCTCTGGCGGATGCTGGAATCGCGCACGCCTGGGCAGGGCTTTACGAGATGACTCCCGACGCTATGCCGATCATCGGTCCGGCTGACGAGATGGAAGGATTTTTTCTAATCGCGGGATTCAGCGGGCACGGCTTTCAACATTCGCCGGCGGCGGGACGCATATTGGCCGATATGATCGCGGGACGTGAGACGGAAGATTTCGATATTGCGACGTTTTCTCTCGAGCGCTTCTCGGGCGCCGCAACTGAGCGAGAGGCAAACGTGGTTTGAGATGCTCTCCAGCTCCAGGGTTTGTTCCGGATCAAAACTTGGTTCCTTCACTCGGCCGTCGCTGACTTGCCTTCTTCCTTTCGCTTCTCGATCGGGATGTAATCACGCTCGCCGTAACCCAAATATACCTGCCGCGGGCGCGCGATCTTCTGCTCCGAATCCAGCAGCATCTCCTCCCATTGAGCCAGCCAGCCTGACGTGCGCGGAATTGCAAACAGCACCGGGAACATATCGACCGGGAAGTTCATCGCCTGGTAGATGATGCCCGAGTAGAAGTCGACGTTCGGATAGAGCTTGCGAGAGACGAAGTAGTCGTCCTCCAGCGCTATGCGCTCCAACTCAAGCGCGATGTCCAGCACCGGATTCTTGCCGGTAACTTCGAATACTTCGTCGGCGATCTTCTTGATTATCTTCGCGCGCGGATCGTAGTTCTTGTAGACCCTGTGCCCGAATCCCATCAGCTTCACGTCGCCGTCCTTCACTCGTTTAATGTAAGCCGGAACGTGGTCCTTCGATCCGATCTCGTTCAACATGCGAAGCACCGCCTCGTTGGCGCCGCCATGCAGCGGGCCATACAGCGCCGCCGCCGCGCCCGCAACCGCCGAGTATGGATCAACGTGCGAGCTTCCGATGCTGCGCATGGCGTTCGTGCCGCAATTCTGCTCGTGATCGGCGTGCAAGATGAACAACACGTCGAGCGCGTGTTCCAGCACGCGGTTCGGTTTGTACTTCACCTCGGTCATCTTGAACATCATGTTCAGGAAATTACCGGGATAGCTCAGATCGTTGTCGGGATAGTCGTAAGCCATGCCGACGCTGTGCCGATATGCGAACGCCGCCAGCGTCGGCATCTTTGCGATGAGCCGGTGGATTTGATGCTTGCGGGACTCCGCGTTGAAGATGTCCTTCGCATCCTTGTAGAAAGTCGATAGCGCTCCGACAGTCCCGATCAGCATCCCCATCGGATGAGCATCGTAATGGAACCCGTCCATGAACTTCTTGATCTGTTCGTGAATGAACGTGTGGTGAGTAATGTTCCACGACCAGTCTCTCAACTGCTCCGCCGTCGGCAACTCGCCATATAGAAGCAGGTAGGCCACCTCCAGATAGGTGCTCTCCTGGGCGAGCTGCTCGATCGGATAGCCGCGATATTGAAGGATGCCTTTGTCCCCGTCGATGAAGGTGATCCGGCTCTTGCATGAAGCGGTGTTCATGAAAGCAGGGTCATACGCCATCAATCCGAAGTCTTCATCCGAGGCCTTAATCTTCCGAAGGTCCATTGCCCGAATCACGCCGTCTTCGATCGGGAACTCATACTGCTTGCCTGTTCTATTGTCTGTGACCGTCAACGTATTCGCGCTCATACTTCCTCCTCTCAAACCGACTCCGTCTTCACTTGTTCCAACGATAATGTAACACCTTCGCCCCGTCGAGCGAATTGTTAATTGGCCTCGCGGGGTGAACTCTCAGAGGCGGGCGCCATCGAGCTTGAGTAACGCAAGAAGCAAAACGTTGGCTCCGTTGGCGATGTCTTCGGCACGCGAAAACTCTTTGGGCGAATGGCTGATTCCGCCGACGCTTGGGATGAAGATCATTCCGATCGGCGCGATCGGCGCGAGCTCCTGCGCGTCGTGGCCCGCCCCGCTCGGCATGAACTTCGTCGTCAATCCGAGGCCCTTCGCGGTCTCGTCGATCAGCTTCCGTATTCGCTCGTCTGTCGGCGCCGGGACGCTCGAGTCCGTCTCGATGAACTCGAAGGTTGTGCCCGTTAACCTGCCGATCGCGGCTGCTTCGTCTCGAATCTTCTGATACATCATCCGCACCTTGGCCGCATCCAGATCGCGAAGCTCCAGGCCGAGGACAACCTTTCCCGGTATCACGTTGTACGCGCCGGGCCACGCCTGTAGCTTTCCGACAGTCCCGACCTGCCGCCCCGGAATGCTGGTCACGACCCGATTGACTGCGTCGATGAACTTTGCGGCGGCGAGCATCGAGTCGCGGCGCTGATTCATCGGCGTAGTTCCCGCGTGATTGGCGAACCCTTCGATCTTAACGTCCCAGTGTGTGATTCCGACGATGCCTTCGACGACACCGATGTTGATCTTCTCGGCGTCGAGGATGCCGCCCTGCTCGATGTGCAGTTCCAGATATGCGTGAATGTCGCCGCGTTTGCGCCGAACGCTTGAGAGCTTGTCGGGATCGCCGCCGATGAACTTTATGCCTTCGCGAATGGTTTTGCCGCTGTTGCTCACGAAACCGAAATACTTCTCGTTGAATTCGCCGCCGATGGCGTGACTGCCGATCGTCCCGCCTTCTTCGTTGGCAAAGATGATCACTTCAAGCGGATGCCGAGTAACAATCTTCCTTTCATTCAAAGTCTGAGCGACTTCGATTGCGCTCATTGAGCCGACATCACCGTCGTAGTTGCCGCCTTCCGGAACCGAATCGATGTGCGAGCCCATCACGAGAGGCTTCAGCGTCGGATCACCCCCAGCGCGCCGGCCAACGAGATTTCCGGCCGCATCAATGCTCACTTCAAGTCCGGCGCTTCGCATCAAGCCCATCGCATACTCACGGCCCTGCCGGTCGCCTTCGCTGTAGGCGACGCGGGAGACGCCCCCTTGAGCGTTCTTGCCAAACTGCGAAAGCGACGTTAGGTGTTCGACAATTCGCTGCCCATTGATTCGCAAGGAGCTTTGCGCCTGCGCCCGGGGCAGCGCTGCCGCTGCTAGTGAGCAAAGCAAACTCTGATTGAATTCACGACGATTCATTAGGCTCATGTAACGGCCCTGCGTGGCCGCCCCTCCTCGCAAATCGAATCGTGACAATGTAACGAGGGGCGGCCACGGAGGGCCGCCCCTACATGCTACTTAAAAATCACACGCAAAAACTTTCGGCTGCCGACTTGAATTAAAGCTTCCTCGCCCGCGCTGGCCCCGACTTCGAGTTTTACGTCATTCACTCTCTCGCCGTTCAAGCGAACACCACCCTGCGCGACGAGCCTCTGCGCATCGGATACAGACGGCGCCAGTCCTTCAGCAGCCAACAGCTTCACAAGCCTGATCCCTCCGGCCGGCTTCTCGATTGTTGGAATGTCCGAGGGCGTTTGATGGTCGCGGAACATTCGATCGAACTCGCGGCTCGCTTCTTCGGCTTCGGTCTGCGAATGAAAATCCGCGACGATTCGACGCGCCAGTTCGGCTTTCAAATCGCGCGGATGCTTCTCGCCCTTGGCGACGGCCTCTGTCAGCGCCGCGATTTCGCTCAAAGACATATCAGTCAGAAGCTCGTAGTATCGCCACATCAGCACATCGCTGATCGACATCAGCTTGCCGAACATCTCGCGAGGCGATTCGGTGATGCCGACGTAGTTGTCGAGGCTCTTGGACATCTTCTGCACGCCGTCCAGCCCTTCGAGCAGCGGCGTCGTCATTATGAGCTGCGGTTCTTTCACGCCGTAAGCTTGCTGGATCTGGCGAGCCATCAGCAGATTGAGTTTCTGGTCCGTTCCACCAAGCTCGACGTCGGCTTCAAGCGCCACCGAGTCGTACCCTTGTGCAAGCGCGTACATCAGCTCGTGAATGCTGATCGGCGCATTCGACTCAAAACGCTTCCTAAAGTCTTCGCGCTCGAGCAACTGCGCGACAGTTGCTTTTCCTGCAAGGCGAACGAAATCATCCGCGCCGAACTTCGAGAACCACTCGTTATTGAATCTGATCTCGGTGCGGTCGCGGTCGAGCAGCTTGAAGATCTGCTGCTTGTAGGTCTCGGCGTTCTCATCGATCTGCTCTCGCGTGAGCGGCGGCCTGGTCGCCGATCGCCCTGACGGATCGCCGATCATTCCGGTGAAGTCGCCGATCAAAAAGATGACCGTGTGCCCGAGCTGCTGAAAGTGCCGCATCTTGCGAATGAGCACGGTGTGACCGAGATGAATATCGGGAGCCGTGGGATCAAAGCCGGCTTTGACACGAAGCGGCTTTCCGGTCTTCGCCGAGCGCTCGAGTTTGCGCCGAAGCTCCTCTTCAGGGATGCAGTCGACTGTACCCTTGCGAAGTAACGCTATCTGTTCGTCGATGGTCATATTGTGATTTGTTGGGAGATCGAAGAAGTCAACCCGGCGTACAATAGCAGGGCATTTACTTTACCTGTTTGAGAAACTTTTCAATATCTACTCCGGCATCCTCTAGCGCGCCTCTTAGAGTGTATCGGTCAACTTCATTGTGTAACGGAAAGACTATTATCCGTCCATCCGGGTGCGCCATTTTGACGTGGCTTCCTTTTCGGTGCAGTTCAACGAACCCGAGACGTTGTAAGGCAGCCAGTACTTGCCTCCCGGACAGAAGTGGCAACTTCATATAGTGAGTTCGACGACCTCATGGTTTTCATCGACTACCAGCTCTGATGCTTCGGGTTCCAAGTAAAGGGCGATAGCTTCTCGGATATTACTTAATGCCTCTTCTCGTGTCTTTCCCTGTGACCAGCAGCTTTTCAAAGAAGGGCAATGCACTACGAAGTACCCATCTTCACCTTTTTCCACAATAATCTTTATTGGCATAACAGATCTCGTTTCCGTATGTGGATTCTGCAATTAGTCTGCGGAAAAGGCAACACGACAACTTCGCTCGCTACAGGTTTGCCCATGCTCACAATCAAGAAGTAGCCAAGCCTCCTGCGTGGCCCAGCAGTGAGCAGGAGTGGCTTAACGGGGTACTCGTCATCCTCCCGAACCGTGCTTGATTCTGCGGGCTCACGGCCGAGAACCGGATGTCGGTTCTTCTTTGGTCTACTCCTCATGAAACTCGACGATCAAGACTGCAATTTGGATCAACCTGTCGAATCAAGAGACCGCGCCATTTCAGTACCCCACAGGCACGCCTCCCGATCTCGGATCAGAAGCTCCCAATCTCATTCCCGTCTTCTGGTCGATCATCACTCCTTCGGCGTCGCCCATGTTTCCTGCTCTCTCGGCGAAGACGTGACCCTTCTTCTCAAGCGCCGCCCG
Source organism: Blastocatellia bacterium (assembly GCA_036505875.1). Lineage (GTDB taxonomy): Bacteria > Acidobacteriota > Blastocatellia > UBA7656 > UBA7656 > Onstottus_A. Next base: position 16,360 of record DASXSR010000360.1, on the reverse strand, counting down.
TGTGTCGCGGTTTATTCCCAGCGGCTCAAACTGAATTCGATCCGGCATCCATTGATGATGAAATCGCGGAGCGTCGATTGCCTGCTGAATGTTCATCCCGAAGTCGACCACGTTAACGATCACTTGCAGAACCGTGTTGATGATCGTCGGACCGCCGGGGCTGCCGATCGCGAACCATACCTTGCCATCCTTCAACACAATCGTCGGAGTCATAGCCGAAAGCGGGCGCTTGCGCGGCGCGATTGCGTTGTTCTCACTTTGTAATAAACCGTACGCGTTCGGCACTCCTGGCTTCGAGGTGAAATCGTCCATCTCGTTGTTCAAGAGAATGCCAGTGCCTCGTGCGACGGCGCCTGAGCCGTAACCTCCGTTCAGTGTGTAGGTATTCGTCACGACGTTGCCTTCTTCGTCGATCACCGTGAAGTGAGTCGTCTGCGTAGACTCGTATCCGGCTGGAGCGCCGGCGCGAATCTTGGAGCTCGGCGTCGCGTGATTCGGATCGATGGTCTTTGCCAGATCGGCCGCGTATTTCTTCGAGATCAAACCTTCGACTGGGACCTTTACGAAATCGGCGTCGCCCATGAACTCGGCGCGGTCGGCGAATGCGCGTCGCTGTGATTCTACAAGCAGGTGAATCGTGTCCGACGAGCCTGGCGCAAGCTCGGCGAGGTTGTAGTGCTCGAGGATGTTCAGCATCTCGAGCAGCGCTGCGCCGCCTGAAGACGGCGGCGGCATCGTGACGATCTCGTAGCCGCGATACGTTCCCTTGAGCGGCTTGCGGATCGTTGCCTCGTACTCTTTCAAGTCTTTGGCTGTTATCAACCCGCCGTTTGCTTTCATGTCTGCGACGATCATCTCGGCGGTCTTGCCTTCGTAGAACTCGCGCGGGCCTTTCTCTTTCAGCCGCGCGAGCGTTGCGGCCAATTCAGGCTGAACGAGCCGTTCCCCTTCTTCATAAAATTTCCCGTCGCGAAGGAAGATTCGCTTGCTGTCGGGAAACTGCGACAGAAATTTTTCGGCGTTCTGAAGTCCGCGAGCGAGATGATAATTAACCGTGAATCCGTCGGCTGCGAGCTTGCGCGCTGGCTCAATCACGTCCGGCCACTTAAGTTTGCCGTGACGTTCAAGCGCCAGTGAAAACCCCGCAACGCTTCCCGGCACGCCGACGGCTTTGTAGCCGATGGTGGAAGCGCCTTTGATGACGTTGCCGTCTTTGTCGAGATACATATCACGCGAAGCAGCCAGCGGCGCGCGTTCGCGGTAGTCGATGATTTCGGTATCGCCGTTCGCGCGGCGAATCATCATGAATCCGCCGCCGCCAATGTTGCCCGCGCTTGGCCACGTTACCGCAAGCGCCAATCCGACTGCCACTGCGGCGTCGATTGCGTTGCCGCCGCGTTGCATGATCTCGACTCCGACGCGAGAGGCGATCTCGCTGGTTGATGCGACCATCCCGTGTCGGCCGCGGACCGGCTCGCGCGAGGCCCCGCGCGGAGCGATCGGCATAGATGCGCACAGCAAAACCAGGACTATGATTGCGCGAGCTGTTCTTTTCATTATCTCCTCCGCAGTCTATGCGAGATTGAAACCACTGCCGTGTAACGGCAGATTCGACAGCAGTTTCTCATTAACCCAACTTCAGTTGGGTGTCACCAAGGCGCGGATGCTCGGAACCGTTTCAATGTTTTGATTTATCGTAACGACACAAACTGTTGAAACAGTTGAGCAGCATCAGCAGCCCGCCCACCCAACTGAAGTTGGGTGTTAATGGAAAAAGCCACTACGATACTGTCTGGGCGGTTGCTCACAAGCTAGTACTCTTAATCCTACAACTAACCTAGTCTATCTAAACGTGCCCGCATACCAAACGATCAACTGCTTTCCAACGAACAGCGCAATTATGGCAGCCGGACCAAGAAACACCCCAAACGGAACTTGCATTTTCATACTACCACCTCGAACCAGGATCAGCATCACGCCAACCAGCGATCCGAGCAGCGAACCAATGAAAATCGTCAGCAACGTAAGTTGCCATCCCAGAAACGCGCCCACCATCAACATCATTTTCACGTCGCCCAGGCCCATTCCCTCGATGTGTCTCAAGCGATAGTACACTTCACGAACAAGCCAGAGCGCGCCTCCACCGGCCAATGCGCCCAACGCCGAAGCGAACAACGACACCGCCCAGTCGGGCGCGCCTCCCAGCCCGAACCATCGGGGCGTGTGAGATAGAACCCATGGATCGGGAGCCAACGCCCGCAACACCAGCAGCACCAACAGGCCGGGATAAGTGATCTTATTCGGCAGAAGCTTATGGCGCAGGTCGATGAATACCAGCGGCACGATCAGCGAAACGAAGACGATATCGGCGATTAGCGGCAGCCACGTTCCGATAACGATCTGATCGCGATGGATTATGAAGAGGAAAAGGTAAAGCCAAGCAACGAGTAATTCGACCGTCGGATAAATCGGCGATATTCGCGCACCGCAGTTTCGACACTTTGCGCGAAGCAGAACCGCGTAGCTGACGACCGGGATGTTGTCATACCACTTGATCTCAGCATTACAAGCTGGACAGCGTGAGCCCGGAAACACGATAGACTCGCCAAGCGGAAGTCGATGAATGACGACGTTGAGAAAGCTTCCGATGAGCAGCCCGAAAACAAAGATCACCAGACCGATGAACCACGGTGGGAAAGTTTCCATCAGCGCCTTTCTTGTTACGACGAACCTGGGAGAAACATTCTGGACGTTGAGCCTTCCGAGTTCAAGCTGCGGCGTAAGCTTTCATCCGGGTAGAATCAAATTATGAACGAGCCGACAGCCGCCGACGTGTTGATCATAGGGGCAGGGGTTGCGGGACTTGCCGCAGCACGTGAAATCAGTGCGGCCGGTTTCAGCGTGAAGGTGCTTGAAGCGCGTGATCGCATCGGCGGGCGCCTCCTCACTATTCACGACGACAAGTCTGGAACGCCCATCGAGCTGGGAGCCGAGTTCGTTCACGGAAGACCGCCGGAGATTTTCGACATCGCCCGCGCAGCAGGGCTGCGACTTTGCGAACTCAGCCAGCGTCACCTGCAGCTTCGCGACGGCCTCCTGACGAAATCCGATGAGATCTGGTCTGAGCTCGAAGAGATTATGGATGGCATCAGGGATGTGCGAGAGCCCGACCTTTCCTTCAGGGAATACCTCGATAAGTATTGTCGAAATCAATCGGAAGAATCGAAATCGATCGCGACGATGTTCGTGGAAGGTTTTCACGCCGCGCGACCCGAGGTCATCAGCGTCAAGAGTTTGCAGCAAGGCAATGAGGCAGCAGATCGAATCGAGGGTGACAGGCAGTTCCGAATCTTCGGCGGGTACGACGGCGTGGTTGCGTGGCTCGAAAGGGAATGTCTCTCAAACGACGTGAGCTTTCATCTAAACGCGATTGTTGAAGAAGTCCGCTGGAGAAGAGACCGCGTCGACGTGATGATCGAGAGCGAGCGCAGGCGCTATGAAGCTCGGCGCGCGATCGTAAGTTTGCCGCTTGGCGTGTTGCAAGCCTCACCATCGGAGAGCGGAGCCGTGAAATTTGCGCCGGAGATCACCGAGAAACAAGCAGCGGCCCGAGCGCTCAGAATGGGGCCGGTTGTTAAGATCAACCTTCTGTTCCGCGAAGCTTTTTGGGAGACGCTTGAGCTGGCAACGAAGGATGGACGCGAATCCCTACGGAATCTCGGCTTCATCCACGCGGCAAGCGAGCCGATCCCAACCTGGTGGACTCAGCTTCCCGCGCAATCGCCTGTGCTCGTAGGATGGGCTGGCGGTCCGGTAGCTGAAAAGGTGGCTCAAGGCGACAACCAGTTGATTATCGATGGCGCGCTCAAATCATTAAGCCGGATCTTCCGGGTCCCAGAGTCACGCATCGAGAATCTGCTGGATGCTACGTACAGTCACGATTGGAATCGAGATATCTTTACGAGAGGCGCTTACAGCTACGTTTCAGCCGGCGGACTGGACGCGCAGTCGAAGCTTGCTCACCCGATCGAAGACACGCTTTTCTTCGCGGGCGAAGCCACCAACACCGAAGGTCACAGCGGCACGGTGCACGGTGCGATCGCAACTGGTTTGCGAGCGGCGCGCGAAGTCGTCGCGAGCCTGAGTAACAGGGCATCGCTTTAGTCGGGCAATTCGCGACGAACCTCTTCAGGTTTCTTGTCTTCGCGGAGACCTTGAAACGACGGATGCCGAATCGCCCCGTCAGCGGTCCATTCGGTGAAAGCTATTTCGGCGACCAGCTTCGGCGTAACCCAATGAGCGTCGCGCAAGCCAGGTTCTTTCGGCGTAGTGTCGAAGGGCGACGAGTCGCGCGCGATGCTGTCGAGCTTCTTCTTCAGCTCGGCGCGAAACTTATCGCTGAAGCCGGTGCCAACGCGTCCCGCGTATATCAACTTACCTTCCTCGTACACGCCCAAGATCAACGAGGCAAACGGCAAGCCCTTGTCGGACGGCGTGTGTCCGGCGATCACGAATTCTTGCCGCTTGCTGCATTTGACTTTGAGCCAGTTGCGCGTCCTCGCCGACTTGTAGGGGGCGGAGGCAAGCTTCGAGACGATGCCTTCAAGCCCGCGCTCGCACGCTTTCTTGAAAAAGATCTCCCCGTTCCCCTCAACGTGATCGCTGTAACGCAATGCGCCGCGCTGGTCGATTGGCGAGAACAGCTCTTCGAGCGCCTGCTTTCTGTCTTTGAGCGATGCTTCGGTCAGATCGAAGCCGTCAAGATACATCAGGTCGAAGACCTCAAAGACAAACCCGGCGTCGGTCTTTCCAATCATCTGCTGAAGCTTCTGAAAATTCGACAAGTGCCTGGCATCGAAAACTACAACCTCACCATCAAGCATCGCGCTGCTAGCCCGTAACGATTTTACGGCTCGCGAGAGATTGGGGAACTTTGCGGTCCAGTCTTTTTGGTGGCGAGTTAAGAAGGCGACTTTGCCGCTGTCGATCCGGCAGATCAGCCGATAGCCGTCGAACTTCAGTTCGTGAAACCAGTCATCTCCCGACGGCGGGTCATCGACCAACGTGGCCAGCTGCGGGGCGATGAAATCCGGCATAGGACCCTTGCGTGCGCCCCGCATCTTCTTGCGATCTCTCAAAACCGAGCCGCGATATTTCACGGATCGAGTTTAGACCCGAGCGCGCATCAACCGGAAGCGGTATGGAACTTTTGCCCGTCCCAGTAGAAAACGTCGCCGGCGATCGGCAGCTTGGACGGATCGGCCGACCGCGGCGGATTGTCGAAGAACCTGGCTACCTTGAAGTGAAATGCCTGGATCGAAGGCGACGAGATGTAATCCTTATAGATCTTCTCGAAATCGCCTTCGTAATCAATCACCGCCGCGAATTGTCCGTTGCCCTGGCATATCGTGACTCCCTTGATGCCGTCGATTTTCGAGATGGCCTGCGAAGGAAATTCGATAGGCAGGTCGTGAACGAGTTGCTGTTCGCAACCTGGTTTCAAGTGGGATAGAAATACAACCGTGCGAATTGCCATCCTTTATCACCTCCTGGATAGATTAATCCTTGCACTGCAGAGCTACTCTTCCGGTAACACCGCGGCGTCGCCTCACTTTGATCCAGGCAACAAATTTTTCACGTCGTTATTGGTGACGCCGCGCGCCAGCAAGCCAAGCCCCAGCGTGCTTGCCGTCGCGCCCAGTACCCCGCGTCGCTTTACGCCGAAGAGCGTCAGCGCGCCGCCTAAAGCACCGGCCAGGAACCGCGCAGCAGGCGACCAGTTGTGTTGCATAAACTCGAAGCGCTCGCCGGGTCGCCTGACTCCGCCTTGAAGTCCCGGTACATCACCCACTTCCTTGTGAGCTTCGAGATTGTTCATCACATCGTTGACGCCCGCGACCGAAGAAACGCTGTTGATTAACGGCTCGACTTCAATCTCGAGGATTGGACCGCTGAGCGTTACCGTTCCTAGATGTGCGCTCACCTCGATTGAATGCGGGTGCGAAACGACTCGGCCCAGCTTTGACCTCACGCGCTCAACCAGCACGTCATCCGTCACGTCGTCTTTCTTGAACAGGGCTTTGGAGCCGGCCGCTAGTCCGTAAGCTCGATTGCGGAGATCGCGCGAGGTAGTCTGAATTGCGTTTTCGGTCGCGTTAATCGCATGATCGACTTTGTCACGCAGCAGAGAGCGACGTCGCTTCCCGCGGTCCGGATCAAGTGCGTACATCAACCCTGCGCCCAAGCCGATGCTTCCTATCAGAGCAAGTGTTTTGTTCATTAGTTTGTTCCTCCCTTGCAAGCTCGTAGTACGGCCTTCAGGCGGAGGTTTGTACATAACCGCGCGAAACTCGGGAATACGAACTTCCGCCTGAAGGCCGTACTACGACCCTTCAGGCTTTCGCAGCGATGCTCTTCTTGAGCACGTCCATAATGTCCACAACTTTGCCTTCTTCGTCCTTCTCGGGCTCGATCTCGACAACGTCTTTGCCCTTCGACAGCTTCTTCTTGACCAGCTTCAGAAGCCGCTCGGTTTCTTCATCCTTGATCTCCCTCAGTGTCGGCTTGCTCTCAGATTTTTTCTCTATCAACTTTTCGAATCGTCTGACGACTGCCTTCGGAGGGCTTTTCTTTTTGCCCGGCAGCCCGATTTCTTTTGGCGAACGCAACTCGTCGGCGAACCTTAGGGTCTCCGCGCGAAGTATTCCGTTCTCGGAAAAGATCGCGACCAGATATTCTTTCCCGCGCATCACAAAGGTAGCGATCCCCGCGCGACCCTCCTTCTCCATCGTTTCGGCGAGCAGACGATAAGCCTTTTCGGTCTCTCCTCCAGGCGTAAGGAAGTAACCGTGTTCGAAGTAGATCGGCGGGATGGAATCCTGCTCGACGAAACGCCGGACATCGATGTCGCGACTCTTCTTGGGTTCCAGGCGTTCAAGTTCCTCATCGGTAACAGGCACGTACTTTCCTTTTTCGATTTCGTATCCTCGAATCATCTGATCGTCGTCGAGATCGCGTCCGCTCTCTTGTGAGTAGTATCGCCGGCTCAGCGGCACGCCTTCAGGTCCAACCATGCGCAACGAAGAACGGCTGGCTCGGGTCGCCGGATACAGGTTGACCGGGACGCTGACCAATCCGAACGTGATTGTTCCGGACCACATTGGCCTAGCACCGCTACGTTCTTCGTCGCCGTTCTTTTCAGCTCGTTTAGGCAGCCTTCTTCTCCTTCTTCAACTGCTTGATGCTTCTGTCGAGCGCGCTTTCAAGCGAGGTCGTCGCGCGTTTTGATCGCACGACATGCAGCTTGGGCGCTTTGGACTTCGCTTTCCTTTCGATGAACTCAAGCACTCGGTCACGATACTCGTCGCGAAACTCAGTGGGATCGAAGTCGCCTTCGAGCGCTTCGACAAGCTGCGTAGCCATCTTCAGTTCCTTCTGATCCAAGTCGCGCCCGGCGTGCGTCGGAAGGTCTTTCGCTGAAACAACTTGTTTCGGATCTCGCAGAGTCACGAGAAAGAGATAATCTCCTTCTGCACGCAGGACACCCGAGTACTCCTTCTTACGCATAATCCACCGCGCGATCCCTTCTTTCCCTTTGCTGTTAAGCGCCTCGGCGAGCGCGAAATATGCCTCCTGATCTCCGTCGGGTCCGAGATAATAAGGGCGCTCAAACATTTGAGCATCAACACTTGCGGGCGGCACAAAGTGGGTTATTTCAATCTCGCGCGAAGGTTCAGGCTCGAGGCTCTCAAGCTCGTCGTCGTTCAGGATTACAAACGTGCCAGGCTCGACCTGGTAGGCCTTGCGAATCTCGTCAGCGGGAACTTCCTTTCCTGACTCCGGATCAACCATGTGCTGTTTGACCCGGGTCATTGTTTTCTCCTCGAGGATGTTGAAATGAACGGTTCGATCCGCTACAGCCGAATACAAGTCAACTGGAATGCGTGTCCCGTTTAGTTTCAGCTTAGCTTTCCAGATTGCGCGAGCGGACATTCTCAATCACCGCCTTTAGAAGCTCTCGCAATGGATACAAAACAACTCGCTTGCGCCGCCGTCAGCGCACAGTGAACAGACTGGGAGATCGCACGCAACGCACCGGTACTCCGTTTCATATGCGTACGACTGCCCGCATTCAGAACAGATTTCGCCGTCTGCTGAGAGCCACCATCGCAATTTGCGTTGGGCTTTCGCCATCACTCTCACAACTAAAGCACTTCGGGTTCCAGAAGGGTTCTTGAGGCTATGGCGAAAATCCTAATCGCGCAGTATTGTGATTGCCGACATTTCGAAGGCTCACATGAAAATCCTCCAGGTTTGTTCGGCGAGCGAGATGGGAGGTGGCGAAGTCCATGTCGCCGATCTTGTGCGCGGATTGACTGAACGTGGGCACGCGGTTTATTTGGCTGTCAGACCCGACAGCCCTTTGCGGGGCGCGCTGGCCGGAGTGATCGCGTCATGGCACGAGATGCCGCTTCGGAACTCGCTCGACCTCCAGTCCGCGCGCGAGATCGCTGAGCTGGTCAACGAGCACGGCATTGACATCGTGCATGCCCACATGGGCCGCGACTACCTTGTCGCGGCGCTGGCCTGCCGACAAACTAAGGGCGTCAAACTGATCTTGACTCGGCATCATTACTTGCCGCTCAAGCGCAACGCGCTTTATCGCTGGATGCTGCGCGACGTGTCGGCAGTCATCGCGGTATCCGACAGTGTGCGTGAGTCAGTCATTGAGCGACTCGCGCTCCCGGCCGAGCGCGTCCACACTTTACCGAACTGGATCGATCCCGAGCGCTTCAAGCCGATCGATCGCGATGCCGCGCGAGCTATGTTTCGGCTGCGAGCCAACATAGTCGTCGCGTGCATCGGACAGGTGACTCCGGCAAAGGGTCAGGAAGAATTCTTTAGGGCTGCGGCAACTGTTGGGCGCATGCGCTCGGACGTGGAGTTTTTGATTGTGGGCGAAGAACAGGAAGAGGAACAGACTTTCACCGGAAGCCTGAAGCAGCTCGCGGCGTCATTAGGCGTCGGGGACAAGTTCAGGTTTATGGGTCACGTTCGTCATATACCTCAGCTGCTAGCGGCGGTAGACGTGGTAGTCGTTCCGTCGTGGGATGAAGGCTTCTCGCTGGTGACGATCGAAGCGCTGGCTGCGCGCCGTGCGGTGCTGGCGTCGAACGTCGGCGGCATTGCCGGGATAATAAAAGACAACACAACCGGGCTGCTCTTTCCCGTGCGCGACGTTCGCGCGTTATCTGACAAGCTGCTGTGGTTGGTTTCTGACGCGCCGCTTCGCGAGAGATTGGCCGCGCAAGGCCAGCGAGATGTTTATATTCGATTCGGACGCGAGCAGATCATCGATCGAATCGAATCGCTATACATGGAAGTAATCGCGGACCTGGATAGAGCAGATTGACAGGGATTATTTATTGATGTTCTCCATTAATCCCTTCTTTAGCTTTTCAAGAGAATCGCCCGCCTGCTCAACGTCGATTGTAAGCGGTTCACTATCTAAATCGACCGGCCAAATACTACGTGTGTTCGGTCGGAAGTGAGCGACAATACGGTAGCGGCCGGGCGGGATATAAATGTACGACTCATCTAGGTAAGAAATGATTCCGGTAAGATAAGGCTCCTGTTCGATCGGTGGAAGAGCAGGATTCTTTTCGCGCGCACGATAGAACCATTGTGCAATTTCACGTAATTTGGACTCCCTAATGGGATCGGCCTCAAGTATATCCAAATCAACATAAAGCTCATGCCTATGCAGGTTCACACCGCCGCCAGGAGAGTAAACACGAGTCTTTTGCTTAGCAGACGAATTCCCGTTAAGGCGCTCAACCTTGAGTGTTACGTTGGCTGGCGGTCTATGTTCCCAATAGTCAGGATGTTGGTTGAGAGAACGAATGTCCAGGCTTTCAGATCCGTCAGAGAGGTTCGCCGCTCGCAAGCAGACTACGAGCCGTAATCGTGAAGAGCTTTTCCAAGGAACGATTCCGTTAACTGGTTTAATCTGTTTGCCCTTCTCGCTGAGCACTCTAAGCCAAAAGCGCCCTGGTCGGTCCTCTGCCTGGCAAACTAAAGCAAGGGAAAACAGTACGATGAGGAAAACTGTTTTTCGCATATTTCGCATTTGCGCCCAAACTCACTCGTTATGCAGTTGGTTTATTTTTGTCTGCTCTTCCAAGCCATAACCCGATTATGGATTTCGTCTATGCTTCGGTCAGATTTCTTTTGTATAACACCACAGCGAGACATCTTACAAACGAAGTTCTCAAGCCTGCGAATCCCGTCTATTGTCTGCCTTCCTCATCTCCCATAGTTTGAGCTTCTTCAGGAACTCGTAATGCGCGGCGAAGCGCGCGATTGCCAGCCCCGCTACGCCGTCGAGGAAGCCCAGCTTGAAAAAATAGGAGCTCAGGAACGCTGCTACCGGCGAGAGTGACAGTTGGATGTACGTGGCTCGTTTGCCTTGCGCATAAGCCTGCTTCGCAGCCAGCGTGGTGTAACGATCCATCCTCAAGTGATGCTCGGATGCATCGCGCACCGTGTAGTGCAGGATGTTTCCGGCAAGCCTTTCCACTTTTCCGTCTAATTCAAGAGTCTCGTGCACGTAGTCGCCCCGCCAGCGGCCACATCTTCGATCATAGAGGCGCAGCTTGTAATCTGGCCGCCAGCCCGAATGCTTGATCCAACGTCCCAGATAAAACGTTAAACGTGGCATCTCGAATGCCGACGCTGTCGGTTCGTCGCGTTGCTTGAGCTGCTCTATCTCGCGAGCCAACTCGGGAGAAATTCGTTCGTCCGCGTCGAGACTCAAGATCCAATCGTTGACTGCTTGGTGCGCGGCGAAGTTCTTTTGAGCAGAATAACCAGGCCAAGGTCGCACAAACACGCGATCGGTGAAGCTTCGAGCGATCTCGACCGTGCGATCAGTGCTCTCCGAATCGACGACGATGATCTCGTCGGCCCACGACAGAGATTCGAGCGCGGCGGCGATGTTGTGCTCTTCGTTGAAGGTAATGACTGTTGCGGTGATTTTCATCGAGTCGCGCCTGGCAGTAGTGTTACATCAATCGTTCCTTCAGGCGCCTCAAAACATCCACAGCCTGGTCCGGCGCAAGCGACCCCGTGTCGAGATTCCGCAGCTCGTCAACCACTGCATCATTCGCAGCTTCAAACAACGTCGGTTGAGGCGCGGCCTTTCGAGACGGCAGATGTCGAGCGAACTTTGGCTTGCCCATCACATCCAACTCATTAGCTTCAAGGTTTGAAAGAATCTCTCTGGCTCGTTCGGTCACCGTCCGAGGCAAACCCGCAAGGCGAGCCACTTCGATTCCATAAGACTTCGAGGCTGTGCCTTCGACCACACGTCGCAGAAAAACAATCGTGCCGCCCGATTCCTTGACTGCCATCTGATAGTTGCGAACACCCGGCAGGAGCTTCGCAAGCTCAGTCATCTCGTGATAGTGCGTCGCGAACAATGTCTTTGCTGCGTGCTGTGGATTGTCGTGAAGGTATTCAGCAATCGCCCAGGCCAACGACAAACCATCAAAGGTCGAGGTGCCTCGGCCTACTTCATCAAGCAGAATCAGGCTTCGCGGCGTCGCGGTGTTCAGAATATTCGCGGTCTCGGTCATCTCGACCATGAAAGTCGAGCGTCCTCGCGCCAGGCTATCCGACGCCCCAACGCGAGTGAACACCCGATCGAGAATCGCGACGCGCGCCTCTTCTGCCGGCACGAAAGAGCCGATCTGAGCGAGAATCGCAATCAACGCGGCTTGTCTGAGATAGACGGATTTTCCGCCCATGTTCGGACCAGTAATGATCAACAACCGATCGGTTGAGTTGTTCAAATATGTATCGTTAGGAATAAATCGTTCGCCCGTTGCTTCGATCACTGGATGGCGACCCGTTCTTATGTAGATCTCGTCGTCTTCGGTAAGCACAGGTCGGCAGTAGTTTCGCCGAGCGGCTACTTCGGCAAGCGACAACAGAACGTCGAGAATTGCAAGCGCGTGAGCGACCGCTTGCACCCGTTTTGTCTCAACCGAGACGGCTTGTCTGATCTCAGCAAAAAGCTGCTGCTCGATCTCGCTGATTCGTTCTTCGGCTCCCAGCACCTTCGCCTCATATTCTTTTAACTCGGGCGTGGTGTAGCGCTCGGCGTTGGCGAGCGTCTGCTTGCGCTCATAGTCCCCCGGCACGCTCTTCAAGTTTGACTTGCTGACTTCGATGAAGTAGCCGAACACGTTGTTGAACTTGACCTTGAGCGATGAGATGCCCGTTCGCGCTCGTTCGCGCGATTCAATGCCTGCGATGAAGCTCTTGCTGGATGTCGCAAGGCCGCGTAACTCGTCAAGCTCCGTGTTGTAGCCTTCGCGAATGTAACCTCCATCGGTCAGCGTCGCAGGCGGATCCTCAGCGATGCTGTTACCGATCAACCCGCGCAGGTCCTGAAGCTCATCCAGGTTCTCGGCCGCCACTTCAAGCAGCGAAGCCGTCGCATCAGCGAGCATCTCTTTGATGTGAGGTATTGAATCCGCCGAGGTTTTCAGCGCGACCAGATCCCGAGCGTTGGCCCGGCCAAGACTTATGCGCGACATCAAACGTTCCAGATCGACTATGCTCTTGAGCTCAGAACGCAGCCGATCCCGCAAGATCAACGCGTTCCTTAATTCTTGAACCGCGTCCAGGCGCGCGTTCAATTCGCCCAGTTTCATCGAAGGCCGCAGAAGCCAACTCTTCAGCAGTCGCGAACCCATGCCGGTGATTGTTTCATCGATCACTCCAATGAGTGTCCGTGTTCGCGAGCCGTCAAGCGCTTCGACCAGTTCGAGATTGCGCACTGTTGTTTGGTCGAGGATCAGATAGTCGCTCGGCTCGAAGTGAGACAGTCCGGTGATGTGTGCTGCCTTGTCTTTCTGTGTCTCGCGAACGTAGTGAAGCACGCCACCCGCCGCGGCGACCGCCAGATCCCGCCCGCCAAGACCGAAACCTTCAAGCGACGCAACATCGAAGTGAGATAGCAGCAGTTCTCGCGCGCGCTCGAATGAGAAAAACCATTCATCGACAGGATTCAGCGCGGGTTGGTATCCCGAGAAGCTAAACCCGCCTGTCGCTGCATCGACTTCGGCTGTAAGGTCGTTGTTTAAAGCCTCTGTCTTCTGCCCGGATTTGAACAAGGGCTCGAGAGATTTTGGAAAGATGATCTCGCGCGGACCGAAGGACTCTACCTGCTCGAGCACTCGCTGCCAGGCTGTCTCGCCGGTGAACTGAACCGCAAGGAACTCACCTGTGGACACGTCCAAAAACGCTGCCGCCATCCCCGAGCCGGCGCCGACCACCGACGCCAGGTAGCTGTTCTCTCGAGCGTCAAGCAACTGCGAATCGATGGCCGTTCCCGGCGTGATAACCCGCACGACCTCGCGGCGCACGAGCTTGGTTGTTTTCTTCGGGTCTTCTGTCTGATCGCAAATTGCGACTCGATAGCCCTTGCGCACTAGCTTGGCAATGTAGCCTCCTGCCGCGTGGTAAGGTACGCCACACATCGGCACTGGATTTCCGCGCTCGCGATGACGAGCGGTCAGCGTGATCTCGAGCTCCTTCGAGCCGATCATCGCGTCGTCGAAGAACAACTCGTAAAAATCACCGAGCCGAAAGAACAGGAGCGTGCCCGGATGCTGTCGCTTGATCTCCTGATACTGCCTGAGCATTGGCGTAGGTGGCTGCATGATTAGTTGTCAGTAGGTCAGTGGCCAACGGCCAGTAGGTTGTTTCGGCCACAGGCAGAATATATAATCGCCTGTTGACAGGTCAAACTTGTTCAGAGTCCTTGAGCAATAAAGAATTCACAATATCAGAACCGATCATTCTCGCGCTTGACACGTCGACCAAAGCGACGAGCATCGCCGTTGCCAAAGGCGCTGCCTTGTTGAATTCCGTTCGCACGCCGGCGGATGAAAAACGCTCAGAGAAACTGTGGACCGAAATTCAGTCGCTGCTGACACAAGTCGGCGTCGCAACAAGCGATGTGGATTTGTTTGCGGTGTGTCGTGGGCCGGGTGGATTCACAGGGCTGAGGGTTGGGATGGCTGCGATGAAGGGGCTAGCCTCGGCCACCAACAAATCGATTGTTGGCATCACTTCCCTCGAAGCGGCGGCTTTTGGCGCGCGGCCTGCGACTGAGGTTTGCGCGCTGGTGAACGCATACAAGTGCGAAGTATATTCTCAGTTGTTCTCATTCGACCGCGACGGCGTGCCCGTCGCTCAAAACGAACCCATGGTCTCAAGCTTCAAACTTGCGCTCGAGCGTGTCGCTGGTGTGAAGACGGTTACGTTTGCCGGCGACGGAGCGGAAGCTCCGGATCTGGCGCACGTGGGCAATCGACTCGCGGGACAGCCCCCCTGCTATGCCGAGGCGATCGCGGGACTTGCCTTTTTGAAGTATGCGCGCGGCGAGGTGGAGACACCGGAAACCTTGAGGGCTTGTTATGTTCGGCCCTCAGAAGCAGAAATAAAGTTGTCGTTGGGGCTTCTTGGTTCTAAGATCAAACGGAGCATCGGTTCCGAGTAGCTCGGTCTAGTACGGGTTTCTGTATGTCGACGAGTAAAGCAACAAACAGCGAACACCAGCCGATCTTCAAGTCCTACGCGATCGAGCCGATGCGCGAACGTGATTTGATCGAAGTGGTCGAGATCGAAGAAACCAGCGGGCTGAACCGCTGGGGTTACGACTCATACAGGCAGGAGCTGTTCACCAATCCGAATTCGGTCATGTTCGTCGCTCGCAACTTCTATCCCGGACCGGACGTGATCGGGTTCTTTGCGGGTTGGATTGTGGAAGACGAGTTGCACGTTAACAATGTCGCCGCGCGTCGCGAGTATCGCAGGATGGGAATCGGTCGAAGATTGATGGAGGCCGCTCTTGACGAGGCTCGGCGGCGAGGCGCGGCTCAAGTCCTGCTTGAAGTGAGGGCTTCAAACGAAATGGCGCAGTCGTTGTACAAGAGTCTGGGATTCAGATTTGCGGGCCGGCGCCGGGACTATTACCGTTCTCCGCAAGAGGACGCGCTGGTGATGAAGTTGAAGTTCCGATAACGCGACTCGGAGCTCAGGCGCAGGCTTTTGAATTGGTCATTGGTTTGACAGAATGAAATTATGGCGGATAGAATCTAATTCGCCGAGCGGGAGTAACTCAGCGGTAGAGTGCGACCTTGCCAAGGTCGAAGTCGCGGGTTCAAATCCCGTCTCCCGCTCCAAGGTTCAAGGGCGAAGGACAGACTCAAGCGGCCCGCGCGAGTTGCCTTCGCCTCTTTAGTCTGACGATGGCTTTTTGAAGAATGGCGGCGTAGCCAAGTGGTAAGGCAGAGGTCTGCAAAACCTTTATTCATCGGTTCGATTCCGATCGCCGCCTCCATTCTTGCCTAATGTAACTCGTCACGTTGAAGATTATCACTAAGGATTTGAACGATGGCGAACAATTGGCTGAACAATCGAAAGAGACGACCGACGCATCCCGGCGAGATTCTGCGCGAGGATGTTTTGCCGGCAGCGGGACTGACGCAGGACAAGCTTGCGCGCTTGCTTGGCGTCTCGCGACGGACTATTAGCGAGATTCTACACGAACGGAGACCCGTTACTACTGACATGGCCCATCGCTTGGCGCGCGCTTTCGGGACCTCGCCGGAGATGTGGCTAGGCTTACAGCAAGACGTTGATCTGTGGGACACGCATCACGCTCGACGCGCTGAATACGAGCGCATCAAACGAGTCCAAACCTCGAAAGCTGCGTAAGAATATCTTGAATTCGAGTGTGGGGGTTTTGTGGGGGTCTGGAGCGACTTTCAGCATTACCGAGTAACATGGCTCATCAGAACCATCAATAAATACGGGCCTATGACACCCCATGACACTCGCTGATAGAGGCCCCGGTCGAACTGCAAAACCTTTATTCATCGGTTCGATTCCGATCGCCGCCTCCAACGTCCCTCAGGTTTAGAAATCAAAGGCTAATCTAATTTAGACTTTACACCTTGAGCACGAATACATTGGACGCAACGTTGTCGGCAGTAATCACTTGAACCGTGTTATCGCCCGATTTCAAGCCGAGCTTCTTCATCTTGCCGGTGACTACAATCGAAGCATCGGAAGCCGACGCAATGTAATCATTCTTGTTAACGCCGTTGATGATCACGCTTGGCGAGTCGCCGAAGCCGCTCCCTTCGATCATGAGCCGCTTCACTCCGTTGAAACTCACTGAACTGATCGACGGAGGCGAGGTCGGCGAACTACCACCCAACTCAAACGCGCCGCGGCCATACGTAGCCACTTGAATTAATCCGCTCGGGTGAGCGACGACATC
>DASXSR010000359.1:0-8773 GCA_036505875.1 Blastocatellia bacterium | reverse complement strand
GGCCACGGGATAGGGATGGACGGGCACGAGTGGACTTATCTGGTCCGGGGGAACAAAACGAAACTCGAAACGGGAATGACTTTCAGCGACGAACCTGGTATCTACATCCCAGGCGAGTTTGGCGTGAGATGCGAAGACATTATGGTAATAACGAGTATGGGCGCTGAGTTGCTGACGCCGCAGGCATCATCGCTCGAGCATCCGTTCGGATAACAGAATCCGTGCAAATCCGTTCAATCAGCGTCATCCGCGGTCGAATCCAGTCTAGACCGCGGATGACATTGACTCGACCGATTGACACGGAGCCCTTCTTAGCTCAATCGAACTTCGCCTTTCGGCGTCTTTATCACCGCTATAAGTCTGGCTACCTTTGCCGACTTTACTGTCGTCTCGATTCCGAGTTTTCGCAACGCATCGTTCAGCGCAGCCGCATCAGGATGTTCCATTTCACATGATTCAAGCGTGCAGCCTTTGGGCGAATCTTGCGAAGGATGGACCGTTTCGGCGGACCATTCAATGAAAAAGGGAATCGGTTCCACTCCTTGCAGGCCCAAGCTGTTGATCGCCAGAAGCGACTTCCATTTGAGAAGCCTGCCGTCGGGCCTTGCGCGAGAACCATCGATTGGGCCGAGCAACTTGAATCCGGACTCGCGAGCACGTTTCGCAACTGCATCAATGTTGCTTGTCGAAGCAGCCCAGGTAATCAAACGCGGCTCGGTGAGACCGCGCAAGTCGATCGCGAAGTTGTAAGTGCTCTGCGCCGGATCGGGAGCGAGCAGCTCGAGATACCGTCGCCCACCGAGCGAGATGAGTGCGTTCTGCGTGCCCCTTCCGGGATGTGTACCGCCTTTCACGGGTCTCACGCCGGTCATCTTCTCAACCCAATCCATTCCGCGATCGAGATCTGAAGTGCCCAGCAGCAGATGGTCGACAGCATCTTTCGCGGCGGTCAAACTCTGTGCGTACATTCTTGCTCCGTCTAACAAAGACGATGCGCTGAAGATCCCGAAGGACCGCAGCACGTCGCGTCGGGTCAATTTGTGAGTTTCCATCGGCAAAGCCCCTTGGCTGTCGCTGGTCGTCCGCTCAGCATTATCTCTGGACCGATCCTGTCTGTGCTGAACTCGCCGAAGCAAGTCGCGCGTCCCACCACTTCAGCTCCTGATAATAGCGATGCACGGTGTTCCAGGGCGTCCACCCGCCGTGATACGAATCAGGATAACGGATAAACATTGCGGGCACGCCCCGCTTCTTGAGCGCGGTGTACATCTGCTCAGCCTGCTCGATGGGCACTCGCAAGTCCGACTCGCCGTGAATGAACAACGTCGGAGTCGTAACGTTCGACACGTGAGTGATTGGTGAGAGCTCTCGCAGCAATTCTCCGCTCTTCGGCTCCCAGGGCGGCCCATAGAATTCGCTCTCCTTGGTGCGCGGAATGTCGGCGGTGCCATAGTCGCTTATCCAATTCGAAATACCCGCGCCTGCGATAGCCGCCGCAAAGCGGTTGGTCTGAGTGATGATCCAGTCGGTGAGAAAGCCGCCGTAGGAGTAGCCGGTCACGCCCATCCGCTTTTCATCAACCGCGTAGTGCTTCGCGACGTAATCGACTCCGGCCATAACGTCCTGGTAATCGAGCACACCCCAGCCGCCCCAAGTGCCCCACAAAAACTTTTCTCCATAACCCGTCGAGCCGCGCGGATTTGTGTAAAGCACGAGATAACCGTTGGCCGCCAACAACTGAAACTCAAACGCGAAGTCATTGCCATAGGCGCCGTGCGGCCCGCCGTGAATGCTCAGAATCAGCGGATATTTTTGCTTCGCGGGATCGTAATCGCGTGGGCGCAACACCCAGCCTTCGATCTGTGTGCCGTCCTTGCTGGGATACACAATGCGCTCGGCGACGCTCACGCTCACTCCGCCGATCAGCGCGTCATTGAAACCGGAGAGCTTCTTTTCAGCTGAGCCATCAACGCGAGCGGCGAAGACCTCCAAGGGATGAGTCGAATCGGTTGCAGCGTATGCCGCGTGATCAAACGCCGACGAAAGGCTGAAGCCGGTCAAGCTCCGTTCACCCTTTGTGACTTGCTCGACGTCACCTCCTGCTGCAGGCACTCGAAACAGGTGTGAGCTGCCACCGATGCCGCCGCTGAAATAGATGAACCGTCCATCGCCGCTCCAGGTCGGATTGCCGGGCAGCAGGTCCCAGCTCGCCGTCAAGTTATTCATCTCGCCGCCGTCAGCCGGCATGCGATACACGTCGAGCGCGCCACTGTGATTCTGCTTTGCTGCGATCACAGCGTTGAGGCTCGGTTGCCGTCGGAAAACGATCGATCGCCCGTCAGGTGAAAACGACGGTGAGCTGTGATTGTAGCCGTCATCGGTCAGGCGCTTGATCTGACCGTCGACAGTCACAATCCACAAGTCGGCCCGTTCATACGAGTACTCATCTCGCTGATGAGCGTCGGCCTCGATGACAAGCGCGCGGTTATCGGGACGCCAGGCCGCCGCTTGAACGTTCACGCCAAGATGCGTGATCTGCTTCGGGGCTCCGCCCGAGCGAGGCACGAGGTAGAGCTCTTCAGGCGGCGTCGCCGAGGGATCGCGCGGATCGGGCAAATAGCCGCGCTGATCGAATCGATAATTCATCCAGTCAACGATCCGGCCCTTGAATCGTTCGTTGATCTGGCGCTCGAAATCTGAAGCGTACTGCTTCGGAGCTTTCGCGGCTGGTGGCGTCTTCTTGGTGAAAGCGATCCATTGATTGTCGGGGCTGAAGATTGGAGTGCCGCCCACGCCTTGAATCTGAAACGGCTCCGCATTCGGTTGGTCCATGCGCAAGAACCAGATCGGACTCAGGTCGTCTCCTTCCGCACGTGAGCCTCTGCGGCGCGAGTTGAAGGCTAGCAGCTTGCCGTCCGGACTCCAGCGCGGGCCGGACGAGTTGACGGTCGACTTTGTGAGCTGTCTTGCGCCTTGCGATCCGTCGGAGGGCGCAAGCCAAATCTCACTGTTGCGCCGGTTCTCAGCTTCAACGATATAAGTGCGGACGAATGCCACCCATTGTCCGTCCGGCGAGATCGCGGGGCTTCCGGCGCTCTCGATGCGATAGTAATCCTTCAGTTCGAGGGCGCGCTTAGCTTGCGCAGCAGCAGCGAGGCTTTCAAACAATGGGGCGACTACGCACCACAAAGCCAAAGCCAAACATATCCCTGATATCATCCGCCGAAATCCGATGCGTATAAACATAATCACCTCCCGCCAAATTGCAGATGCGGTTGAAGCCAGCAGTTGGTACTCGTATCGCATCATAGCCCGCGCGTCAACTGCGCTGGACGCCGGCCTTCAAATCGGAGTGAAGAAGTTTGTGAAACAAGTGCTCACCCGCCTCGCGTCTTACTGAGAGGCGTCCGGCTTGATACGCGCGCGAGCTGAGCCCTCTCTGGACTGACTGACAAATGCCTACGTCCTCGTCTTGAATCCGCTGGGCCACTTCGATGCTTGCCAGGTTGCGTTTGCGCGCTTGCCCTGAGATATCCGCGAAGTAAAAGTCGAAGATGACCTCGGTTCGATCAACGGCGAGCGGACAGACCAGGTTAGTATCCATCACGCCCTCGTACCAATTGATCATCAAGTTAGGATAAATCCAATAGTACAGCGCGCGTTGACCTTTTCGTACCGCGCCCGTTTGTGCTTCGGCGCCTTCCCTCACAACCGGGCTTGATTGAAGACAGAATCGCTGGCCCGTTTCGATCGTGTAGTTGGTGTAGTCCAATACGCTGTCGAGTCCTTTGTGCAAATGAGGCACGTGATAGCCGCCGTCGAGATAGTTGTCGACAAACACCTTCCAGTTACAGTTCAACTCGTAGCGCCGCCGTTCCATCCATTGCAGCTTATCAAGGCCCAACCGACTCACTTGCCCGATAAGATCTACTCCAAGAAACTGCTCAACCGTCGGATCCTGACGCTCGAGCTTCACGAAGACCCAGCTTTCCCAAAGGGCAGTATCAACCGGAACAAGTCCGTTCGACGCGCGATCGAAGTTGCAAACACCGGCAAAGTCGGGCGCCCCCTTCAACTCTCCTTCAAGTGAGTATGTCCATCCGTGATATGGGCAGCGTAGACTGTTCGCCCTTCCCTCCGGTTCGGTCATCACCGCAGCGGCGTGATGCCGACATACATTGAGAAATCCGCGCAGTAAGCTGTCGCTTCCGCGCACGACCAAAATCGGTTCTCCGCCCAATTCATGCGTAATATATTGACCGGGCTCGCGAACTTGATCCGCTCGGGCTACCATCTGCCACGAGTCGCTGAAGACTGTGCGTCGCTCCAATTGAAAGATGCGCGGGTCTGTGTACCACGAGGCTGGTATCGTCGAAGCTTCTGCCAAGGGCGAACTCGGGTTGTAGGTATCAATTAATTGTTTGACGGAATCGTTCATAGGCACACGTTTTCTCTACGCTTCCTTCCTGGTTCGGTTCAACTGGCTCTTCACAGGCCTAAGCCGATTCATCCAATACGCCCATGCGACAACCAACGAAAAGAAGATCAAGCTGGTAACTCCGGCGGCCCGAGCACTGGGTGGCGGAGGCCCGGTGATGTTGTTGTACCAGGCCAAGGTTAGAAGAACAGCCACGATCCAGAACGCGTATCGACCGAGACGATTCTTCGGCCTCGTCGCGCGAGTATACAGAACCAGTGCGAACAGCCAAAAACCTCCTTCCACGACAATCGTAGCGGTGACGGAATACCACAGTCCCAGTCCAAAATATCGATCGGCGCCGGGAACAAGCGGCACAGCCAGGCTGACGAAATCCAGCAGCCAGTGACTGAGCGCCGCGGCAAACACCACCAACGCGCCTCGTCGATAACGCCTCTTCAAGAAGTATCCCGCCGCCAATAGCGCCGCCCAAACGACGTCCATCAACAGGCTGTGACTCCAACCGATATCGCCGCCAGCGACATAATTTGCGGCTCCTCTGCCTGGCTTGAACTCAACGTGTTCAATTCCCGTGGTCAGGAAAATGACCCACAGGAAGTCCGCTAGGAGCGCAGCCAGCACAAGTGTGCCGAGCGAGGCCTTCGGTTCAACGCGCTTTGCAACAAGCCCTACCGCAAAGTGGCCAACGAGCATTTGTCCCCCGATAATTGCCAGCTAGTCCGGCTCGCGAGACTTATATCAGCGCGATTCGTTGTTGTCACGAGCAGAACTCGACTGACGCGACCAAAATGAACTCAGCTCGTCGCTCTTTATCCGCGAAGAATTTTATGCAAAAAGTTATTGACAGCGAGAAACGTGAATGCTATAAACGCGTCGAAGCAGCTACCATATCTTGTGCTAAGCTTGGTTACAAGCTACGACATTTAGGAGGTGCGATGAACCAGGGCGATTTGATCGAGAAGGTTGCAAAGCGGGCCTCGATCAGCAAGGCCCAGGCTGAGCGGGCCCTCAACGCGGTCAAGGAAGCTATTACGGACAGTCTCAGGAAAAATGATCGCGTTACGCTGGTGGGCTTCGGCACGTTTTCACTCTCACATCGCAAGGCGCGGCTGGGTCATAATCCTTACACTGCCAAGCGAATCAAAATACCAGCGACGAGAGGCGTCAGATTCAGTGCGGGCAAACAATTGAAGGAAGCCGTAAACAAAAGACGGAAGTAACCGCCTTGACTTGAAGCTAATCCAGCGGCGTCAAGTATTCCCTCCTGAAAAAATACTACCAACGCGAGCCTCCCAGCCTGGCATCTCACAACTGCACTAAAAGGTGCGCAGATAAACTGAATCGGTTCGTGGTTGAGGTGGAAAGCCGCTTGTATTGAGTTGTAAGTCTTCTCGTTGGCGCGTTTGGCGAGATTCAACAATGGTATAGCGGTTGCTCCAGGAATGAACAGACCTCGAATCGGACAAGAGGCACGAAAAGAAAGATGTTTGGCAGATTTGTCATTGGTGTTATCCTGCTGATTGCGACGGTTGGTCAAGCCGGTTTGGCTGCTGATAGGAATCAAAAGGAAAAGATCCGGATTGTTGTAACGCAGAAGAAGGATAGTCAGTCTACAGACACAGCGAGCCACTCGCAAAAGGCTCAGGAGAATCGCAATAGGAAACAGTAGTCGCGGTTTGATGATCGTATGAAGAAGTTGTTGCTGATAGTCGCTCTTTCGCTTGTTGGTTCAACGGTCATCTTGTCTCCTCCTGAAGGTAACAATGCCGCCGTCTTTGCACAGAACAAAGAAAAGAAGAAAGATGATAAGAAAGATCCTCCGGGGCCGCCCGTGGTAAGGCCGAAGGGCAAGGAAGATAGGCCCAAAGAACCTCCTCCCAAGAAGGACAAAAAGCCGTAACCCGGTCCCCGCTATTTGCCTTTGAAGCTCGCCAAAGCCTCGCTCTCGTCCGAGAAAATCTCGAACACGCCGTCAAGCTTTGAAATGGACAGGATGTTCCTCACCGATTGGGAAGGAGACAGGAGTTTTACGTGGCCTTTCTTCTTCAGAACAGAATTGTAGGACTTGATTAAGCTGCCGACTCCCGTGCTGCTTATGTACGTCACGCTTCGCAGGTCCAACAGGAAGTCTATCTCGTCTTCGTCCTCGATGAAGCGCTGCACCATATCGAAGAGTTGATCGGCTCCGTCGCCCGGCTCGAGCCTGCCGGTAATCTTAATGACGCGAACTGAATCCGCTTTTCTGCTTATGACTTTGGTAGGACGTCTCATCATAGTTAAAGCTCGTGCCCAAACTTAGTCGCAGGCCAAAATGGTGGGCGCTACTGGACTCGAACCAGTGACCCCTGCGGTGTGAACACAGTGCTCTACCGACTGAGCTAAGCGCCCGGTTGAAGGAGAAAAGATTAGCAGAAGCTCTCAGAGATTTCCACCGGTGCGGGCCCTCCCGCTCCTCAGAAACCGAAACCTCGTCTCGACACGCGTCAGAAGTAGAACGGCGCGGATTGGTAACCGCTGTCGATGATGACGAGTAGATTTGTTCCTGCCGGCCCGAGATTTAACTTTCGTTTGACAAATAGAGTTCCGACAGCGCCGTCTTGCTCGAAAGATGTTGCCTGGATCAGATTTCCGTTGAGATTGATATAAGCGGCGGCGCTGATGTTCTGACCGGAGATCCAGAGCTTCTTGTCACCCTTAGCCTTTACACTGCTTATCGTAGGAACCCCCGGCGGGTTTACCACATTGGATGGCCGCACGGTCAAATAAAGCCATTTGGCGTCAGCCTTGTTGCTTGAATCGTAGACCTGAACCGCGAACGAATACGACCCGGCATTGGTTGGGAATCCGTCGATAGCCCCGGTTGCCGAAAGGTTGAGACCGGCCGGCAGTGTTCCCCCGACCACGCTCCAGCGATAAGGCGAAACACCTCCAGTTGCGTTCAGCGTCGCCAAGTAATATTGCCCCACCGCCCCATCGTTCAGCCCGGCGGTAGCGATGCTGACCGGAGTGGTCGGTGGCGGACCCGGTCCACCACCCGACGACGCCGGATAGATGGCCAGCACTCCCGCAATGTCGTCGGCGCCAAGAACAGCGTCGCGTCCTCGTCCGTGCGCGGACGCCCACATAATGGCGTTCAAATCAGCCGAATGACCCAGCCCTATTGAGTGACCCAACTCGTGACATGCGACTTCTGCAAGGTTTGCTGAGTTGCCCAGGAAGCAGTCGATTCCTTTGTTGAACACCGTGTCCGCGTCCAGCAAGCGATTAAACGTTACGCCGCCGATGACCTTGCTCTCGCGAATGTACGAGACCCCAGTTAACGCGACAACACCTGTGCACCCAATTGGCGGATCCAACTGATTCGCGCAGTCCCCGAACGAGATTGTGTTGACGTTGTCGGGGACTATCCCGCAACTGCCGGTCTGACCTGCCACCCGGAGGTGGATATTGGCGCCGCTCTGGTTCGGCCACGCGTTCATCGCGCGAGCAATCTCCGTTGCTCCCCCTCCGGCAACCGGTGCGCTACTGGAGCTAACGTAATAGCTAATATACTGGCCGGAGTCGGCTTCCATCCACCGCACTCCCCCGCTAGACAGCACGTACTCGGGCGTGAAGCCCGACGATTGTTTCCGCACGCGCGCATACTCAGCCGGAACAAAAACCAACGGGTCCGTCCTCGCGGCGTCTATTTCTGCTACGCGATTTGATTCGCGCTTCAAGGTCTGACGGATTTGCCGAATGTAATCGTCGAAGGGAGCGCGATCCGTGACGTCGTTGCTGGTACTCCGTTCGAGCAGCGCTATTTCGTCTGTATCATATCGGCGTTCAACGAATTCTCCTCTCGAACGAGCGTCTGACACAACAGAGAACTTTCCGGCAAAGACGTGTGCAACGTGCAAGCTGCCATCCTTGGCCGAATTCAGATACAGCAGCACGTGTTCTCCCGCCGCGAACCGCGATTGCCCGAATACATAGACGCCGGAGTCACCAACAGCGCCGCCCATTTGTTTCAGAACTATTGTTCTATCCGGCAATTCGCCCTTGAGCTTTCGGTCCACGAGCAGCTCAACATATGTCCAAACCATCGAGCGCTGGTCATCCCAGGCGCTGGTTACAGAGATCACGCGCGCTGTAACAATCAAGCGTGAGTTGACGATCATGTCGGTATCGGACGGCATCACCACGGTGGTGGCTTGAGCGTGTGGCGTGGGCGCGTAAAACAGGAATAGGAATGCAATTATTCGGAGCAGCGTGAGACCAGAATGCTTCATGTAACTCGACCTTTCTGTCTGCATCGGACCTAGATGCGCTCAGATGCACAAGGGTCGCGATGTT
>DASXSR010000358.1:0-32645 GCA_036505875.1 Blastocatellia bacterium | reverse complement strand
GGACACGTATGATTTCCAAGCGCTGGGCTTTTATCAGAAGCGGGGGTATGAGGTGTTTGGGTTGTTAGAGGGCTTTCCGACCGGCTATCGGCGATACTTCTTACAGAAGCGTCGGCTGGGACTTCCGGACGGCTAGGGAGTGCTTCTATCGCGCCGCCGAACAACTCGTTGGACCGGAGCGGCGGGAGCGTGTTTCGTAACTTGATTCATCCGGCGATGCTTGATTGAATTCGCGCCGCCGCGTCAACTCCACAGTTAGTCTATCGGCCGGACGGGACCTTCGGTCCGGCCGAGCGACTTTGATTCGCTCGGAGCTTCATCACTAACGGTAGATTCAGCAGCGCCGGTGGGCGTCGATGACGGAGCAGCTTGTGAAACATCGCTTCTGGTTGGGCTCGTTGGCTCCGGAGCACCAACTCCCTGCTTGTACTGCGCGAGCATCTCGTCAACTCGAGCCCTCGCGCGTTCGGCTGCAAGCTCGCGATCCGCTTCAGCAACTCGGTCGTCGGTCGACGACACACCTGACCGCCTTATCCGCTCGCGCATCTCGTCGATAGTCGCCGCCGGATCGGTGCTATCGAACGGACGCTGCACCGAAGAAAGAGTCTCACGCATCGCTGTGAGCTGAGTCTCCGTCGCGAGATCCCCGCCCATTCGTCGCCGATCCTCGCGCAGAGATCGGGCGCGTTCGACAGCCGAGTTGGCTTCGGAGAGCTGTTGTCTAAGCATATCGCGCTCAGCACCCAGCGCGACAAGCTGTCTTCCGGCATCCGAGGCTCCGGCTTGATCGCCGCGTTCGCGGGCCATTCCTTCGCGCTCGGTCACGCCGACCATCTTCAGCTCGATTTCCGCCAGCTCTTTCTCGAACATCTTTGCTGAAGCGCGAGTTTGCACTTCGAGCTCGTTGAGCCGAGCGAGCTCGGCCCGCGTCACTTCGCGGGCCTCACGATCAGGGCCGCTGACTCGTTCGATCAGGTCGTCGAGGTAGGAATTGATGAGTCGTTTGGTGCGATTCCACATGTTTGCAGTGCAGCGCGCGTCCTTAGCGCGCCGCTTTGGAATGCTTCTTCGATTAGACGGCGCGCAAAAAACGCGCGCCGCGCTCCAAATTACTGGTTCGGCGGTTTCCGCTCAAAGGGCGGGACTGCCTTCGGATCCTTCGCGTCTTTCGGATCGTCTTGCTGGATCGCCCGCGGCGTTGTTCCCGATTGGTTGATTACCGGAAGCGTCATTGGCTTGACGAACTTTACGCGGAACACCGCGCCTGGATTAACTACGACTTCTCCGCCCTTCGTCAGCAACAACCCGGCAAGCAGTCCGCCGCCAAGCGCCCCCGCGCCTGCCCCCAGTCCGCCGCCCGACAGAATTACGATGCCCGCGCCCGCGCCGCCGATCGCGCCGCCGCGCTCAACGTTGCGAGTAGTCGCATCGCCGCGATGCCCGCCTTTCACTTTGCCTTCGTCGTCGGCCTTAAGCTTTTCGTTTTTGTCCCAGTCGTCCACCGACGTCACGATCACTGAAACGGGTTCGTCGCCCCACGACATCGAGACGCGTTCGAACGCGATGCCTATGTTTCCGCCTTTCTGTCCCCGTTTCGCGGGAGTGACCTGGGTTACGCGCCCATGAAACTCGGCCCCACGCGGCAAGACGAGCTGCCCATCAACGTAGATCGGCTCGTCAAGCACGGCGGTAACGGGATCACCGACCTCGCTCAACTTCGAGCTGAGCCTGGATTGAAGGATGATCTTCGCTTTGGTTTCGGGTTGGATGGTTGCCTCGCGGGCCGCTTGCGGACGGGCAACCGCAGCTCCGCCGGAGATCATTGCACAAAGCGCAAGACACGAAAAAAGCTTCCTCATTTTTGCACCTCCAAACGGGGATAAGTTGGATGTTAGTTCACTGGCCAGTCACGGTCAAGATGCCGAGCGCAGTACTGTGAGTTGCCCGCAAGACTCTGTTCTTTTTACAACCTGCAGTGGCGGACGAAAGCCGGTTGAAACCAGTTGCGGCGAATAGTAGGATTCGACTCTCGTGGAAAGAGCTCCAGCATCTCACTCCCTTGCCGCCAAGCAGCCACTTGCATTCGCTGAGGCATTGCTCCTCTCTGTTTGGCTTGGCTCGATGATCTTTTTCAGCTTCGCGGTTGCGCCCAGCGCTTTCGCGGTTCTGCAGACGCGCGAGATGGCCGGCGCTTTGGTCACGAGCACGATAAACAAGGTTGAATTGCTCGGTTTGATAGTCGGCCCGCTGTTGATTTTGATCAATGCGGCGAGCTGGCGCTTCAAACATCTTGGAAGCGTCGCCAAGTCCACCCAAATAATTTTTCTAGCCGCGATGATCGCGGCCGCAGCGCTTTCGCATTTCTGGATAACGCCGACCATGGTCTCGCTGCGCGGCGCGATGGGCGGCCATATCGACGACGTCCCGATGTCAGACCCGCTGCGAATGCGCTTCAACGATCTTCACCAGTACTCGGTGGCGCTGATGGGTACGGCGATGATCGCAGGGTTCGTTGTGCTGTTGCTCACCGTCCGTTCCTGGATTAGACGCTAGAAAATCGCGGCCACTCTTGCTATTAATATCAACGCTTTCTCAATCCCGCGAAAGGAGATCCCTATGTCAGCCGCAGGCATTCAGATAGAGCAGGCCCTCCGGCAGATGAACGCCGAGTGGGTCACAGCGTTGCTTCAACGGGACGCCGCAACTCTGAGACGAATTATGGCGCAAGACTGCACCTTCACTTATCCGCTCGAAGGCGATGGCACAGACCAGTTCACCGCGGACATCGAATCCGGCGATCTGACCGTCGAGTCATTGACTCGCGACAACGTTGAAGTGAGAATCTTCGGACAGACGGCGATTCTAACGGGCGTCGACACCGCGAAATGGGTCTACAGAGGTCACGCCATCTCGGGTTACTATCGCTCGATCCACGTATATGCCGAGCGTGACGGGCAATGGCAACTGGTGGCGATCCAGGCCTGTCCTATCGCGCAATAACAGGGCGAAGCCGGAGTTTTCGGATTAATGAACCCCTCATTGCTCATCAAAGACGCGACAGTCGTCACGATAGACAATCAGAACAATACATTCGAGGGCGATGTTTTGATCGAAGACGGCCGAATCGCAGCACTCGGCCCAAAACTCAGTCGACGAGCTTACAAAGCGGCTGAAGAGATTGACGCGCGCGGGCGGGTGCTCTTGCCCGGATTCGTTCAGACCCACATTCATCTCTGTCAAACTCTGTTCCGCGGGGCGGCAGATGATCTTTCTCTCATTGACTGGCTCAAGAAGCGAATCTGGCCTCTGGAAGCCGCCCACACTGCCGAGTCAGTCTACGCATCGGCTCGCCTCGGAATCGCTGAATTGATACGCGGCGGAACAACGTGCGCCCTCACGATGGAAACCGTTAATCACACCGAGTCAGTCTTCACCGCGGCCCAAGAGTCGGGGTTTCGAGCAACGATCGGCAAATGCATGATGGACAAAGGCGACGAGTTGCCGCCGACGCTGCGCGAGGAGACCGAAGCCTCGATCACAGAATCGGTGGCGTTGCTCAAAGATTGGCACGGTCGCGCGGAGGGTCGATTGCGTTACTGCTTCGCTCCTCGCTTCGCCGTCAGCTGTACCCGTGAACTGTTGGAGCGCGTGGCCAGGCTTTCTCGCGAGCACGGCGTAATCGTCCACAGTCACGCCTCCGAGAACAAAGACGAAATTGAAATGGTAGAGCGCGGAACGGGACGCCGCAATATCGAGTACCTGAGCGACGTCGGGCTGGCGAGTTCGAACGTCGTGCTCGCTCATTGCGTTCATCTAAACGAAGCTGAGATGGAAATACTGAGCCGGACTGGAACTCACGTCGCGCACTGTCCGTCTTCGAATCTCAAACTTGGGTCGGGCATTGCGCGAATACCGGAGATGATTCAGCGAGGCATCTCAGTTTCACTTGGAGCGGATGGCGCGCCGTGCAACAACCGGCTTGATATGTTCACCGAGATGCGAATGGCGGCGCTGATTCAAAAAGCGCTTCACGGCGCTGAGACATTGCCGGCGCTTCGAGTTTTGAGAATGGCTACGATCGACGGTGCACGCGCGCTTGGACTCGATAAGGAGATCGGAAGCGTAGAAGTCGGCAAGCGGGCGGATTTGATTCTGCTTAACCTCAATCGTATGCACACGACCCCGCATCCGGATCCGGTTTCTACCATCGTTTATGCGTCTCAAACCGTGGATGTTGAAACGGTTCTGATCGATGGATCGTGCGTGATGCGATCGGGAGAA
Source organism: Blastocatellia bacterium (assembly GCA_036505875.1). Lineage (GTDB taxonomy): Bacteria > Acidobacteriota > Blastocatellia > UBA7656 > UBA7656 > Onstottus_A. The sequence goes on along the minus strand of DASXSR010000358.1, from coordinate 28,364 downwards.
CTCGTTACGCTCGATGAACAGATTGTTATCGACCAAGCAAGACAGGAAGCTGAACGCCTGGCCGGCCTAAGGGGATGATACTGGAAGAGACCTCTCTTCTCCGTTGGAGCATCTAGCCTCTCGATACAGAAAGTCAGCAAAGGCTGATGTCAGATCCAGGCCGCTGAGTGCTTCAACAAACAAGAACTGTCCTTGCGGATTGATTTCAAACCAAACAGGCTCTCCGTCCTCAGACAACTTAAGATCGACTATACCCATTTTCAGTTCAAGCAGTTCCAGCACCTTTTGCAGGCGCGCTTTCACCTCCTCCGTCAAATCGAAAACTGTAAATGGAACGTCAAGGTCCGCTCTCCAGTCTAGATCCTCGGACTCGATCATGACGGAATAGACAGCGTCTCCGAAACACTGCGCGCGAATGTGCCGATGGCCGGCGATGTATTCTTGATACATGGTTGGGCATAGTGCCACTGAATCTTCACAAGCCAAGTGCTCCGGCGTCGCCATAGTGGTGAACAGGGGCGCCTGTTGAGTGCCAACCAGCGGTTTTACCACAACTCTGTAATCGAGACCCTCGCAGAATTGTTTAATGGCAGTGACGTCCTGACTTACAAGGGTCTGGGGAACTCGAAATCCAGCGCTTTCGGCGGCACGGAGTTGAACAAGCTTATTCTGAGCTATCTGGGTATGCAGTGGATGATTGATCCAAGTGCCCCGAAACTCGCTCAGAAGCATTCCTAGCATGGCTACAGAACATTCGTTGTTGATGACGTCGATGTGCACCGGGTCGATGACATTGGATGGGATCTTTTGGCTCAGTCCAACGCGTCTCCACCAAATCACGTCGAGATCCCGTACGGCAATTTCCTTTCCGCCCTTGGTCAGGACCTTGCATTCAAGACCCTTCCCTCCATTTGACCAATTCACAGCCGCCTTTCCGCAGATACGGTCACTCTCTATGATTATGCAGTCAACGTCGGTATAGTGGGCCAGCCCTTTGTGAATTGTTAGCGCGTGCAGATCATTCTCGATAGACACGATCGCGATGCTATATTGGCGCATGAATCCTGTCCCTGCACAGCACTGCGACGCCGGGTCGCAAAGGAGGGCGCGCAATGACGGCGCGACGAGTAGAGGTAATCTTTACTAAAGAGAAGTCCGCCTAACTGACGGATATTTTTATCCAGTCTCAGTCGTCGTAGCGGGGGCAAAACGAAAAAGTCTCGACTCCTCGAGCTTTTGATAACCCCTTCACAAGGTCTGCCGGAAAGCCGACGCTCTTAACCATCGCATCTTCCCACTCCGCCAGTCTGTTCGGCGGAACGACCTCGTACTCGGTGGGCTGAAAGCTGAATACTACCGGCTGCGGCGACCGCTTTGGCCATGCCTTGCGTCCTTCATCAGTTGACTTTTTCTTTCTTGGCATGTTGGTTCTCCTTTATGCCAGTATAGACTTGCGGGGCGATAACTACCCCATCCCGATCAAGGGCTTCACGGGAATTCAGAATCTGACAGAGCGTAGCCTATACTCCTCTGTGTTAGGATGTCAACGGAGTTCTTGCAACGTCAGACTCGGAACAACGCCGGTGATTATTTGAACCGATCACTATTAATCCTGTTGGCCCACGATTAACTCTCTGATAGAATCCGGCCTTCCCAAACAACTGGGTCCAGTGGAAACAGGAGGATGACACAATTATGAGAATCTGGAGAATCTGTTTTGCCACTGCGCTAGTTGTAGTGACGGCCGCCGCGCTGTTCGCCCAGACGCGGCAACAGCAGGCCGGGTACTTGTTGCCGCCAAAAGTAATCGTCGACATTCTGGACGCGCAGCCGACTCCGACCGTCATCGTCTCGCCCGATCGCCGCACGATGGCGCTGCTGGACCGGTTGAGCATGCCTACCATCGCGCAGCTTGCCGAGCCTATCCACAGGATCGCCGGCACCCGCATAAATCCGAAAACGAACGGGCGACAACAGCGAACCGGCTCAGTGTTCGCCATTACCGTGAAATCTATCGCCGACGGCGCTGAAAGAAAGATCACTGTACCGCCCAATGCGAACATCCCGGGAGTAAGCTTTTCGCCGAACGGCAAGCGTCTCTCGTTTCTGAACACCAAGGAAAACGCTATCGAGTTGTGGGTAGCCGATACTGCGACGGGCCAATCGAGACTGATCACCGCAACAGACAGACTGAATGCGACCGGCGGCGATCCCGTCGACTGGCTGAAGGACGGCGCTACAATTTTGGTCCAGCTTGTGCCGGCCGGCCGCGGACCCGTTCCTGCTGAGCCTCGGGTCCCAACCGGGCCAAATGTTCAAGAGAACCATGGAAAGGCTGCGCCTGCAGCAACTTACGAAGACCTGATTAAGACCAATCACGACGAGGATCTTTTTGAGTATTACTTCACAAGCCAGCTCGCGACCATCGACGCCGCAACCGGGCGCAAGACGCTGATTGGCAAGCCGGGGATCCTTGAAAACGTCACGCCCTCGCCCAACGGTGAATACATCTTGGTCTCGCGACTCAAACGGCCTTTTTCGAGGCTCGTTCCGATGAACGGTTTCCCAAAGGAAATCGAGATCTGGAATCGCAACGGCGAGGTTGTAAAGAAGATCGCCGATCTTCCCTCGAGCGAAGGCGTGCCGATCAACGGCGTCGAGACCGGTCCGCGCAATGTTCGCTGGCGTCCGGATCAGCCAGCCACCGTCACGTGGGTCGAGGCACTCGATGGAGGAGATCCTAAAAACAAGGCGCAGTTCCGCGATAAGGTCATCTCGCTCGGCGCTCCGTTCACCGGCGCGCCCGTCGAAGTCGCCAAGACTGAATGGCGATTCGGCGGTCTGTCTTATACTGAGAAAGGCATCGGCCTCGTGAGCGAGTCTGACCGAGCGACTCGCAAGACTCGGACATGGATCCTCGAGTCAGGCGCCCAGCCGCGCAAGCTGTGGGAGCGCAGACAACAAGACGCCTATAACAATCCCGGCACTCCGGTGTTCAAAAGAGACAGCGGGCTGCGCGGCTTCCAAGGCGGAGGAGGCTTCGGCGGTTTTGGCGGCGGGGCCGGCTTGATTCAGCAACAAGGCGACTACATCTACCTGACGGGACTTGGTTCGTCGCCCGAAGGCGATCGCCCGTTCATCGATCGTTTGGACCTGAAGACGCTCAAGACCGAGCGGCTCTTCCGGTGCCCAGAGAAGACTTACGAGTCAGTAGTTGCGCCCCTGGATGACGATGCAAAGACAATTCTCACGGAGTACGAAACAACGGCCGATCCGCCAAACTACTACGTGCGCGACCTTCCAAGTGGAACAAGGCGCGCGCTAACGCAGTTCAAGGATCCCGCTCCGCAACTCGCGGGAATTCAGAAGCAGTTTGTGACGTATGAGCGAAAAGACGGCGTGAAGCTTTCGGGCACATTGTATCTTCCGCCCGGCTACAAAAAGGGTGAGCGCTTGCCGATGTTGATGTGGGCTTACCCGCGCGAGTTCACCGACACTGACACCGCCAGTCAGATCTCGGGCTCGCCTTATCGCTTCACGCGTGTGAGCGGTCCGTCGCATTTGCTATTGCTCACGCAGGGTTACGCGATCTTCGACAACCCTACTATGCCGATCATCGGTGAGGGCGAGACAGCTAACGATGCTTACGTCGAGCAGCTCGTCGCGAGCGCCGAAGCGGCGGTCAACAAAGTTGTCGAAATGGGCGTAGCCGACCGCGATCGCATCGGCATCGGCGGGCACAGCTACGGGGCTTTCATGACGGCGAACCTTCTGGCACACTCCGATCTTTTCCGCGCGGGCATCGCGCGCAGCGGAGCTTATAATCGGACGCTGACACCATTCGGGTTTCAGAACGAGCGGCGCACGTTCTGGGAGGTGCCGCAGATCTACGGAAAAATGTCGCCCTTCTTCTACGCGAACAAGATCAACGAGCCGATCCTGTTGATACACGGCGAAGCGGACGACAACTCCGGCACGTTCCCGATCCAGTCCGAGCGGCTGTACATGGCTCTGAAGGGCCACGGCGCGACGGTGAGATACATCACGCTTCCTTACGAGGCTCACGGCTACGCCGGGCGTGAGTCTGTCCTTCACACCGTGGCCGAGATGCTGAACTGGATGGACAGGTACGTGAAGAACCCGCGGCCGAAGGACAGCGCTGCCGCTGTATCAAAGTGAGCGGTCATTGTAGCCACCATGGCCAACAGGTCGGAATTGGTTCTACGGCTGGGCGACGATACTTAGCGAATTCACCGCTCAGCCGCAGAATCTTATGCACGTCAATTCAATGACTCCCAAACTACTTTTCGCTGCCGCCGTACTGTTTGCCGTCATCTCGTCAGTCACCTTGATGTCCACGGCTGGCGGGCTTGCACCTGTGAGTCAGAAACCCCTGGACCCGGCGGCGTGGGGAAAGGACCACGTAGGCAAGCCGGTTCCGGAATACGTTAGCGGTGATGAATGCCTGTTCTGTCACCGTAACGACATCGGGCCAGGCTGGTCGAAGAATCGACACAGTTTGACGGTGCGTCAGCGAGAAGACGCCCCTGATCTGGCGAAGTTGCTCCGAGAACAGAAGCCGCTGGCGTCCGTCGATTCCGAAATCACTTATTTCCTGGGCAGCGCGGGCCACATTCGATTCCTTAAGAAGAACGGCTACGGAAAGTTCGCCCTGCTCTCCGCTCGGGCCGACCTGGGAGCCGATGGCCACGTCCAGAAACTAGTTAATGCCGATAAACCGACCTGGGACAAAGAGCTGTTCGCCAACCGATGCGCAGGCTGCCACACGACAGCGGTCGACTCGTCGGCGAAAACCTTCGCCGCGTTCGGGCTGGATTGCTATACGTGCCACGGCGTCGTGGACTTGGATCACACAAAGGATACATCTCTCATCTGGTTCTCGAAGAAGCGCAGAAGCGACGCACAAGCGATTACCTCGGCCTGCGCTCAATGCCATCTGCGAGGCTCGAAGTCTCGATCCACAAATCTTCCTTATCCGAACAATTTCGTGGTCGGCGACAACCTCTTCAAGGACTTTCAGGTTGATTTTTCAAAAGCGGACGACGAGAGCTTGAACGCAGGGGACCGCCACATTTTTCGCAACGCCCGCGACGTGGCACTTCTTGGCTCGGATTTTCCGACATGCCTCAGCTGCCACGAAGTTCACAAGCACTCGAGCGTGAAACACCGGCGCGCGCCTCGAACAGCCATCTGCAACGATTGCCACAACGCGGAAGGACCCATCAAGGGCAGCAAGGCTTATACGACGCACAGTTCGCTGTGCGAGTATTGAGTCAGCGGCCAGCCTTTTCATGTCTCAGAGAACGTACCTCTGACACCGCCAAACGGCGCCTTGGGTTTCCGTAAAAAAACTTCTTGATCCAATCCCAGTACAGAGTTATTATAGGCAACAATAGAGATTTACTTTGATTGTATTAGCATGCTCGTTCTAGATTCAATAGATTATAAGCTTCTAGATCTTCTCCAACGCAACGCTCGGATGACCCAGTTGGAGATGGCCGCCGTGGTCGGGCTGTCGCAACCGGCTGTAGCGGAACGAATGCGCAAGCTCGAAGAGGGTCGGATCATCACCGGTTACGCGGCGCGGGTCGACGGAAGAAAGCTGGGCAAGGACATCACCGCGTTCATCGGCGTGAGAATCGAGCACCCGAGATATCACGTTGGCTTCGGCAAGAAGATTATGACAGTGCCCGACGTGCTGGAATGCCACCGCATCACCGGTCCTGATTCCTATTTGCTGAAGGTTGTCACCGAGGATACGCAAAGTCTCGACCGTTTGATTACGGATATCTTGAGACATATTCCCGGCGTTACTCGCACACTCACGACAGTGGTCACGTCGTCGATCAAAGAAGGCTCGCACATCACACCGGCGACGTCCGAAGGGGTTCGCACGCCTCGACGGAGGGAAGCACGAAATAGGCGAAGACGGAGGGAATGAATGGTCACCCGAGAAACGTCACTCGAAGATCCCGGGCTGTTGGCAGGAAGGTTGAGCAGTTGTTTCGCGACGCGCATATCAAAGATGCCGGTCTCTGCGATTCGCGAGATCCTCAAAGTTACTGAGCGCCCGGAAGTCATATCGTTCGCCGGAGGGCTTCCTGCTCCTGAATTATTCCCAGTCGCCGACCTCGCTCGCGCGTATCAGGATGTGTTTGCGAACGAAGGCTCGGCCGCCCTGCAGTATAGCACCACCGAGGGCTGGCGCCCGCTGCGTGAATGGCTTGCTGCTCGAATGCGGTTGCGAGGAATCGAGACCGCCGCGGATCGAGTGTTGATAACTACCGGATCCCAACAGGGCATCGACCTCGTTGGAAAAGTCTTTCTTGAGCGTGGAGACGCAGTCGTCGTCGAGAACCCGACCTATCTGGCGGCGCTGCAATCCTTCACTGGACACGAAGCGAGTTTTGTGGCGATCGACAGCGATGACTCCGGCATGCGCATGGATCAACTTGAGGACGCATTGAAGCATTGCCGTCCGAAGCTGATCTACATAGTCGCCGAATTTTCAAACCCGAAGGGCACGACTCTTTCACCCCCTCGAAGACTCAAGCTGATCGAGCTATCTTCGAGATATCGTGTTCCTATTCTCGAGGACAATCCATACGGCGAGCTTCGATACGCCGGCGAGCGACCTGAGCCGTTGGCCGCGTTGGACGAGAATGGATCGGTAATCCACATCAGTACGTTCTCTAAGACTCTGAGTCCTGGCATGCGACTCGGATGGCTCACTGCGTCCGAGGAAGTTTTTCAAGCCGTCGTAATCGCCAAGCAGGCGGCTGATCTTCACACCAGCACTATCGAGCAGCGCGCGGCGGCTCGCCTGCTTCAGCGCTTTGATTATGATGGACACGTCCGTCGTCTGTGCGACGTGTACGGCGAGCGACGGCGGGCAATGCTATCTGCGATTGAACGATACTTTCCGTCTGAGGCGAAATGGACGCGGCCAGAAGGCGGGCTGTTTCTCTGGATCGAACTGCCTGAGCATGTCAGCGCGGAGGACTTGTTTGAGGACGCGATAGCCGAGCGCGTAGCTTTTGTGCCGGGCGCGTCGTTTTTCGCTTGCCAATCAAAAACCAACTTCATGCGGCTCAACTTCTCAAATCAGAAGCCGGAGATGATCGAAGAGGGCATCAAGCGGCTTGCGGACGTTCTTAAGCGCAGGATCGGAGCGCAGGCGCATGTGCCACCTGCAGACAAGCATGCCCGCGCTCCCAGGAGGTTGAAATGACCAACAAACGATTCGTTATTGCGGATGTCTTCACCGAGGAGCGCTTCGGCGGGAATCAACTGGCGGTGTTCACCGACGCGGTCGGCCTTGACGAGACGACTATGCAAAATATCGCGCGCGAGATGAACTACTCGGAGACTACGTTTTTGTTCCCGCCCGAAGGCGGCGGCGATTATCGAGTAAGAATTTTCACCCCGCGACAAGAGCTTCCCTTCGCGGGACACCCACTAGTCGGCTCTGCATACGTCGTAGTCGCCCAGCAAATGAAAGAATGGAGCGAGCCGGTCACCGAGGTCACGCTAGAGGCCGGCGTTGGTCCGATTCGCGTTGAAGTTGAAACTGCGGGCGGACGAGCCGGGCGCGCGACGATGACTCAACCGCTGCCCGTTGTTCGCGGCACTTACTCAGATATCGAAGTGATGGCGAAGGCGCTCTCGCTGGAAGCTTCCGAGATCCAGCGAACTGGTTCGCCGATTGAGACGATCTTCAACGGCATCGCGGTGATGCTCGTTCCGGTCACGTCTCGCGCGGCAGTAGAAAAGATCCGGGTCGACTCCGCCGCGCTTGAACGCATAAGCAACGAAGCAGGGGCATCGACGGTCCTGGTCTTCACGCTCGAAACCGTGCTGCCTACGAGCACGGTCCATTGTCGAGTGTTCGCTCCGGCGGCAGGCGTGAGCGAAGACGCCGCAACAGGCTCGGCAAACGGGCCGCTCGGGTTTTACCTGGTTCGTCACAAGCTGGTCGAGTCGAAGCCGACGACCAGCATCGTGAGTGAGCAGGGCTATGAAATGAAACGTCCCAGTCTTCTGTACATTGACGTTGATGTTGAGCGCGACGAAGTCACCAGTGTGCGCGTTGGCGGAGGAGTAGTCACAGCGGGTCAAGGTGAACTATTTGTTGAGCAAGTTCCTTAACGTGGGATGGCATCTTGTGAAACGCACAAGATATCATCTTCTGCCACCTGGCAATCAAAATGAGCGACAATAAACTTTCCATCAGATTCGCAAACACATCCGATCTGCAGCCAATCTTCAAGCTGATGGACGACCTTGGTTATCCCGGCCTATCGCAGGCACCATTTGCAGAAACTTATGCCAGGGTTCTGAGCCATCCCGCAATGAGAGTGATCGTGACTGAAGACGAAACCGGCGCGATCGTCGGAATGGCATGCATCACTATCAGGCCACAGCTCCGATTAACATCCGACCTTGTGACAATTGACGAGGTTGTGGTTGCTGCCACCGCCCGAGGTCGAGGGATTGGCCGCGCGCTGCTGGATCATGTCAAAGCTATTGCGGTTGACGTGAGCGCCGGCCGATTGGAACTCGAGACCAATCGGGCGCGAGAAAGTTATCGCCGAGAGTTCTACGTCAAGAACGGTTTCGCCGAAGCCAACTCGGCGGTGATGCGAATCGACTACGACGTCCGATAAACTTCAGTTTGTCGGTAAGGCTGTCAGGTGGCAGAATTCGAGAATTGACGACAAACTGAAGTTTATTGGAGGAAAGCAATGGACCTGTACAACTGGGCCGAGATGCCCGAAGAGCACGTGCACGAGCTGCTGAGCCGGCGTTTCATCTCCGGCAAGCAGATGACGATGGCGAGAATATTTCTGAAGAAGGGCTGCTTTGTTCCAACGCACAATCACGAAAGCGAACAGCTTACGACCGTCTTCACCGGCGCGCTCAAGTTCTTGATTGACGGAGAAGAGATAATCGTTCGCGGTGGTGAGACGCTCGTCATTCCCGCGTGGGTCAAGCATAGCGCGGAAGCAATCGAAGACACTGACGAGATGGATATTTTCTCGCCGATCCGCATCGATTGGATCGAAGGGACGGATGATTATCTGCGCTCCAAGATTCGAGCTTAGCGCCTGGGAGCACACGCGGCTCGCGCGCCTGTTGCCAGTCCTGGTAGCTTGCAGATCGGGCACGCTCCCAGGACGCAGTTTAGCGCCGATGTCTGCGGCGAGAGGAGTGATGGCTTCGAGCGTCGCCTCTTTGATGACGGGAACGAGTTACCGGCATTTCCCTGTAACGACCGATGCGCCCGTGGCGGCCTCGCAGCGCTCGTAGCGTTCGCGACGCGCGCACTTGCTTTGGAATCTTAACCGTTTGACCCTTTCGCAACTGGCCGTGCGATGATATTCGATTCAGCCGAGCCAGCTCCTTGACTGAAACTCCCGAGCGCTTGGCAACCGACGCCAGCGTGTCGCCTCGCCTAACTTGATACGATGCAACCTGCACTCGGTAGCCGCCGTGATAACGCTCGGCGACCTCTTCGGCAGGAACAGTAACCTTGCGTACTCGCTGGCCTTCCGGCAAATCGGCATAAGCAACTTCAAACTGCTTCTTCATTCCCTTTGGCAGCCTTAAGGTGTAGCGGTCTCCCGCAGGGGAAGAGCCGCGCCGCAACTCGGGGTTCAAATCCTGAATCGTCTCGTAAGGCACGCCAATCAGATCGGCGACCACTTTGAGATCGGTCTGTGAAGGAAGCTCGAAGGTGTCGAAGTTCAGCGCCGGATCGGCTTTCACGTCAAAGCCGTAACGCTTCTGGTTCTTGCTGAGAACGATGATTGAAAGAATGCAAGGAACATAATTGCGCGTTTCCTGAGGCAGCAATCCGCGCCGGTAAAGCTCCCAGAAGTCGGCGTAGCCACAGCGAGCGATCGCGTTGTCCACACGGTTCTCGCCTGAGTTGTAAGCGGCCATCGCAAGCAGCCAGTCTCCGGCGAAGTGATCGTGCAGCCAACGCAGATACTTGGCCGCTGCGCGTGTGGATTTCTCGGGCTGCGAGCGTTCGTCGATCCACGTCGTCTGCGCCAATCCGTAGCGCGTGCCCGTGGAAGGAATGAATTGCCAGATGCCCTTTGCCGCTGCTCGCGAAAGCGCCGCAGGTTTCCAGACCGACTCGGCTTGCGCTAGCCATATCAGATCGACCGGCACTTTCTCTTCCTTGAAAATCTTCTCGACCATCTGGCGGTAACGGCCCGAGCGCTGCAATCCAACGACCATGGTCGAGTGTCCACGTCCCGAGACGAAGAAGTTGATGAATTGAAAAACGGGCGGCGCAACGGAAAACTCGAAATCATAATGCCCGTAGATTTTGACTCCGTCCGGCGTGACCGTCGCCAGCTCGTCTTGCTTGATGTCCGAGACTTCGTCGAGAACGGAAGGCTCCGCAATCTCTGGCCGGTCCATCGCTTCGTGATGGTCTCCCTCTTGAGCCTCGTATTTGTGAATTCGATCGAGTAAGGATCGGTAGTATGCGTCCAGCTTGCGATCGGATTTGAGATCGATCCCTGATTCAAGAACTGTGTCCAACGCTTGATCGAACATCTTGCGCGCGATGTCCGGGAGTCCCTTTGCGAAAGCTTCTTCGCCCCGCTTAAAAGTTTCTTCAGCGCGATCGATGATCGCTTGAGTGCCGGGCGGTGAGGCTTGTTGCTGTGATTGACCCAGGGCTTGTACCGGTGTGAGCGACCCGATGAGCGATGCTGAAAGGAGTAACAAAAATACAACGCGACTCGCGTTTCTTGTTGACCTCATCCCTTAAGGTTACCTTTCCGTTCTCGAAAATGTTGGATTGAGTCGCGGCGAGATGACTGGTTCGATTTGTCACCAAGGGCCAAGCCGCAGTCTCAACCGTTCTGCCCTTGCACTCTTTGCCGAGTTGCGACTTTATATCACGCGAATTCGGCGTAGTCAATAAAAGATCGAATCGCAAGAAATTTGAAACAATTATATCTCGAAGACGGAGAAGTGGTTGAGAGGGCCATGGCCTCGGCCAAGACCAGGGGCATTCAGAATCGCCTCATTGATATAGCGCTTCGCTATTGGCACCGACTCGCGCAGGGAGCGTCCCCGCGCAAGTAGGCCTGCAATGGCCGAAGCAAACGTGCAGCCGGTCCCGTGCGTGTGTCTTGACTTTATTCTTTCACCCTCATAGACCGCGGCGCCTTCAGAATCGACGAGCAAGTCGCTAGATTGATCCGATCCTGCATCACCGCCCGTGATCAGCACAGCCTTCGCTCCCGAGCTCAATATCGCTTGGGCGGCTCGCTCGATTCCGGATTTGTCCAAGGTTTCGATCTTTGTGATGCGACTTGCTTCAGCGGCATTGGGAGTTACGAGGGAAGCTAACGGGAACAGATGCTTAACCATCGCCTCGATTGCGAGTTCGTCGGCCAATCTGTCTCCGCTGCTGCTTGTGAAGACCGGGTCGACGACTACGGTGCGGACCGCTTGAGCCTTGATAGCGTCGGTCACCTCTTGAACGATCTCAGCAGTCGGGAGCATTCCGGTCTTGACCGCGGCGATCTCAAAATCATCGAACAGCGCGGCAAGTTGACGACGCACCGCATCGGCGCTTTGGTGCTCTACTCCGACCACCTGCTCCGTATTTTGAAAGGTTATGCTGGTTATGACCGCAACGCCGTAGCATCCAAAGGCGCTGATAGTTTTTATGTCGGCCAACACGCCGGCGCCGCCCGAAGGATCAAACCCGGCAATTGTCATTACGACGGGTTGTTTTTCAGCTTTGACCATAACCGGGCTTGCGAGCGTCAGCGGACTTTATGGCGGTTACGAGACGATTGAGATCCGTCTCGGAAAAAATCGAGATGCCAGCCACGCCCGCGGCGCCCGAGTCGAGCGCTCTAGCGAAATTAGAGATGTTTATGCCTCCAAGCGCCAGCACTGGTATTCGCAAACGAGCAGCCGCGTGACCGAGTGCTTCTAGGCCAACCGGTTCGCCGTACTCCTTCTTGCTCGCAGTCTCAAAAACCGGCCCGAAGACGACGAAGTCAGCGCCGTCTCGTTCGGCCGCTTCAGCCTCCTCGATTGTGTGTGTCGAAGCGCCAACAAGCAAATCGGGACCGAACGCTTCTCGTACCACGCCCGGGGTTAATGATCGAGTTGTGAGATGAACGCCGACACCCGCGCAGGCTGCAATGTCAGCCCGATCGTTGATCAACACGCGGGTCTCTGTGCCACGGATTGCTGTGCTGATTGCTTCAGCAAGCTGGAATACGTCGCGAGCGGAGAGGTCGCGCTCGCGAACCTGCACCATATCAACTCCGGCGGCTGCGGCGCGAGCGGCGAGATCAATCAGGGAAGTCAGTTCCTGATCCGGTGTTTGGACGCGCCGGTCGGTTATCATGTAGACGAGCGGCGTCGAGCGGTCTCGAATCGGTTTCACGTTCCCACTCCGTCTGAAACCTGCGGGCGGTCTTTCTAAAATTCACAATCTCCCACACTCCCAGCAATATGTTCAACACTCCCAGACCGCTTACGGCTCCCCGAGCGTAACCGCTCTTCATCGCAAGCGCCAGCCACGGCCAATGCATCTTGTCAGCAGCCAGAACGAGCAAGTAGTTTTCACTCCAGGACGGACTGGGAAGCCAGGGAAGAATTACCAACAAAATGCCAATTTCGAAACAGATGAGAATGAAAAAGATGATTGTCAGCTTGATAGACATGCGAATGATGCGTGATTCGTGACAAATCTCCAGTCACGGATCACGAATCACGCATCAGTGAAGTTATCATGCGTTCTTCTGCGACTGCAACTCGCCTATTTTCTCGGCAACACTTCGGTAATTTACATCAATTCCGTAAACTTCCATAAACGCCTCGAGCGCCTTATCAATATCTCCAAGCTCCTCGTAGCAGAGTCCAACCTCGAACCTGAGCGCCTGATACTCGTCCTCTAGCCTGTTGGGGATTCTCAGCCCGCGCTGGAACCACATGACCGCTACTTTTGGCATTTGCTTCCGCTTGAAGCACACCCCGAGCATGTTGCAACACTGAATGTAATCGCCGTCAAGACCCTCAACGCCGGCGGTCCTGAACGCCTTTTGAAACTCAGCGATAGCTTCATCGAGCAGATCCATGTCCTTGTAGGCGAGGCCGAGGCTGTAATGCGTTTCGAAGTCCAGGAGCGGTTTTAAGTCGCCGGTTTGCTCCTTAAGCTCCTCGAAGACCTTCTGCATCATATCTGTCGATGCCGGGAGGTCGCGTGGATCGAACATATTCTCGACGCTGAAACCGGTTGGCTCGTCCTGATTAGCAACATCGAAATGTTCTTGTCCGATTTCGATAGAGTCTGCGCCTTGCTCACGGATTGAATTAAAGGAGTTATCAATGTTCGATACGATCGTACTAAGAAGCTCATCCTGCGCGACGGGCGCGTCCTGGGGCGCCGGCGCACTGTCGACGGCGACCGATTTGTTGAGTTTCAATTCTCGAGTGTTCAGCTCCACGAGCAAGTCCGGATAGAGCGGGCCCGATTCCTTTTGGATGAGAAAGGGTTTACCGCAAAGCGCCGGTTCATCGGCTTCTGCATAATCCAATTCACGACCTGTCTCGAAAGCTACGTCGCTTTCTCCGTTGCGTGAGAACGCTTCCACATCCGGCGCAATCATCTCGGGTGCCGTTTCCCCGAACGGTGGGACAGATTCGCTCACCGACTGGCTTGGCGGCGCCGACTCGACCAACTCAGTGGTCGCCACAATCCGGTTATAACGCGCAACGATCTCAGGATGATCGCCGTGATCTTCGCGCAATCTATCCAACGTGTCGCGTGCGATTTCAGCGTAACCCTGGGCAATGTAGAAATCGATTCCTTCCAGTTCGTCGCGAAGCGCCCGCGGCATCGTGTCCGAAGGCAGGGTGCTCGCGGAATCAAAGACGAGCTTGGCGGGCGGCCGCACGTCAGACTCGTTGATCATCGTATCGCTATAGCGAAACTGTCCTTCTGAACCGTTGTCGGAGACCGGCTCGGGTACTGTCACGAAACCGCCGCCCTCAAGGCGACCGGTCTCGTATCCGCTCCAGTCGAGCCCGGAACTGCCAGCACCCGAGTCATCTTCCTTCGCAGCCTCGGAAGATGCCGACGGCTCGGTCTCGATCGACGGATTCAACTGACGCGCCTCGGCAAGGTAGTCGCTTGAGCGAGCCGATTCCCCGCGCGCCTCGTGTATTCGCGCGAGTTGAAGGCACTCGCTTGCGGCTTTGTCCATCACGCCCGCTCGGAGGTAAATGTCCTTCAGCTTCAAGTGGACCTGCACGTTCTCAGGCGCATAATTGAGGATCTGGCTGAGTATCTCAACTGAGTGGGCGACCTGCCCGTGGCCCGCAAGAATCTCAGCCTCTGAGATCTGTCTCACCACGAAAGCGTCGTCGAAAGCCGCCGACTGGAAGTCCAGCGGCCCGGTAGCGCGAACAACATCGGGCGAATCCGCCTCGACTATGTCGGTCACGCCGAGGTTGTACAATCGCTGCAAGTGAACTGGATCGTCGGGCTCGATTCGAGCAAGCTCTTTGAGCGCGGCGATGGCTTCGTTATTGTCGCCCTTGCGCATTGCGGCTTCCGACAGAGAGTTGAGCGTCGCGATGAGATTGTGGTCCTCGCGGATGCGCGCGAAAATCTGCGCCAGGCGCTTGAGCGCGCCTACGTGATTCATGTCGCGATCGAGCACGCGGCGAAGAAAGTCTATTGCCTTGTCTTCCTCGCGTTTGGCTATCAACACTTCGAGGCAGCCGTCGACCTGCTCGGCTGCGCGGTCGAGGTCGCCGATTTGCAGAAATCTTCGCCCCACTTCGAGCAAATAGTGATATCGATTCCGATCCAGCTCGACCAAGCTGAGGAAGGTGCGCTCGGCGTCGTCCATCATTCCCGCCGATAAGTAAGTTCGACCAAGTATGGTCAGCAACTCGACGTCGCCGGGATTTCTTTCGAAAGATTCGCAAAGGATGTTGATCGCGCGATTGATCTGACCTTGCTCCGTGTAAATCGTCGCGATTGCGGTGAGCGCCTGCCGGCTGTCGGGGTTTATGACGATGGCTTTGAGGTTGGCGTTGAGCGCTTGCTCGTTGTCGCCTTTCCGCAGAAATTCCGCGCCGGCCATCACGAACGATTCGTGAGCCTGTTCGATCATTCCTTCGCGCGAGTATATCTCGCCCAGCTTCATCCGCACCGCGGTATTCGATGGATCGAGGTCGGCGATCTTCTGATAAGCCTCAAGCGCCTTGCGCGTCTGGCCCGCGCGAGCATAGGCATCTGCGACTTGCAGATATTGCTGGCGCGCCTCGACCAACAGTCCCTGTTGCGAATAAAGATTGGCGAGCTTCATCGAGGTGTCTACGTTTGTCGGATCGAGCTTCGATATCTTCTTGAGCATCGCGATGGCTTTCAGCGTGAACCCACCTTCGCGGTAGCTGTCTGCGATGCGTGAGAAGTTTGCGATCGCGTCCGGAATCTTACCCGCGCGAACGTACAGATCGCCGAGGGTATTGATCGTGATTAGATCGCCGGGATCGGCGTTGACCACTTTGCGGTATTCGTCTATGGCGGCGGGAATCTTGCCCTGCAAGACATATTTCTCGGCAGTTCGCAGTACCTTGGATTTGTTGAGCGACATACGCGATTAGCTCTCAATCGATCAAGGGGCGGGGCTTAGTTCTCGGGAAGCGACTGGTCGAAGTTCAACGCAGCTTGCGAAAAGAGCACTCCACGAAACGTCAATCGGTGAATGGCTGACGGTCCAAGCCGCTCAATGGCTTGCTGATGCACGCGAGTATTGTATCCGAAATGCGAAGCGAAACCGTAGCCTGGATACTGCTCGTCATATTCTCGCATCCACTGGTCGCGCGTCACCTTCGCAACGATCGACGCGGCGGCAACCGAAACTGAGAGGCAATCACCCTTTACAATCGTCAATTGAGGGCAGTGCAGGTCGGGAACTTTGTTACGCCCGTCTATTAGAACATAGTCGGGCAGGGGTCGCAATGCTTTTATTGCGGCTCTCATCGCGCGGAGCGAAGCTTGCAGAATGTTGATCTCGTCGATCTCGGTATGCTCGACTCGGGCGATCGAACACGCAATCGCGCGCTTTCGAATCTCCTTGGCTAGCCGTTCCCGTTCGAGCCGCGTTATCTGTTTCGAATCGTTGATGCCTTTGGGCACATGTCGGAGATCAAGGACTACCGCGGCTGCGACGACGGGCCCAGCAAGCGACCCTCGGCCTACCTCGTCCGAGCCGGCAATAAGCGCGTAACCGTCTTTGAGGATCCGATTCTCGAATCTGCGCGTACAAGCCATGTGAATCTGTCATTGGTCATTTGTCATTGGTCATTAATCATTTGTTTTGCGTCTCACGAATGACAAGTGACAAATGACCAATGACAAAATTTTATTCGATCATTCCCGTTACCGGACTCGACGCCGACGCATAGAGCTTGCGGGGAATTCGTCCCGATAGATGCGCGAGCCTCCCGGCGCGCACGGCGAAGTTCATCGCTTCAGCCATCGAAACCGGATCACCAGACCCGGCTATCCCGGTGTTCATTAATACACCGTCCACGCCCAACTCCATGGCGAGTGTCGCGTCAGAAGCGGTTCCCACTCCTGCGTCAACGATCAGCGGGACCTCGCGTATTTGCTCTCGCAGGATCCGCAAATTCGTGAAGTTCTGAATCCCAAGGCCTGAGCCGATCGGCGCCGCTAGCGGCATCACCGCGGCTGCGCCCGCCTCGATCAGTCGTCGCGCAACGATCAAGTCGTCGTTAAGGTAAGGCAGTACCACGAAGCCTTCTTTCACAAGCTCGCGCGTAGCCTCCAGCAAACCCTGGTTATCGGGAAACAAGGTTCTCTCGTCGCCGATCACTTCCAGTTTGATCCAGTTGTTGTCGAGCACCTCTCGCGCCAGCATCGCGGTGCGAATTGCCTCGTCGGCCGAATAGCAACCGGCGGTGTTTGGAAGAATGTGGTACTTTTTCGGATCGATGTAGTCGAGCAACGACTCCTTCGATCGATCGGTCAGGTTTACTCGCCTGACCGCAACCGTAACCATCTCGGTGCCGGATGCTTCCAGAGCTTTTGTCATCAGCTCGAAGCTTGCGTATTTTCCCGACCCTAGAATCAAGCGCGAGCGAAACTCGTGACCGGCTATGATTAGTGAATCTGTCATGTTTGAGTCCTGCAAACCGTGATCCGTGATGCGTGATCTGTGTCGCGTGATCCGTGATGCGATGATTCGTGATCCGTTGTGATTATCACGAGTCACGAATCACGTTTCACGTTTCACTTTTCACTTTTCTCCTCCGCCTACGAAATGAACGATTTCTACTCTGTCACCATCTGAAATACTTGTCGAGTCCCAATTTGCGCGTCGAACAATTCTCCCGTTCAATTCAACGGCGAGCCGGTGCGGCGTTAGACCAAGCGACAGGATGAGATCATTTATCGACGCGCCATTAGGCAATTCCGTTTCTTTGCCATTGACTGTGATCGACAAACTACGTCCTTCTGGCCTTACGCCCTTCGAATCAGGGTCTTCAGTTCGCCGCGCGCAGCCCCGGACTGCGCCTCGATCACAATGGCTGCGGTTCCCGCGGTGAAGTTTGGGAGAGCAAGGCTAAAGCTCGCGACGCCGTCGCGACCTGCGCGACCGATGTATACCTGAGGCTTGAATGCAGTGCCTATGACCTTAACCTTTACCGTCGCGTCAAGCTCGCCTTTTTGCCCGCGGCTGACCCGAATTCTGAGGCCGACATTACTGCCTGCAATAAAGACCTCTGGTGTGATCACTTTCAGGTTCAGGTGCGACTGCTCCGCGCTGCGTTGCACGTATTCGGCGATTACCTTGTCAAGATTCAGACTCCCTGTGGTTGCGCTTTTCGGCTTCCCGGCTCCTCGCCCGGCTGGAACCGTCAAGACCCCTGAATCCGTGGATCTGGCTCGATCTTGCGTAAGTTTGTCGGACGAGGCGTCTTGTTGTTTTCGCGAATGTTGGGCAAGGTCTTCAATTCTTCCGGCCTTGATTGCGGCTATGATCACCTGGTGTTGACGCTTCAGCAACGACGCGATCGTTTCTTCGGCAACGCCCTCGATCAGCCTCTCCGAATAAGACGTGAGCTTCTGCGCAACAACGGTTCCGCCGATATAGACGAGCGATTCAAGAATTGGGTTATCCTTTCCACGATCCTCAGTCTGGACGTGGTAGACATGTCCGTCGTGCGAAACATACGTGTTGAACCCGGTTATCATCTTTCACGAAAGCTAACATAGCGCATTTTCGCAGTCAATAATCCGCATTTCCCGTGCAGCTATCGGAAAGACTCAAGATACTTAAGACCGGAACCTGTGTTGAACAGGACGACTCTCTCATCACGTCTCACTTCACCCCGCGCGAGCAACAACTTCAAGGCCGGTAAGCAGGCTGCGCCTTCGGGCGCAGCGAAGATGCCTTCGGCCGAACCGATCTCCTTCACTGCGGCCAATAGTTCGCTGTCCGTCACCGACACCGCAGTGCCCTCGCTCTGGCGCAAGACATCGAGCATGATGAAATCGCCAATCGCCTTCGGCACGCGCAAACCGGAAGCTACCGTGTGAGCATCGGGGACATCCACGCCCGACGTTGCCCCCGTAGCGAAAGCTTTGACGATTGGCGCGCAGCCCTCTGCCTGCACCGTTACCATCCGCGGTCTCCGTCTGCCGATCCAACCCATTCGTTCCATCTCATCGAATGCCTTCCACATTCCGATCAAGCCCGTTCCGCCGCCGGTCGGATAAAGGATCACGTCTGGCAGTTCCCATCTCATTTGTTCCGCGAGTTCGTAACCCATCGTCTTCTTGCCTTCGACTCGATAAGGCTCCTTGAGAGTCGAGACGTCAAACCAGCCTTCAGCCTGTTTTCGCTCGGCGACGATCTTTCCACAGTCAGTGATCAGGCCGTCGATCAGCGTTACGTTCGCTCCCATCTGCCGGCACTCGACAATATTAGCCTCGGGTGTGTCGCGGGGCATGAAGATGAACGCCGGGATGCCCGCCTTCGCGGCATAAGCGGCAAGCGCTCCCGCAGCGTTTCCGGCCGAAGGCACGGCGAGCTTCTTTGCGCCCAGCTCCTTGGCCATCGAAATCGCGACCGCCATCCCGCGCGCTTTGAACGAACCGGTTGGATTGAGCGACTCGTCTTTGATAAACAGGTTCTTAATCCCGAGCGCGGCACCCAACCGCTCAGCTTCGATGAGTGGGGTCATTCCTTCGCCGAGACTCAATATGTTTTCGTCCTTATCGACGGGAAGGACTTCGCGGTAACGCCAAAGCGACCTGGCGCGTCCGGCGAGCGAGTCTCGGGTCATTGTCTTCGCCGCGGTTTCCAGATCATAAGCGACCATCAACGGCTTGCCGCACTCGCATAAATTGAGGACCTCTCGCGGCTCGTAGTGTTTCCCACACGATGAGCAATACAGATGAGTTACGTTCACGATTACTCCTTGCTGATATGGATGTAGCTCAGCGGCGCCCGGCTGCCAATCCGACCTGATAGGCTTCGCTCAGCCACTCGCACAGTTCCCGATCAACATCGACTGGCGATCGAAGTTGCACCTTGTATGCAAAGGTACGCTGCGATACCTGCAGCATTGATGCGATTCGCGGGTGCTCGATTCTGCGAGTCATCAGGAATTCCAGCGATATGCTGTCACGCCGGATATGTAACCCGGCAAAGGAGGTCGGAGCCATCAAGGTGATCTGCGACTTGGTGGCTACTGTCGTGTACTTTCCGCAGTGCCGCAGCGCTCCTTCCAGAGCCGAATAGATTTGCAGCGTCGCCTGCGTCGCTTTCTTCAGGTGACTCTCCAGCGTGACGACTTTGCACGAGTGAGCTTGGCTCTTTCTCGCAAATTCCCTCGCACACACCGGGCACCGCCAGGTTGTAGATTTGGCTCTGGTCATTTCGGGATCGCTGAGTGAGCAGTATATTTGCCGGATGCTGGCACGGCAACTTGTGAGCGTGCGCGGGTGATGCTAAAGTCAGTGCAACTTCGCGAGAGGAGACAAAGGGTGCCGAATCGAAAAGCAGTCATCGAAACGAATAAGGGCAGCATTACAATCGAGCTTTTTGAGGATAACGCTCCAATTACCGCCGGCAACTTTATCGATCTGGTCGAGCGCGGATTCTATGATGGATTAAAGTTTCACCGATACGAGCCGGGCTTCGTCATTCAAGGCGGCGACCCGCGCGGCAACGGTACCGGCGGCTTCATCGATCCTCAGACAGGCCGCGAGCGAAGGATCAAGCTTGAAGTCTCGCCCGATCTCGAGCACGGCAGTGCGGGCGCGGTCGCGATGGCGAGGTCTCAAGATCCAAACAGTGCATCCTCCCAGTTCTACATCACGCTTGGACCTGCGGCTTTTCTGGATATGAACTACGCGGTCTTTGGGAGAGTTGTCGATGGAATGGATGCGGTCAAGCAGCTTCGAGCCGGCGACGTGATGACGAGCGTGACGTTGGTGAAAGCAAAATGAACCGTGATGCGTGAAACGTGATGCGTGATCCGTGATTTATCTTGATTCCTTTCACGGTTCACGCTTCACGCATCACGTTTCACGCTTCACGTTTCACGCATCACGCACCCGTTCTCTTACATCGTCAGAACCATTCGGCCGGCGATCTTCCCCCGACGCATCTCATCAAATACTTCATTGACCGCTTCAAGCGGGCGGGTTTCGACTCGACACTTTATTCGTCCCGACGCCGCGAGCTCCAACACCTCGCGAATATCCTCCCGAGTTCCCGTCGCTGCAGACATAATCCTGATCTCGCGCATCATGATCGCCGGGAAGCACAAGTCTTCGGCGGGCATTCCGACGACCATTAGAGTTCCGCTCGACCTCACGGCGTAGAATGCCTGGTCGTAGGCAGCCTTTGCTGCCGATGTAACCACCGCCACGTGAGCGCCGCCCATTTTTCGAATCTTTTTCACCACCTCGTCAGTGGCATTGATTGTTATGTCAGCCCCAAGTCGGCTTGCCAATTCGAGCTTGTCGTCAGCGATGTCTACTGCGATCACCTGGGCGCCGAAACACTTCGCGATCTGAACCGCGAGATGTCCCAACCCGCCCACGCCGAACACTGCCAGCCGCTGCCGCGGCTTGGCGCCTGAATTTTTTATCGCGTGATAGACGGTCACTCCAGCGCAAAACAACGGCGCCGCTTCTTCTGAGCTGAGCGAGTCGGGAACCTTCAACGTGTGACTGGCCTTGGCTTTCATGAACTCGGCATAGCCGCCGTCGACCGTTGCTCCGGTGATCGCCTGGGCCGCGCAGAGGTTCTCACGACCTTCTTTGCACAGCTCGCATTCGCCGCACGTCCAATGGGTCCACGCGACTCCTACCCGATCGCCACTATCGAGGTTTCTTACAGCGGCACCCTTTTCGACAACGCGGCCGACAACTTCATGGCCCGGAATCAGCGGACGTTTTATGATTCGAAGAAGGTGAGTCCAATCACCTTCCGCGATGTGTAAATCGGAATGGCACACGCCGCAAGCCTCGACTTTGATGAGCACCTCGTCGGAGCCAGGCTTCGGTACATCCGTCTCCTCGATCTGGAGAGGTTGCTTGTATTCGCGAATTATGGCCGCTTTCATTGATCACCACCGTCTCAAGAAATCGGCGGTATCGTACTACGAAAGAATCCTGACCGACAACGCAACTACGCTTTGAGTGCGACAATTATCGTCATATAATCGCGCTGATTCCCAACATCGAAGGCGTCTTCAAGAATGTCAGAAGCTTCGAAGGCTGTTCCATCTCAGAAGCATGACCGGGTCGCGCGGTTCGCGTGGGCGTCGGAGGTCACGGGTTACCAATGGATGGTCCTCCTGGTAGCGTGGCTCGGGTGGGTCTTCGACGCGATGGACGGAACTCTGTTCTCGCTGGTTCAGAAACCGTCAATGACCGAGCTGATGGGACCCGGCGCAACGGACGCAGCGATAGGCTTCTACAGCAGCGTAGTGTTTTCGGTGATGCTCGTGGGCTGGGCGTTGGGCGGGATCTGCTTTGGAATACTCGGAGACTACATCGGCCGCACCAAAGCCCTCACGTTGACGATCTTGATTTACTCAGTGTTCACCGGACTCTCGGCGGCAGCTGGAACCTGGTGGCAGTTGGCGGCGTTTCGCTTCATCACAGGACTGGGCCTTGGCGGGGAATGGGCCGCAGGAGCCGCTTTGGTGGCAGAGGTGTGGCCCGATCGCCTGCGCGCGAGCGCCGGGGCGGTGCTTCAATCGGCTGGGGCGGTCGGGTTCTTCTTTGCAGCCTTGATCACCCGCGCGGTGGACGTCGGCTCGTGGCGGTATGTTTACCTGGTGGGAGCGCTACCGGCCGTGTTCGTCTTGTTCTTGCGATTGATGGTGAAAGAGCCTGCGCGCTGGATTGAAGTTCGCGAGAAGCGCCGGGTCGCCCGTCGCGAAGGGCATCCTCGGTCAGAGCTGGACACGTTCACACTCAAACAGCTCTTTAGTGCAGCGCTGCGCCGAGACACGATAGTAGCTTCCTCGCTTGCGTTTGTGGTGCTGCTCGCGCTTTGGGGAGCAACGATGTGGATCCCGTCGGTAGTCCGCGAAGTCGCGGGCCGCGAGGGATTCAACCCGGTTGATCAGAATCGTTATGCCGCCTATGGCGTCATGCTGCTCAACGGCGGGGCATTGTTGGGCAATTTGAGTTTCGGACCGTTGGCTGACCGGTTAGGACGGCGGGCAGCTTTCTTGTGCTACTTCGCCGTCGGAATTTTTGTGTTTCCGGTCACGTTCTTGTTGGCGCGCGGCATCGGGCAGATGTTCTGGCTGCTGCCGCCGGTTGGATTCATCACGCTTGGTGCTACCAGCGGTTTCCCGATCTACCTGCCCGAGCTGTTCCCGACTCGCGTGCGAACCACGGGAGTCGGCTTCTGTTACAACCTGGGCAGAATTGTGACCGCTGGCGGAGTATTGATCACGGGCACGCTTGTTGGGTTCTTCGGCTCGTATGCGAAAGCGGCAAGCGCGGTGAGTCTGATTTATGTGCTCGGAATTTTTCTTCTGATTTTCGCTCGCGAGACGCGCGGCCAACGATTAACATAGAGGAGCCATGAAAAAGAGAATCATTTCATTTTCGCTCGCAGTTGCGATAGCAGCGTCTTTCCCGCTTCTTGTTCACGCTCAACAGGACAGGAAAAAGGCCACAGCCAGCCTGATCAACTCGCTCAAGTCGGCTCGGGTGATCGAGCTGAATTTCATCTGGGACAGCAAGTCACCGGTTCTTAGCTTGAACCCGCCCTTTGCAATCGGCCTGCATTCGTCCCACAAGCAAACCGCCGGCATGATCCCCGGTGGCATTGCTTATGCTGAGGACATGATGTTTTTCAGCGGCCAGCACGGCGCGCCAACCATCGACGCGTTGGGTCACATCTCCGACAACGGAAGACTCTTCGGCGGATTGGATGCTGCTGCGAACGAAGGCCCGTCGGGGCTGCTCGCCCTGGGGATCGAGGTTTACCCAAAAGACAAGCTGATCAATCGGGCCGTGCTGCTGGATGTTGCACGTTTCAAGAAGGTCGAATCGCTTGCGGCAGGTCAGGAGATAACGGCCGACGACCTCGAATCCACAGCTAAGGCAGAAGGAGTCGAGGTTCAACCGGGTGATTCGGTGTTAATCAGAACCGGCTACGGAAAGTTCTTCGAAACTGACCGCTCGCGCTACTCGGGATTCAGACCCGGTCCGGGTGAAGGCGCCGCGCGTTGGCTTGCCGGCAAGAAGATCTTTCTCACGGGCGACGACCAGATGAGCTACGAGGTCGTTCCGGAGAAAGGAACTATCTTCCCTTGTCATCGAATCCTGATCGCAGACAGCGGAGTCTATTTGGTCGAGAACTTGAATCTCGAAGGGCTGTCGAAGGCGCTCGCCGAGCAGAAGGTTTACGAATTCGTCCTCGTCTTAAACCCGCCGAGATTGCGCGGAGCGACAGGCGCGCCACTCAACGCTTTCGCTATAATACCTCAGTGAGCATGTAAGGGCGGCCCTCCGTGGCCGCCACTCGGTAATCTTAGATTAGTCGCCTTGGCGAGAGGGGCGGCCACGGAGGGCCGCCCGTACAAGGTTGATATGAAGATCAACATCATCGGGGGCGGACCTTCGGGTCTATACTTCGCGATACTGATGAAGCGGCTCAGCCGCTCGCACGAGATCACGGTTCTCGAGCGCGATGCGCCCGACGACACCTTCGGTTGGGGCATCGTGTTTTCCGATCAAACATTTTCTTATTTGCAGGAAAACGATCCCGTCTCCTTCAAGAAAATCACCAACGCTTGTCAGCGATGGGACAACGTCGATGTGATTCACAAAGATCAGAAGGTTACAATTCGCGGCAACAACTTTTCGGGAATCTCGCGGCTGGAATTCCTTAACATTCTTCACAAGCGATGCGCGGATCTGGGAGTCGAGATTCGATTCAACACTAACGTTACTGACCTGACCGAGTTTGCCGAGTGCGATCTTCTGGTGGGCGCCGACGGAGCGAACAGCCTCGTGCGTCAAACCTTTCGCGACGCATTGAAGCCCACTGTCGAGCTTGGCAAAAATAAATACATCTGGCTGGGGACCCGTCAGTTGTTTCACGGTTTGACACTGATCTTTCGCCAGCACGAAGCGGGTTTGTTCATTGCGCACGCATACAAGTTCGACGATTCCACTAGCACCTTTATCGTCGAATGCAGCGAGGCTACCTGGCGAAACGCGCGTTTTGACTGGAAGAATGACCCTGAAACACTTCAGTACCTTGCCGACGTGTTCAACAACGAGTTGGGCGGGCGCAGGTTGTTGGGGAACGATTTCGTCCGATGGCTGAACTTCCCCCTGGTGAGGAACGGGCGATGGCATCACAAAAATGTAGCGCTTCTGGGCGATGCCGCGCACACCGCGCATTTCTCGATCGGCTCGGGAACCAAGCTTGCGCTTGAAGACGCGATCGCGCTGGCGAAGTGCTTCAAAGGGAAACCAGATGTCCGGACGGCGTTGGAAGAGTTTCAGAAAAACAGGAAGCCTGTTGTTGACGAGTATCAAGACGCCGCTCGTTCGAGCTTGCTGTTCTTCGAAAACGCAGAAGAGGAAATGCATCTCGAACCGATACCGTTTGCTTACAAGCTGATGACCCGAAGCAAGAAGATCGACCACGCGAAGTTGAAGCAGCGCGATCCTGAGTTCGTCGCGGCCTACGACAAATGGGCGAGAAGCCAGAAGTCAGGAAGACACAGATCAGAAGTCAGAGGTCAGAAGTCAGAAGTCAGAAGTCCGAGGTCAAAAGGACACGAGTCCAAGACCAAAAGCCAGAAGTCAGCGACGCGACCGCGCACCAAAAGTCGGAATCGCTGACCTCTGATCACTGACTTCTGACCTCTGTTCTTATGTGGCACCCCGAGAATCCAACCAGGCATTCGATTCCCGAAGCTCGTTGGCCCACCGAAGACGAGGCGGCCAGGTCGCTTCTCTTCACTCCAGTTCAAGTAGGTGCGATCAAGCTTGAAAGTCGAACCTGGGTCCCGGCGATGGTCCCCTGGCGGGCGACAGAAGACGGTTTCGTCACTGCCAACATCATCGACTGGTACGGCCGATTTGCCGCTGGGCGTCCGGGCGCGATTGTCGTTGAAGCTACGGGCATTCGCGATATTGCAAGCGGGCCTCTGCTTCGAATCGGGCACGACCGGTTTATCCCAGGCCTTCGCAATTTGGTGGAAACGGTGAGGAGCGAAAGCGGCGGGCACACGCGATTGTTTATTCAGATCATCGACTTTTTGGCAGTAAAACGCCGCCCACCGAAGGACAAGTTCTTCACTCGGTTCTTCGAGGTGAAGCAACATCACCGTGTGGCGCTGGTTGAAGCGACCGAGGATCAACGCTGGCTCGACGCGAGTGAAGCAAGTGTCCGCGCTTATCTCAATAACGCCTCGGATGAGTCGCTCGATGCGGTGCTGGACGAGCGCGAGCTTGAGTCGTTGCAATACGGCTATCGCGAGCGAGTCACCGATATGGACTTGCCCCACGTGCGCGAGTTGCCGCAAGTGCTGCCTGACATCTTCGCCGCCGCAGCCGTCCGAGCCCGTGAGGCCGGCTTTGATGGAGTCGAGCTACATTACGCGCACGCGTACACAATGGCGTCGTTTCTAAGCGCCAAGAACAATCGCCCCGACGGCTACGGTGGCCCAAGAGAAAATCGTGTACGCCTGCCGCTCGAAGTTTATCGCGCTGTGCGTGAACGAGTCGGCGGCGATTACACCGTAGGCGTCAGGTTCCTGAGCGATGAAGTGATCGAGCGGGGCAGTCATCTCGAGGACTCGATTTATTTCGGCGTTGAGTTTGCGCGTGCGGGCTTCGATTACCTTTCGGTTTCAAAAGGCGGCAAGTTTGATGACGCGAAGCAACCAAAAGTCGGGCAGGCGGTTTATCCTTACACAGGTCGCAGCGGTTACGAATGCATGCCGACCGTGTTGTCAGACGAGCGCGGGCCGTTCGGGCGCAATGTCCCGCTCGCAGCTGCAATAAGGCGGGCTGTTAACGAGGCTGGGTTTGCGACTCCGGTGATCACGTCTGGTGGAATCGCGACCTTCGATCAAGCTGAGGCTATTCTTCGACGCGGGGAAGCTGATATCATAGCCGCCGCGCGGCAATCGCTCGCTGACCCGGATTGGTTTTTGAAGATGCGATTGGGGCGGGGAAATGAGATTCGACGCTGCGTGTACACGAATTATTGTGAGGGGCTCGATCAGATGCACAAGCAGGTGACGTGCAAGCTTTGGGATAGAGTGAATCTGGATGAGCCGGCGATTACGATGAGCGATGACCGGAAGCGTCGCTTGGTTCCGCCGCGCTGGGAGAAGTCTCGAAAGAGGACTAACGCAGGATGATGTACTGGCGCGAAATATCGGTAGCCTGGGGTGAGTCGGACCCCTTCGGACTGGTTTACTATCCGCGCATGTTAGCGTGGTTTAACGACACCGAGCATGAGTTGTTTCGCACGCTCGGGTACCCCATCGACAAAATGATTCAGAACGATCGCACCACGTTTGTGATGGGCGAAATTCACTTTCGATTCATCGGGCCAGCAGCTTACGGCGATCGGGTCACGCTCAAGCTCGTGCTCACAGAAATGCGCGAGCGGACCTTGCATTGGCACTGCACAGCGAAACGCACGTTAACCGGCGAGCCGGTGACCGAAGGCACCGCTGTCCGGGTGTACGCGCGCATCAACGAAGACGGAACACTCAAGTCGGCGCCAATACCTGAGGAGATGCGCCGCGCGCTCACCTCGGCGGGCGTGGTGACGAATTTCACAAAGGGCGCGGCAAGGGATTGATTCGATGTCGCAGACTTGGCCGAAGATCACGCTGCCCGACTACCCCACCGACATTCAAGCGACCCAGTCCGAACTTCCCTTCACGCGCGAAGAGCTGCTGAAAATGTATTCAGCGATGAGGCTTGCTCGAACATTCGAGGAAAAGCTTGCCGCGCTGTATCGGCAAGGGAAAATCTTCGGCGCCGTGTATCTTGGGATGGGGCAGGAGGCGACGTCGGTCGGAACCGTCAGTCAACTTACGGAGGGCGATTTGTTCTCGACCGTTGCGCGAAATCTGTCGGCTTGGTTCTATCGCGGCGTAAAGCCTGAGCACGTGATGGCTCGGTGGTTCGGAAAGGACCAGGCGCCTTCACACGGGCGCGAGCTTGGACTCTTTCTGGCGGATTTGAACGAGTACGGAATCTTCCCGTACCACAACGGCTCGATGGCTTCTTGGATTCCGGCGGGTGCGGGCTATGCGCTCGCGTTCAAGCTTCGCCGCCAGTCTAACGTGTGTCTCTGTTTCACCGGCGACGGCGCGACGAGCCCGGGCGATTTTTATGAGGGTTTGAACTTCGCGTCGATACACAAGCTCCCGCTGGTGATCATCTGCGAGGTGAATCAGTTCGCCTACTCGACTTCGTGCGAAAAGCAGATGCCGGTGAAGAATGTCGCCGACCGCGCTCCTGCTTTTGGCGTCTACGCTGAGACGGCTTACGGCAACGATTTGTTCTCGGTTATCAGCGCGGCCCGTCGGGGAATCGAGCATGCTAGAAGCGGCAAGGGCCCGGCGTTGATCGAGTTCAAGACGTTTCGCCGGCGAGGTCACGGCGAGCATGACGATATGAACTATGTGGCGAAGGAGCTTCGAGAATATTGGGAAGCGCGCGACCCGATTGCGATGTATCGACGATGGCTGAAGCAGCGTGCTGAAATCGATGAGGGGTCAATCAAACA
>DASXSR010000357.1:0-10067 GCA_036505875.1 Blastocatellia bacterium | reverse complement strand
CAGACTGAAAGAAAACAACACCCGAATCAAGTTTGATGACACCTCGACTTCCGCGGGCTTCCCCAACAACGACTGGCAGCTCACCGCCAACGATTCGGCTAGCGGCGGGGCGAACAAATTCTCGATTGAGGACATAACGGGAGCCAAGGTTCCATTCACGATCATAGCCGGTGCTCCTACGAATTCTGTTTTCGTTGCCAGCAGCGGTAAGCTGGGACTTCGCACATCAACCCCCGTGTTAGATGTGCATGCCAATACAACCGACACGCCTGCGATCCGTTTGGAGCAGAATAATTCCGGCGGCTTCACCGCGCAAACCTGGGACATAGCGGGCAACGAGGCCAATTTCTTTGTGCGCGATGTCACCGGTGGAAGTCGCTTGCCATTCCGCATACGACCAGGCGCGCCGACCAGCAGCATCGACATCAGCGCTAGCGGTAACGTCGGGGTTAACACAGCGAGTCCGTCTTCTAAGCTTACGATTGACGCGGGTGGGGCTGCTGCCAATACTTTCGCCATTGAAAACATGACGAGCGGCGGCACATTCTCGATCAATAACTCGGACGTAGAGACAAGCCGTACTGATGGCCTTTTTGTGATGTTCTCCAACAACACAAAGGACATCAACTTCCAAAATGGCAAGGTAGTATTTAAAGGCGGGACAGGCAATGTCGGCATCGGTACGGCCACTCCCGCAGGAAAAATAGACATTAACGGATCCATTTTCCAGCGTGGTGTTCAGCTTTTTGCCGACTACGTCTTCGAACCGTCCTACACCGTCGAATCGATCGAGGATCATTCGGCATTCATGTGGAACAATAAACATTTGCCTGCGGTGGGAGCCAAACAGGTTGATGAGCAGGGTCGAGAGTTCGTCGAGATCGGCGCGCGCATGCGCGGGATGCTGGAGGAGATCGAGAAGGCCCACATTTACATCTCGACGCTCAATGACAACATCGCTCAGAAGGACGTGGAGCTATCAAAGCTCGCGAAACAGAATGCAGAGCTTGCCGAGCGGCTGGCTCGAATCGAGGCAATGCTTTCCGCCTCGAAGAGCGAAAAGAAGTAGTCCCAGGGTCACTAAGCTGTCGAGCGAAGGGACCGGGGCTCTTCTTTGTGCCCTGGTTCCTTCGATCGTCTTTGGACTTTTGCGATT
This sequence comes from Blastocatellia bacterium, assembly GCA_036505875.1. Lineage (GTDB taxonomy): Bacteria > Acidobacteriota > Blastocatellia > UBA7656 > UBA7656 > Onstottus_A. The sequence continues at coordinate 8,911 of DASXSR010000357.1, read as the reverse complement.
TCGCGACCCGTGCCTTCCATGGCGTTGAAAATATTAGTGTGCAGTGCCTGATTCACCCTTCGTGTCACACTTGATCGCTGCTGCCCACGATGGTTTTCTGGCACTGAATAACGTCTTGATCGCACTGAACGCCAAAAGGATACTGTCTTAGAAGACGGCGTTCCCCTCACGCTAGGGTTCTACTTCCCATTTTTCGAAGACATTTCAAATCTTTTTGCGGCTTGCGGCGTTAACCTTTACAATAACTCCATCGCACATCGTCATGGTGGTGACGGAGAGCGCACTGATAGTTGGGAGCTGATTCTTGGAACAGGTCGTAAGTTTTCTGTTCAATCGAAGACAGGCGCTCTTCTCAAAGAGCCAGTTTAGTTTCGGCGCGCGCCCGTCAATCATTATCATCATCGCGCTCGCAGCCGCGCTCGCCTTGCTCGTTTACTTCATCTACGCAAGTCGCGGCGTACGACTCGCTCCGCGTTGGCGAGTCGGATTGATCGCCCTGAGGTGCGCGCTCGTAGCGGTTATTCTCTTCTGCGTCATGAGACCGGTGATCGTCGTGCCCTCGGTCATCCCGCAGTCGAGTTACGTCGCGGTGATGATGGATGACTCATCGAGCATGAAGCTTCCCGATGACGGCGGGCGCACGCGACTCGACGCGTTGAAACAATTGATGTCAGCGAATAGCGCCTTTTACCTGGCGCTTGCGGACAAGTTCAAGCTTCGGCCTTACAAGTTCGCGTCGACCGCCGAGAGAGTGCAAAATGCAGCCGATATTTCAGCAGACGGCGACGAGACGAATCTGGCATCAACGCTCGATCAGGCATCTCGCGAGTCAGCGGGCTTGCCGATGTCGGGAATCATCCTGATCAGCGACGGCGCAAATAACTCCGGCGCCAGCGACGACGAGCGCTCCGTGGGCCTCGCAACTACGCTCGCCAACCTTCGCTCACGCGGCTTACCGGTCTTCGTCATCGGAGTTGGCCCCGACCGCCTTGAGGGTGACGTCGAAGTGGTGCGCGCGACTGCCCCTAGACGAGCGCTGTCGGGATCGCCGGTCACTTGCGAGCTGCTGGTAAGAGCAAACGGCTCCCGCAAGAGCGTCACCATTGACCTCAACGAAGACAACCACCTCCTGCGCTCGCAGGAAGTCGCGGTGCAAGGCGACGTTACTACGGTCGCGCGTGTGACTTTCACTCCATCGTCGCCGGGGGTTCATCGTTACACCCTGACCGCCAAGCCTGCAGCCGATGATCCTGTGCCAGACAATAACTCACAGGAGCTTGCTATCGAGGTCGTCGATTGGAAGCCGAAAATCCTTCACATTGAGGGCGAACCGCGTTGGGAATACGCCAAGCTGCGCGAGGCGGTCGCCGAAGAGAAGAACATTATTCTGGTGTCAGTGCTGCGTTCAGCCGACGGCAAGTTCTATCGCCAGGGAGTCGAGAACGCGGACGAACTTGTGAACGGATTCCCGAAATCCGAAGAAGAGCTGTTCAAATACGACGCGCTTATTCTCGGCAGCATGGAAGCAACCTTCTTCACGTTTGATCAGTTAAAAGCTGTCGAGCAATTCGTGTCGCGTCGCGGAGGAACGCTCCTGGCACTCGGTGGATCCAAGTCGTTCAACATGGGCGGCTACGGGAACACGCCGTTGGCTGATCTGTTGCCCATCTACCTCAATGGTCCGCCTGAGATGCCTGGCGAGAATCAAGCTTTCAAAGCCGCACCCGCAGATCGAGGCCGCGATCATCCGGCTGCGCGATTGGTTGACCAACCGGACGCGAACGCAAAGGCTTGGGAACAGATGCCCGCGGTCACGCTGCCCGATCTCATTACCGATACCAAACCGGGCGCGTCGGTGATCCTCGAAGCTCGAAGCATAAAAGAAAAGAATCGAGTTGCGCCGTTGCTCGTTGAAGAAAGATACGGGCGCGGCAAGTCGATGGCGCTGCTCGCTTCGGACACCTGGCGTTGGCGGATGATGCTCGAGTTCAAGGACAAATCCTTTGAAACTTTCTGGCGCAACCTGATGCGCTACACGGTGGAATCGACTCCGCGTCCGGTTGAGGCGTCCACCGAACGGAGCTTCTACGGCACGAATGAGCAGGTGCGCATCCGCGCCGAAGTCGCCGATGAGAAATTCATTAAGATCAGCGACGCTGCGGTATCGGCGCACATCACGACGCCTTCGGGCCGAGGCGTCGATGTTCCATTGAAGCAGACGATTGAGGGCGGCTTCGAAGGGTATGCAAGCTCGTTTCATCCCGAAGAGGACGGATTGTATCGTATCGAGGTGACCGCTCGGCGCGCGGGCTCCAAGAGCGCAACGCTTGCGCCGGGACAAACGAGTTTCATAGTCGGACCGCTCAACCGGGAGGCGCGCAACGCCGCGCAAAACCGAGAGTTGCTTAAGCGAATCGCAAGCGAGACAGGCGGGGGTTATTACACCGGCGCTCAGACCGACAAACTGCTTGACGATCTGATTCACAGCGAGAGCGCAAGCTCGGAGCGAGTGCCCTATGACCTTTGGGATATGCCGATAAACTTTCTTCTGGTGGTCGGGCTTGCGGCAGGTGAGTGGTTTATTCGCAAGCGCAAAGGGCTTGCTTAGAAACGTTCAGTTGGTAGCGCATAATGAAATCATTCGCCGCCGAGACGAAGAGAACGAACAACCTGCGCAGAGCTGGGAGCGCAGGCGTCTCGCCTGCTTCGGCCTCTGGGGAACAACGGGCAGGCGAGACGCCTGCGCTCCCAGCATGCAGAAATTTTGCTCTGCGGCTGCTTGGCGTTCTCTGCGTCTCTACGATGATGGGCTCATGCTCCTGCGCGCTGAGCGCTGATCGTCAAACCGGGCAACAGCCAAGCACGTCCGCAACTGCGCAATCGGCTCGGGAAACCAGAACTCAGCGCGCGGTAGATCCGAACAAGTTTGCCTTGATAGTCGCCGGGGTCGGCGGCGAAGAGACTTACAAGAAAAAGTTCACCGCCCAGGCGCTCCAGCTCTACGACGTGCTCACGAATCAACTCGGCTTCTCAGATAAGAATGTATCGCTGCTTACTGAGGTCACAGCGATGGGCGCGGAAGACGGCTCGCACAACTCCGATGCGCCGCGCTCAAAGCGCTCGACCGCCGAGGAAGTCCGTAATGCGTTTGCGTCGATCAAGTCCGCCGCAAACGCGGACAGCCTGGTGGTGATCGTCTTAATCGGGCACGGTTCGTTCGACAATCAGCAAGCGAAGTTCAATCTAGTCGGGCCCGATTTGAGCGCAAAAGATTACGCAACATTAATCAACACATTGCCGAACAAAAGAGTTGTCTTCGTGAACTGCTCAAGTTCGTCGGGCGAGTTTATCAAGCCGGTCTCGGCCGCAGGCCGAATCGTGATCACCGCCACTCGCAGCGGCAATGAGCAGAACGGTACTGTGTTTGCAGAACATTTCATCGCAGGGCTGACCGACGGCGCGGCGGATGCAGACAAGAACGGGCGCATCTCTGTTCTCGAAGCTTTCAACTACGCGATCAAAGTGACCGCTGATTGGTACAAAGAGAAGAATCGTCTTGCGACCGAGCACGCGCTGATTGACGACAACGGGGACGGCGTGGGTCACGAAGAAGCGACTGGCGGCGACGGCAACCTGGCGAAGATTGTCTACCTCGACTCGAAGCAAATTGAAGAAGCAGCTGGCGACGTCGAGATTGGGCGATTGATCAAGGAACGTCAAAGGCTCGAGGAAGAAATCGAGAAGCTGAAGGCTCGCAAGAGCGATATGAAGCAAGAGGATTACGACGCCGAGCTTGAACGCTTGCTGGTCGAGCTGGCAAAGGTGAATCAAGAAATTAAGACGAAGCAGAAAAAGTAGGAGGCTTGTACGGGCGGCCCTCCGTGGCCGCCCCTCGGTGGTTTTACTGCCATGCCCACGTCGCCAGACTTTCCATATCCGCGTCGGTACAACACTCTACGTTTGCTCGGCTTCGACTATACCGACACATCGGCCCTGTACTTCGTGACAATCGACACGGACGTATCAAGGCCGGTCTTTGGCGACGTAAAGCTGGCCAAGTCTGTTTTGGCGGCCTTGCTTCACGGCGAGACGCAGGCACGCATTCGGCTTGAGGCATACACGCTGATGCCGGACCACCTTCACGTTCTTGCCGGTGTGACGGAAGCCGGAAAGACGCTATCGGCAGCACTCGGGGCATTCAAGAGCTACACGACACAACTTTACTGGAAGCGCAGCCGCGAGATTGTTCAAGAACAAAAGGTGGCACTGCCCTCAACTTCGATTAACAAGACGGCTGGAGTCGAAACCAGAACGCTATTGGCTGCTTTGATGGAATGGCGGGCAGCCTTACGTCCCGAAGCAGTCGAGCTCAAGAACTGGCCGCGGCTTCACCCGGAGCAATTCTTGGGCAAGCATCTCTGGCATACAAAGTTCAACGACCACATTATTAGAAATGACGACGATTTGAGAGAGACTATAGAATACATCGTCCTGAATCCAGTGAAACGCGGTTACGTGTCGAAGCCGCAGTTCTATCCCTTCACCGGCTTCGGTATTAAATATGAGTGAGGATTGAATGACTCCGGTGCAGGTGAAAGCGTCGAAGGGGAAAGAGGGGCGGCCACGGAGGGCCGCCCATACATGCTTTGCACGGCCTCGGGTGCAGACGAGCGTGTCGGTGCGGAAAGAGGGACGGCCACCGAGGTCCGCCTATACAAGCTTTGCGGCGTTGCTCGCGCTCTTAACTTTGGTGCTTTTTCTGGGTTGCTCGTTCAGCTCGGCGCAAGAAGTCTCGATCACCCGCGGGCGAGACCTGCTCAAACACGGCAGCTATAAAGAGGCGATATCTGTCTTCACTGCGCTTTTGGAGAAGACCGCAAACGATACCGGCGCGGTCGAAGGGCTCATCCGTGCGCAGATCGAAACAGGCGATTATTCCAGCGCTGAAAAGAGAGCGCGTGACTTTCTGAGTTCACACCCGAGCGAAGTGCCTGTGCGAGTGGAGCTTGCCGAGATTGAATTTGAAACCGGCCGCTACTCAGAAGCAGCGTCCGAGTTTGAACGTGCCGCGCGAGATTCCAAAGGCGCTGTCTGGCTTGGCGCGACGCTCGGACGCGCCCGCGCGCTTCGCGTTCAGGGGAAGGAAGACGAGACCCGAGCAACAGCCCAGGAGCTCATCCGCTACTACAACGACGCGTCTCCTCGCTCCGCCCAAGAGCTTGCGACGATTGCCGAGGGCCTTGTCATTCTAGAAAAGTACAAAGACGCAAACGAGTTGTTCATCGACGCTCGTGAGGCCGATGCGACTTTCGCCGACGCGTTCATCGGTCAAGGCGAGCTGCATAACCTTACATACGACTATGCTGTGGCGGCGAGCTTGTTCTCAGACGCGCTCAAAATCAACCCGAACTCGACGCGCGCGCTCGTCGGGCTGGCAAAGAGCAGACAGTTCGAATCGAATGAAGCGCAATTGGCGGCAATCTACAAAGCATTCGAGGTAAATCCAAATTGCATAGCGGCGCTCGTGCATCGCGCGGTCATCGACGTCGAATCCAGCAGCTACGAAGCGGCGACACAAGAGATCGATCGTGCGTTGAAGATCAACCCAAACGCCCTCGACGCAATCGCGGTGCGAGCCGCGATGTTTTATCTGGCTGACAAAAGGAGCGAGCTCGATGCCGAAATCAAACGCGGGCTCGCAATTAACCCCCGAGCCGGCGAAATATTGGACACGCTCGCCACGTTCGCGGTCAACAATCGTCGCTACACGGACGCAGTCGAGTTTGAGCGCCGGGCAATCGAGCTGTCCCCAAACTTGTGGAGCGCGCGAACGCAGCTTGGCATTCAGCTGCTGCGAGTCGGCAAGATTGAAGAAGGACGCGCGGAGCTGGAGCGGGCCTTCAAAGGCGATCCGTATAATATCTGGGCCAAGAACACGCTCGACCTTCTAGACTCGATGAAGGACTACGCGGACACCGTGCGCGGGCCGTTCTTGATCAGGTCGTCGGCTAAGGAGAACGGCGCGTTAGCGGTGTACGCCGCTGACTTGTTGGAAGAGGCTTATAAGAAGCTCAGCAGCAAATATCATTTCACGCCGCGCTCGCCGATTTCAGTCGAGGTGTTCGAGAACCACGAAGACTTCGCCGTTCGCGCTCTGGGGCTTCCGGGATTGGGCGCGCTTGGTGTTTGCTTTGGCCAGGTGATCGCGCTGGACAGCCCGTCTGCGCGCAGAGCGGGGGAGTTCAACTGGGGCAGCACGCTGTGGCACGAGTTCACTCACGTGATCACGCTGGAGATGACCGACCATCGGATACCACGCTGGTTTTCCGAGGGGTTGTCGGTTTACGAGGAGAGACGCGCGCGACCGGGTTGGGGCGACAACTGGTCAGTTCAGAATCTAAAAGCGATTAGCGACAACCGGCTCGTCAAGATCAACGACCTGGACGGCGCGTTTATGCGTCCCAAGCGGCCGGACGGAGTTCCGCTGGCTTACTTTCAAGCGTCGATGGTGTGCGAGTTTGTTGATGATAGGTTCGGCTTTGACGCTATCTTGAAAATGCTCGCGGCCTACAAAGAAGGCGCCAAGACTCCCGACGTGTTGCAACGTGTGCTGAAGCTTGCACCCGCCGATTTCGACAAAGCATTCGGTGATTTCATTCGGGCCAAGACTGCCGCCTGGATTGAAGCGATTGGCTCCGGTCCGGCTCGAGCTGTAGCAGGACAAGACCTTTCAAAAGAAGCGCTGCTTGCGATGGTCAACGCGAAACCGAATGATTACTTTGCTCGTCTCCAGCTCGGCGCGATGTACAAGAAAGAGGGCGACGCCGAGCACGCGATCGAACACCTTCGCCGCGCCGCGGAATTGTTCCCATACTACGCCGGGCAGGGCAACCCGTACACGATGCTGGCGGAGATCTATGAGTCGCGAAAGCAAAACAGCGAAGCGGCGGCGCCGCTTGAAACTCTAGTCAAGTACAACGAGACCGATGCCGGCGCGCTGGCCAAGCTTGCGCGATTGAGGCTTGCGATGGGCGATCGCAAGGCTGCAGTCGACGCGCTCAAGCAGAGCTTCTACATTCAACCGTTCGATGCGAGCTTGCACAAGCTGGCGGGCGGCGTTTATCTTGAGCTTGGCAGTCTCCCCGAAGCGATTCGCGAGTTCAAAGTTCAAATTGCGCTTGCGCCGTCTGATCTAGCCGAAGCACATTACGATCTTGCGCGCGCGCTCGAGGCGTCGGGCGATCATCAGGAGGCCCGTCGCGAAGTTCTGCGCGCACTCGAGATCGCGCCGGGATTTGAGAAGGCGCAGGAGCTGTTGCTTAAGCTCAGAGCGAGCAAGTGAGAAAGTCGAGATCGAGGATTGAGAATTGAAAACTGAAATCTGCAAATTGAGAATTGCAAATTGCACTGCAATTGTAACAACGGTGGCCTCACTCATCTTGGTGCTAGCGCCGGTTTCTCTCTCGGTGGCCGCAGACAAATCCGATAGGCCCTTTCATTACGAGGACGACCGGCTCGGCGAAAAGCAGGATGAATCCGACAAGTTCAAATTCGCGCGAGTAAAAATCGCCCCGATGTATCCCGGGGCGTTCCTCGGAGACCGGGGCGAGATGTGGTCACATGATTATCCTGAAGCCGGGCTGCATCTTTCAAAAATTCTTTCGGAGCTCTCGAAGCTGCCGGTCGTGCTCGACGAGAACGAATACATCTTTCAGTTTGACGATCCAAATCTGATGAAGTATCCCTTCGCCTATATGTGCGAAGTAGGGGTAATGCAGTTGACTGATGCTGAGATCAAGGGAATGCGCGAGTACTGCTTGCGCGGCGGGTTCTTGCTGGTCGACGACTTCCGGAATCGCAGAGGATTCAACCAGATGGCGAACTTTCAATACTATCTCAAGCAAGCATTTCCCGAGCCTGAATACCAGATGAAGCTGTTGGATGTAACGCATCCGATATTCAACTGCTTCTTTTCGATAAAGACTCTCGACGTTCGTACGGCGTATGCCGAGCCCGGCAAGCCTGAGTTCTATGGTGTCGAAGACAAGCACGGGCGACTGATGATGATCATCAACTTCAACAACGACGTGAGCGACTGGTGGCAGTGGTCGACAGATCCTTTCCAGCCGATCGATGACACTAATACCGCTTACAAATTCGGCGTCAACTACGTCTTTTATGCGTTGACGCATTAAGGGGACGTCGCGAAGCGACGGCGCGCTGAGTGAGATGGGCGTTGAATTCCGTAGGAGTGAGATGTTTATAGTTAGCGCGAACTGCGAGGATACAAAACTCCGTAGGAGTGAAAAGTGTTGCTGATAAATTCCGACGAGATTCGCGCTACGCCGGCACATTTCGCTCCTACGGAGCTAGAACCTGCGGCGCAAATTCGTTCTATAAACATTCCATCCCTACGGGATTTCCCGCCGCTCATCTAATAACCAGAAACCGGAGACTTAATGGCTATAGATACCCAAGAAATCATAAGAGAAGACGCGCTGCTCGATCGGCTGGTTGCGGCGCGCGAGCAGATTCTTCACGAAGTCCGCAAGGTCATCATCGGCCAGGACGAAGTCGTCGATCAGGCGCTTATCTCTCTGTTTGTCGGCGCGCACTCGCTGGTCACCGGCGCGCCCGGACTTGCCAAAACGCTGCTGATACGCACGATCGCAAACGTGCTCGACCTCTCATTCAAGCGAATCCAGTTCACGCCTGACTTGATGCCGTCGGACATCACCGGTACCGACATCATCGAAGAAGATCGCTCCACCGGACGCCGCGAGCTCGAGTTCATCAAGGGTCCTATCTTCGCCAACATCATCCTCGCCGATGAAATCAATCGCACGCCGCCAAAGACCCAAGCGGCGCTGCTCGAAGCGATGCAAGAGGGCTCGGTGACGGTCCAGGGAAC
>DASXSR010000356.1:0-5300 GCA_036505875.1 Blastocatellia bacterium | reverse complement strand
TGAGGCTTGACAACGAATCTCGTAGCGTGAGTCAAATCTTTCAAAGTCACCCAGAGATCGTTCGACGCCTCCGGCGAAACCTTCACCTCACTAGCAATGCCATCGTACACAACAGTCTTACGACCTTGTTCGGCTGCCAAGCCGGTCGCAGCCATCACAAAGCTCGCGGCGGCTATCCAGATTAGCTTCATATGCATAACGATCAGCTCCCTATTAGAAACTATGCCAGCTTGTCTTCGATGAGCGGATGATAGCAACGCTGCGGGATCCCAGCAAGGCGCGTGTAGTGTTGTCGCAGTGCTGGAGTGCGCCTTTGTCACGGCGCGGCGACCGTGAGCCATCCGCGGGTTAAATAATCGCTCAACGTGAGGGCCACCATGATCGCAAGCCAGAAGAATCCCGCGCACACGAAAACCCAGGTCAGGCGAGAGCTCCACCGGACATGCATGAAATACAGCACAACCAGAGTGGCCTTAATCACGGCGATGGTCAATGCAACGACTACGTTTAAGAACCCGAGGTCAAGCTTCGCTACGCTCCAAGTCACGACTGTAAACACTGCGAGGGCCGTAAAAACGGCGAAGTATACTTTCGGCGAAACGATGTGCTCTCGCATTCTATCCTCTATCGATGAAGATGAGCGCCTATCAAGTACAAAAGCGGGAACAGGAAAATCCACACGATATCTACAAAATGCCAGTACAACCCCGACAGCTCGACTGGCGAGTGATACTCGGGCGTGAATCTCCCCCGGCGCGTCATGATGACTAGAGTCGTAAGAATTCCCAAGCCGATTATCATATGTAATGCATGCACGCCGGTCATCGCGAAGTACAGCCAAAAGAACATCTCGACTCTCCCTGTGTCGACCGCGAGCGAGGTTGCTTCGTGCGCGCCGGCGTGATCCGAAACGTGCGGCTCCCATTTGAATTCATAAGTCGGAAACCTGACGGGAACGTGATGCTCGACGTACTTCTCGTGATACTCAAAGCCTTTAATGACAAGGAACGTCGTGCCTAACACCATCGTCAGAAGCAGGAAGACGGTGATCAGCCTGCGATTGCCGATCTGCGAAAAGTAAACCGCCAACGCCATCGTTAAGCTGCTGCAAATCAGCACCAGCGTGTTTATGAAACCCATCGTGACGTTGAGGCTGTTGCTTGCGACAGCAAACTCGGACGGATACTTCCAGCGGTAGAGTATGTACGCCATGAACAAACCGCCGAAGAACATCACTTCGGTCACCAGAAACGCCCACATCCCGAGCGTCCCGGCTTCTCGTTGTTGCTCGACGTCATCGAAGTGATGCGCCAACCCGGCGTGTGTTGCCATCTGTTATCCTCGATCTCCGACATTAACATTGGGACGCAGCGTCCGGTCCAGGACGTCCATAACCCCGAGGGCTTCCCTCTCCTCGCGAGGATGGAACTCGTAAGCTTCCCACGTCACCACCGGAGTCTCTTCGAAATTCTGCGTAGGCGGCGGCGAACTCGTCCTCCATTCGAGTCCGAACGCGCCCCAGGGATTCGCCGAAGCGTGCGGACCATACCTCATCGACCAAATGAGGTAGATCATCGGGATCAAGTAACCGACTCCCAAAATCGACGCGCCTGCAGATGACATCACGTTCAGAACTTGGAATTCTTCGGGGTAGGCGTAATATCTTCTCGGCATGCCCATGTATCCGAGCAGGAATTGCGGAAAGAAGGTCAGGTTGAACCCGACGAAGATTACCAGCGCCGCAAAACGCGCCCAGCCTTCGGGATACATTCGCCCGCTGATCTTAGGCCACCAGTAATGCAAACCGCCCAGATAACCCATGATCGTCCCACCCACCATGATGTAGTGGAAGTGCGCCACCACGAAGTAGGTGTCGTGAACGTGAATGTCGACCCCAAGCGCCGCCAGGAACAGACCGGTCATTCCGCCGATGATGAAAAACCCGATGAAACCGAAAGCGTAGAGCATCGGAGTGTTGTAGGATATCGACCCTTTGTAAAGCGTCGCTGTCCAGTTGAAAACCTTCACCGCCGACGGAATCGCAACCGCGTAACTCAGAATCGAGAAGACCATTCCCGCGTACACCGATTGGGTGCTGACGAACATGTGATGGCCCCAAACCAGAAACCCAAACACCGCGATGGCGATGCTCGCGAACGCAACAAACTTGTAGCCGAAGATATTTTTTCTGGTCATGTTCGCTACAAGCTCGCTGATCACGCCCATCGCCGGCAACACCATGATGTACACAGCGGGATGCGAGTAGAACCAGAAGAGATGTTGGAACAGCACCGGGTCACCGCCAAGCGCCGGGTCGAAGATTCCTATATGCGCCAGTCGCTCGAGCGCGAGCAGCAAGATCGTAACCGCGATGACGGGAGTGCCGAGGATCATGATCAGACTAGTGGCGTAATGAGACCAGATAAACAACGGCAACCTGAACCACGTCAGCCCGGGCGCCCGCATGGTGTGAATAGTTACGATGAAATTCAAGCCGGTGAGAATCGACGAGAAGCCGACGATGAACACACCCAAACCGGTCAATATCACGTTGCCGTTCGAATATGTCGAGCTGTATGGAGTGTAAAATGTCCAACCCGTGTCGACGCCGCCAAGCAGAATCGCGATCACCGTAAACGTCGCGCCTAGAGTGTAGATGTACCAGCTCAGCAGATTGATCCTAGGGAACGCGAGATCCTTTGCCCCTACCATTAGTGGGACGAGGAAATTTCCCAGCACCGCCGGGATCGCCGGTATCAAGAAGAAGAAGATCATCACCACGCCGTGCATGGTGAACAGCCGGTTGTAGGTCTCGGCTTGGACGAGATCGCCTTGCGGCGTCAGCAGCTCGAGGCGAATCAACACCGCGAAGAACCCGCCGACGAAGAAGAAGAAAGTCACCGATGCGAGGTAAAGCAGCGCTATTCGCTTGTGATCGGTCGTCAACAGCCACGACTTGACGCCGTACCTGGCGTTTACGTAATGAGTGCGAGGCGGAACAACTTCAGCTGCCGTTTCCATATTTAAGCTGACCTATTGTTGAGTCGTCGGCGGCTGCGGCTTTGCAGCGCCGCCCTCCGTGGGCTGCTTCGTTCCAATCGACTTGATGTAAGCGACGAGCTGCAACACCTGCTCTTCGCTGATGAGGCCCTGGAACGTCGGCATGATTGAAGGCTTTTGAAAGCCGGCAACAATCTTGGCCTGCGAGTTGAGGATCGATTCGCGAATGTAGTTTTCGTCGGCGATAACTGTCGACCCGTCCGACAATTGCACAGCCTTTCCGAACAACCCTTCGAGTACAGGGCCTCGCCCTTGCGCATCGCTTCGATGACAAGTGTTGCAAGCCAACTGCTGAAATAGTTTCTCTCCCGACGAGGCCAGCGATCCCTCGGCGGCGCCTCCTGCAAGCCACGCCTGATACTCTGAAGCTTCCATTACATCAATCCATCCGATCATCCTCGAATGACCGGTCCCGCAATACTCGGCGCAGAAGAGGTGATAACGCCCGGGCTTGGTCGGCTCGAACCAAACCTTGCTGTACTTGCCCGGGACCACGTCCATCTTGATCCGAAACGCGGGCACGAAGAAACTGTGGATAACGTCTTCGGTGGTCATAGTGATCTTGACCTTGCGGCCGACCGGCACGTGCAACTCGTTGATTTCGCGTTGGCCGTCAAGGTGCTGAAACTTCCACATCCACTGTTTTGCGACGATGTAGATTTCCAAAGCCTCGTCGGGAGGTCGGTACATTGTGAAATAAAGACTCGAGCCCCACAGGAATATTCCCATCGCGATCAGGAAAGGACCGATGGTCCAGAACAATTCGAGCCTCATCGATCCCTCGACCCCACGAGGGATCTCATCCTCTTTTCTACGCCGGTACTTGATCGCGAAGTAGATGATCACAAGAGTGATGACCGCCCCAAACAGGATCGTTAATACACAGAGAAACGCGAACAGCGCATCGACTCGACCCGAATAGCTCGAGGCCTGGTCCGGCGAAAATGGGATGCTCAACTGCATATGCTAGACCACACCTCCCGCGTTTGCGCGCGCGAGTCTCCGGCGAAACAGAAAGAGCATTAGAACGATGCCGACTAACGTTGCGACGCTGGCGAGACGTAAGATGTTCATCGCCACCGCGCCGTATTTCCCCGCCGACGGATCGTAGTGATAACAATACAAAAGAAGCCGATCGACGGGCGTGCCGATATGATTATCGGAGGCTTCGACCAGTCCCAACCGCAGATCCTTGGGCGCGTACTCGATGCCGTAGAAATAGCGAGCGAGCTTGCCTTCAGAAGTTGCGATCATGATTCCGCTTGCGTGAATGAACTGATTCGTAGCCGGATCGAACTTGAAGTGAAAGCCCGCGGCTTGTGTTAGCTTGTCGATCGCTGCTTTGTCTCCGGTCAAGAAGTGCCATCCCTCCGCGGCGCCCGGGCGCTTGTACCATTGCATATAAGCTTCCTTCTTGTTTCGCGCGACCTCCGAGGTGTCGCGAGGATCAAAGCTCACCGTGACGACCTCAAACTCCTTGCCGACGCTGAAGGAAACGACATCGAGAGCGCTTGTCAGTCCGTTAAGCACTTGATTGCAGAGCATCGGGCAGGTGTAGTAGACGAGCGCGAGCACGACCGGGCGCTTGCCGAAGTAGGCGCCGAGGCGCACGGTCGCTCCGCTTTCATCTCGAAACGTCAGATCGAGAGGGAGATGCTCGCCGAGTCGTTGATCGATTCCGACACTCTCGAGCATCCGAACTTTGGCTGCTGCCGGGTCTTCGCTACTCAGCGGTGGTGGAGTCTGCGCCCATCCCTGAGCCAATGTCGTAAGGGGACAGGCAAAAGGGAAAAGGAAAAAGGGTAAAGCAACAGCGGCGAGTGTGCGCAACGCCGGGTGTATTGCTGCCAGGATCGGTTTCCGCTTCGACCCGAGAATGGAGCTCCTCAACTCCGTAGGAGTGCGATGTTTATAGCGACGGCGCGACGACGACCCGAACCCCGTAGGGGTGAAATGTGCCGCTCGAAGTCCAAATCTATTCTGGAAAATCAAATAAGTATCTTTCATAGAAGGCCACGTCAAACTTGCGAAGCAGCGTCATATACTCGGGCAAGGAGGTATTTCACAAAGTCGGAAGCCAACATCTCCTTCTTCATTTCTTCCTCGTCGGAATTCCCTTCTCCAACAAACGCTTCTTCGCTTCTTCAATTGGAATTCTTACTACACCTGCTTTCTCATCCACCCAGCCGTAGCTTGTCAGCTTCTCATTCTCTTGTTCGCGCAAGCGCTTCATCTCCTGT